>ONNS01000026.1 GCA_900319275.1 uncultured Eubacteriales bacterium
CAGAGCTCGGCGTACTTTTCGCTTGCGCCGTAATACGCCGCGATCTGCTTGACCTCATCATGGGTGAAACCGAAATACTCGCTGAAGCTCTCGTCCAGGACGGAGTACACAGCCAGGTTGTTCAAGCCGCTGAAAATGCTCTCCTTCGCCACACGAAGGATGCCGGTCAGGTAGCCGTGCGATAGATGCTTGTTATCCTTGAAGCCGCCCGAAAACAGATTTCGCATAAAGGCGACGGCCTCGTCATAGAAGCCCTGCGTGTGTCCCTGCTGAATGGGAATGTCGTATTCGTCGATGATGATGATCGGCGCGACTCCGTGATGGACATCCAGCATCTGCGAGAGCATCAGAAGCGCGTTCATCAACTCGCCCTCCGTGGCCTTTCCTGTGACGACTTTCTCATAATACGCTTTTTCGCTTGGACTGCATTTCCTGCTGTCGGCCAATTCCCCGTGGCGCTGGAATTCATTGATAAAGAGAAAACGAATATTCTCCAGGGTATCCGCCCAGGTGGACATTTTACAATCTTTAAAGGTGAGAAAAACCACCGGAAACGCGCCCTGGTACTGGCGATAACGATCCCCGCAGCGCCAGATCTTCGTATCTCGGAAATAGACCGAAGTGTCCTCCTCTGTCTTCTCGAAGAAGGTGCGCAGCATGTCCATGTTCAAGGTTTTGCCGAAACGGCGGGGGCGTGTGAACAGGGCGACCATCGGCCGCTCGTCGATGAGGTCACGGATCAAAAGCGTCTTATCAACGTAGTAATAGTTGGAGACCGCGTTGCGATAATCCGAGACACCGATGGGGAGAGGACGTCTTGCATAGGCTATGGTATTTGCCTTTGTGTAGGCGCCTGTTTTGACGCGCTGATCGACTGGCTTTGCTGTCCCGGCAGGGATCAGCCACCGGTGTCCCATTAAAACGGCGCCGTCGATCCGGCCTTCCTTGCACAGTACCGAAACCCTGCGCGGCGTCAGATCCCAAAGCTCAGCCGCTTCTTTAACTGTAATCATCTCAGCCATAACCGTGACCTCCCCATACGAATACATTTTTATTATACCCAAAACAAGATGAAAGTCAATCTGCAAAAGGAATTATTCCTTTTCTTTTTCGCCAAGGCATTAGCACCATGATTTCCATAGCATCGTATCTTCATCGGAACTGCCCGCAGTCAAAGGGAGAAATCCCGATGACTGCGTTTTTTCATATTTTCCTGTTATGGGTACTTGCAAAAGCGGCCTCTGAGTTTGAGGTTAGTAGAGGGGAAAACGTTTTTGAGAAATCTGCTCCAACATGGTTGCAATTGGCAGGCCTAAGAATGGGGTAAGTGAGGGGATTGACTGTTATAACGCAAGATACGCCTGCGACATGCAAAAACTCCGTTTTCGGTTTTTGCCGTCTGGCCATCTTGTTGGGGATTTCGATTCCCCAATCCCTCGGTTTGAGAAAAACGGCGTTTTTCTCTGTGGCTCCTACTGATCGCAGTCGCAGCGGATACAGCCTTTCCCTTTTTGGGGAAATCTGTCCCGATGACGATCCTCGTCAAAGCCACAAATCAGAAAAAAGCAAAACGTGAAGAGGAAGCAAAATCATGGCAAGGCCAAAGAAAGAAGAATCGCTGAGAAAGGGTAAGCAGATCTCTATCCGTTTCTCGGAGGCGGAATATGCGAAGATAACAGAATTGACAAAAAAGCAAAACACCACGGTCACAGATTATCTCCGGGATCACAGTGTGCATGGAAAGGTGCAAACGACGTTTCAGATTATCGCCGATCTGGAAGAAGTGAAAAAGGCGGCGAGGGAACTGAACGGCATCCTGGTCAATCTGCAGCAGATTTCAAAATACTACAACACCGGCGGGACGTACTCACAGGCCATGCAACATGCGATCCGCGGAGCCACAAACTCTGTTTTGACTATGTTAGCTGTGCTGAAAAAAATGGCAGGTGAGAGAATTGGCAATTTTAAAACATCTGTCCAGTAAGAGTTCCGACTACAGTGCGGTTTTGGATTATCTCATGTATCAACATGATGAGAAAACCGGAAAAGAGCTGCTGGACGAAAATGGCCGTCATCTGCTGCGCACGGAATTCTATTTGGACGGGATCAACTGCGAGGCGCTGACCTTTGATCTGGAGTGCAAACAGCTCAACGACCGATTTCACAAAAACCAAAATCACAGCGATGTGAAATCTCACCATTACATCATCAGCTTCGATCCGCGGGATGCGGCGGACTGCGGTTTGGACGGAAAACGGGCCCAGGCCATCGGGCTGGAATTTGCCAACCGCTTTTTTGCTGGCCATCAGATGTTGGTGTGTACCCACATGGACGGGAACAACAAAAGCGGCAATATCCACGTTCATATCGTTTTGAACAGTTTGCGGAAACTGGACGTAGAGCCGCAGCCCTTTATGGAGCACAGCTGCGATTCCCGTGCCGGATACAAACACCATCAGACGCGGGAGCTCCTGACCGCCATGCAGAAGGGGTTGATGGAGATCACAGAGCGGGAGGGCTTGCACCAGATAGATTTGCTGTCCCCCGCAGCGGTGAAGATTACAGAGAAGGAATACCGCAAGGAACAGCGGGGGCAAGAAAAGCTGGAAGAGCTCAACACCAGGATCATCGCGGATGGGATGAAGCCACGCTTTAACAAATTCCAGACCGAGCTGCAAAGGCTTCGGGACGCCATATTGGATTGTGTCGTTTCTGCCTGCTCCTTTGAAGAACTGCAAAAGAGACTTCAAGAGAAATACGGGATCACACTCAAAGAGAGCAGAGGCCGATTCAGCTATCTCCTGCCAGACAGGGAACGATATATCACGGCTCGGCGTCTGGGTGCCGACTTCGAGAAAGATCATTTACTGGCGGTACTGGAGAAGAACAAAAAATCCCTCACGTTCGATCCCGGCTACGACTACGAATCCGATCCGGTAGCGATCCTGTTCATTCGCTCGGAGCTCCATCTGGTCACCGATCTGCAAACCTGTGTCAAGGCGCAGCAGAACGCAGCCTATGCGCGGAAGGTGAAGCTCACCAATCTGAAAGAGATGGCAAAGACCGTCTGCTATATCCAGGAAAACGGTTTTGATACCCGTGACGATCTAAAGTCCAAGCTGGAAGAGATCCGGAGCAAGCTACAGGAAGCCCAGCAAACTTTCCGCAATGCCGAGGATCGTATCCGGACGCTCAATGAGCAGATCCACTATGTGGGGCAATACAAAAGCAACAAGGCGGTGAAGGCTGAATTTCTGAAAGCAAAAAACAAAACGCGATTCCGGGAGCAGCACGGCGATGAGCTGGATCTCTATGAAACGGCAGTGAAATACATCAAGGAGAACATGAATGCCGTTGTGCCGTCGCTCAAAGGGTTGAAGCAGGAACGGAATCAGTTGCTGCAGAGGAAGGAAGCCCAGCGCGGTACCTGCAAGTATTTCCAAGAGTACGAAAAGGAACTGTGGACGGTATGCACCAATGTGGACGCGATTCTGGATGGAACCACAGCACACGTTCACCAGGCCTTGGAAAGTGAGCAACTGGACAATGACCTGTCGGGAAAGGCTTCTCTCTTGAATCGTCTCCACGAAAAGCAGCAGGTGGTTGGAACGCAAAAGCTGAGATCACAAGGCCGCAGGAAAGCGGATGTGGAGCGGTAGGCCGGTATTTTTTGTCATACCCTTTAAGCCAGACCTCTTTTGATACAGCCTCTCGTTCACAAAAAGTTCACAAATATTTTTTTGTCCAGGTGGTTGCAAAACCGGCCCCTGAGATTGGGATTAGTGAAGGGAGGCGTCAAAAATGAATCCAACAAACTACAAGACGACCTATTACACAAGGGAAACGGAGCTGACCGGCTTCGCGCCGTTTCCAAACTATCTGTTGAAGCTGGAGCTGAGCATGACCGCGCGGGTGCTCTACGCACAGCTGCTCAATCGGGCGAAACTGTCCCTGCAAAGCGGCTGGATGGACGAGCGTGGACGGGTATATGTCTATTTCTCGGAAGCGGAGATCGGGCAAACGCTCAGAAAAGGCCGCAGTGCTGTTCAGCAGGCGCTGCACGATTTAGACGAGGCCGATCTGATTGAGAGAGAACGCTATGCTGGAAGGGGTGGACGGCGTATCTATCTGAAAGTCGTCTTGGCTGAGCCCGGAAAAGAAACGGACGAAAACCCGGCCCCGGCTATATCGAAAAACCGGACAAGCCATGATCGAATAGTCGGCCCAGGGGGAATCGGAAATCCGGTCGCAAGAAACTATACGGAGAAACCAAAATCAAGAAACCATACTGAGAAAGCAAAGGGCTATGGCCGCTATGGAAATGTGTTTCTCTCAGAGGGGCAGCTTCAATCGCTTCAGGAAGAATACCCCGAAGAGCTGGCTCGGTACATAGAAGAGATGAGTGTGTACCTGAAGGCCAACGGTAAAACCTATCACGACTATGAGGCTGGAATTCGGAAGTGGGCAGCGAATGACCGCAGGAAGAACGCTGCTTCTCAGCCGGAACGGGATTACAGCTACGATGGGGAGGATAGCTTATGAGTGAAGAGAACTACATTGGGGAAGACGGCCTGCTGTACTGCGGCGTATGCCATGAGCCGAAGGAAGCACTCTGGGAGAATGGAGAAGCCATCTTCGGAAGTGACCGCCATCCGCGCCCATGCCGCTGTGAACGTGAAAGGCAGGCGAACGAGGAGCAGAAGCTGCGTGAGATCCATCACCGGCTCAGAGTTGCAGAGCTTCGGCGGAACTGCTTTGCCTACCCTGCCATGTACAGCTGGACGTTTGCAAACGCAAGCATGCAGACGGAGCGGTTGGAACAATGCCGTCACTATGTGGAAAACTGGTCAAAAGTTTCCACCCAAAACGCCGGACTCCTGTTCTGGGGTGATGTGGGCACAGGAAAGACCTATCTGGCCGCCTGTATTGCCAATGCCCTGATCGAGCAGGAGATTCCCGTCCGCATGACCAATCTGGCGGCTGTTATCAATCACGGGTTTGAGGGTCGAGAGGGATACATTCGCAGGCTCTGCTCCTGCCCACTGCTGATCCTGGACGATCTGGGCATGGAACGGGACACCAAATTCGGCCTGGAAACCGTATATGACGTGATCGACGGGCGCTATCTCAGCGGGAAGCCGCTGATCGTCACCACGAATCTGACACTGCGAGAGTTGCAAAAAGAAACCGATCTGGATAAGCGTCGCATCTACGACCGCGTGCTGACCATGACCACGCCCCTTTTCTTCGGGCGAGAAAACCTGCGAAGTGCAGGAAAGAATCAAAAAATGGCTCTGATGAAAAAACTGATTGCCGAGCCGGAAAGGAGAAACCATGAAAACGAACGTCACCTCGTTTGACCAACTGCCCATCACACTGCGGGCGGAGCAGGTGGCCGCTGTGCTCGGTATATCGCGCTCCAACGCTTATGCCCTTATGCGGCAGGAGGATTTCCCGACTCTGCACATCGGGAAGCATATGCTCGTTCCGAAGGATCGGCTGATTCAGTGGATCGAAGTGAGCACGCAGAAGTAATGCACAGGGGCGGCCAAAAATGACCGCCCCGAAATGAAAAGCTCTCCTGCGGGAAAATACAAGTGCGAGGGGGAAAAGTTTTTCTTGCTTTAAAGCGTTAAAGTGTTATAATGATTCCGGGATCCATCACGACAATACGGATTTATCACAGAGGAAAGTGAGGTCATTTTGTCAAACAGCAAATCTACAAAAAACGCAAAGGGCGCTGGCACGATCCGTAAACGCCCGGATGGGCGCTGGGAGGCCCGCTACTCGGTCGGCTTCAGTCCCAAAACCGGCAAGCAGATCCAGCGATCTATCTATGGAGATTCGCAAAAAGAGGTTCGGCAGAAACTGGCGAAGGTCATGACTGAGATCGACGAGGGGATCTATACCGACCCCTGCAGCATGAAGCTCGGCACCTGGCTGGACATCTGGATAAATGATTATACCGTAAACCTGAAGCCCTCTACGCGAAGCATCTACGACAGCCATGTGCGCACCCACCTCAAGCCGAATCTCGGCCAGATCCAGCTCGGCAAACTGGCCCCTCACATGGTCCAGCATCTGTACAACGAGCTGCTGAACGAAAAGGGACTCTCCCCCAAGACGATCAAGAATCTCCACGGTGCGCTGCACAGGGCGATGGAGCAGGCCAAGCGGCTGGGATACATCCGCACGAACCCGCTGGATGCGGTGATCGTTCCCCGCGTGGAGAAGACGAAGGTCGAGACGCTGGCCGATGATGAGATGCTCCGCTTTCTGAACGTCATCAAGGGCGAGCCGGATGAGCTCATCTATTTTGTGACTGTCTTCACCGGCCTGCGGCAGGGTGAGGTGCTGGGCCTGACCTGGGACTGTGTGGACTTTGAAAACAATACGCTTCTGATCAACAAGCAACACACGCTGCTTCGCAAGACAAAGGAGTATGTATTCGCAAGCCTGAAGAACGACAAGATCCGCACGCTGACCGTGGCCGATGAGGTCATGGACGCTTTACGCAAGCAGAAGGAACGGCAGCAGACCTGGGCAGAAGCTGCGGGAAGTGCCTGGTCGAATCCGGATCAGCTGGTGTTCACCAATGAGCTGGGACGCTACGTCAGCAACAAGACTCTGTACAACCGCTTCAAGCGGCTGATGAAGGAAAATGGCTTTGACGAGCTGCGCTTCCACTCGCTCCGCCATACCTTTGCAGTGAACAGCCTCCGTGCCGGGGACGACATCAAGACCGTGCAGGAAAATCTCGGTCATGCCACTGCGTCCTTCACGCTCAGCACCTATGCGCACTCCACGCCGGGCATGAAAAAAGAGAGTGCCAACCGCATGGGGCAATACATCAAATCTCTTCAATCCAACGCAAGATAAAGCGTCTATTTTATGCGAATCTCTGACACGCCGTTTTCGCGGATAAAGGGTCAAAATAAGGGTCAAGCAAAAACGGGTGTTTTGTTTTGGGATATTTTGAGCGTAAAAGCGGCTCAAAGCGAAGAAAACCGTCTGATTTCATAACGAAATCAGACGGTTGGATGGTTGCGGGGGAAGGATTTGAACCAACGACCTCCGGGTTATGAGGGGATAATTTTTCGTGTCGGGCTATTTTGAGTTAATAAAAAAGTGCGAAAAACACAGCAAAATTCGCGTTTCACATGTTGAACTGCAGAAGGCGATAAGGGGCGGTTCCGGATAAACTCACCCAGAATTCACCCCTTGGCGTGATTATGATCTGCGCTCCCGCTCTGCTTTCCACCGCTCATATTCTTCGCGTATCTCTGGCTGCTGGTAAGCCTGTTTTACAGCGGAAAAAGCCGCCTGTGCCAGGTCTGTAGCCGTATATGCGGGGATCTTGCTGGTGGTAATTTTTATACCTGAATCTGACAGCGGTATAACGACCATCTTTTTCACCTAGCTCCCTCCTTTACCGGAAAGGGAATGACCGTACACCCTGATGCCACAGAATAAGGCTCCCCATAAAGGATATAGGTTTCCCGCTCCAGAGTTTCCTTCAGGCTGGCGGTCACTCGTGTGTGTTGCATACGATCCGGGGTAGCCTGGCAATACTTTTCCCAAGCTGCGGTATACTGCTCCTCTGTCCATGGCTCTGGTTGCTCTATTAGCTCCCTTATACGAGCGTCTGGACCGCACTTCTTCCGAGCAATGTCATAAGCATGGAAGGCAGCAATTAGGGCAATTTCGTAGCTAAAGCTGCCCCTGTGAGGCTTTAGGCCGTCCCACATATCAAGAGCATCTTTCACATATCCAAGAATATAGCTGCGAATGGCCACGCTTGAATCACAGAGCCGGGCGACCACCGCCCATTCTGCCCAGGTAAAGCCGCTGCGCTCCATGTAAATTGCCGCCCGAACCATATCATGACGTGAGGGGCGGCCTTGGCGCTGCAAATCTGGTTTCTTCATCTAATCAACCTTTCTGCCCTCGTAACCTCCGGGGCGGGTCAAAGATCAGCGTTTTTTCTTGCTTAACTCAGGAACCGCAGCGTCAAAAAACTGCCGGATCGCCCGGAGATCATCGATCAGATAAGAAGCTGCGTTCCTTAATACATCGTCATTCTTATCTGGATCCACCGCATAGCTCAAAAGGAGCTGGGAGATCATTTCGGCGCCCTCGATCGCCTCTTCGGTCAGATCAATATTCATTGTGGAATCCTTTCTTGACAAAAGGAGCGGGGCTGATGTAATATGAATTTGCCCCGCTCCGGCGTGGGTTACAGTCTCTTGCGTATTTGCTTTGGTCGGCGGTTACGCAAGGGGCTTTTCTTATGCCACCACAAAGCGGCGGGTGGTCACAGGCTTGCAAAAGCTGTCATAGCAGCTCTGACCAAAAGCCTGGATCATGGCGGCCTTGTCAAATCTGGAGCTGGTGACGGGTTTCCAGGTGACTTTGTACTCCCCGGCCCGCAGTTCCTCGTTGTCGCCCATGGTGGCCTTGATCGTGTCCTTGATGGCTTCGGCCTCTGCCTGGGCCTCTTCAATCAAGGCTTGCAATTCCCGGAGTTCACGGATCTTGCTGGTCAGTTCATTTGTGCTCATGGTGTGTACCTCCATATTTTTTTGAGGGGTAGCGGCGGGCGGCCTTAAGTTTATCTCGATCCATCGTCTTTTCTTATCCGGTCCCGCTCTTGTCTGGCCTTCTTGTTTCGGCTGACTTTTCGCCCACCCTTCACCCGAACCCTGCAGTTTGCACCGCCTGGGCCGCTTGATCCGGGGCCTATTCCGTCTGCCTTGACTCTCCCTCTTTCTGATACTAATATACACGAAAATCATGTGTAATTCAAGTGGTAAAATACACAAATATTCAGTGTAAACTTTGTGTATAATTTACACTTGAATGTCGTGTAATCTTGTGCTATACTGTGTACAGTGGAAGAGGAGGACAAAAAACGCGGATCCCCTCTTTAAGGCAAAAAGGTGGTGATACCATGGCGATTGTTTATAAGCTTGACGTTCTTCAGGCCCTAAAGGAGAAAGGCTATAACACAAACAGACTCCGCAAGGAGAAACTACTTGCAGAGAGCACGATCCAAGCCTTTCGAGAAGGAAAGCTTGTGTCTTATCTCAATGTTGAGCGGGTTTGTGCTCTTTTAGGCTGTAACATAGGCGATATACTCAACTATGTACCAAATGAAACGGAGGCCAGCGAATGAAGATCTATACCATCATCGGCGGCGTCAATGGCACCGGCAAGAGCAGCCTGACGGGCGTTCTGAAGGCTCAGACGAACAATCTGGGCCGGATCATCGACGTGGACAAAATCACCGCCCAGAACGGCGGGAGTGCCATTCAGGGCGGCAAGATCGCACTGGAGCGTATTCGGGAGTGCCTGGATAAGGGCCTGAGCTTCACGCAGGAAACGACGCTCTCAGGCCGCAAGACAGAGCTCACAGCGCAAGAGGCCAGGGAGCGGGGGTATACCGTCCGGCTCTACTATGTCGGCCTGGACAGCGTCGAGGAGTGCTTGCAGCGCATCGAAAACCGCGTGGCTCACGGAGGCCACAACATCCGTGAGGAGGACGTCCTGCGCCGTTTTGCGGGCCGCTGGGAGGCCGTGGCGAAGGTGCTGCCCTATTGTGATGAGGCCCATTTCTTCGACAATTACAACGGCTTTATCGAGGTGGCCGAATATGTCAACGGTGAGCTGATCGTCAAGGGTAACAGGCTCCCGCTCTGGGTGGAGGAGCTGCGAGAATATATGCTCTGATCGCTTCCCCTTCTCCCGGAGTGGAACCGTGCCAAGGCATAAGCCTAAGAACCCCCTGATAGCAAAATGAAAAAGCCGCCCTGCTCAGGCGGCCCCTTCATCGTATGTTCTTGCCCTAACCATGATACCACGAGAAGGGACGATTTGCAATGTCGAATGAAGATCTGGCCATCGTTATTCAGTCCGGAGACGAAAGCAAGATACTGGAGCTTTGGGATCAAGTTAAGCGATTTGTGTATCGTGAGGTTAACCGCTATATCCTATTGGCCGGGCTCAATGCACAGTTGAAAGAAGATCTGAGGCAAGCCGGCTTTCTTGCTGTCTATGCAGCGGCCTATACCTTTAAGCAGGATTGCGAGGCCAGTTTTTTGACCTGGCTCAAGTTTTATCTGAAAACGGAATTTCGCCGTGCCCTTGGTGCTTCAAATGACAGACAGAGAAATGACCCCTTGCACAAGGCGTCAAGCCTGGATATACCAGTTTCCGAGGATGAAGAGGAAACTTTATATGAAACCATCCCTGGCCCTGACGTCTGGACCGGCGTAAACGAAAGTATGTGGCGGCGTGAGGCACATAATGCCATTCAAGAGGTTCTTGATCGGCTTCCTGCAGATCAGGCCAGCGTTATCACAAAGCGATACTATCAGGGAATGAGCAAGAAAGAAATTGCCGCAGAAATGGGAATACACCCTGAGAAAGTGCAGCTGCTTGAAAATAAGGCAATGCGGATATTCCGGAGCGGGCGGACTTTCCTTGTGCTCCGGGCCTTGGTCGACGATACGGCGAAAATGGTCATGCCCGTGGCTTTTTCCAATGGAAAAAACAGCGTATCAAGAGCGGGCGGGTGAATAATTACCCTGCAGAAAGCAAACGCTGCTACAGGGCGTTTTCGTGCGGTTCAGCGGCAAAAGGACAAGCGCCTTTCATGGTGCCTGTCCTTTTTCATATCTGTGTGCATGCGCTATAATTGCTCGGCCAGAGCGGGATTGTCTTCTGGGCTTCCTGATGGGTTATCTGGGTCAATGCCTTGCTCATGCAACCAGGCTCTTACCCCGCTATTGACTGCAATGCTGAGCCGTTCATAGTCCGCTGTCTCCTCAGAAATACGGTCATTCAGGTATGTCTCCATAGTTTTTTCATCTGGGAAGGGAAGAAGGGCGGGAACCGCCTCGTTTTCTGGAGGCTGCTCATAGTGTCCTTGTGTATCGTGCTGGGAAACCTGCTCCATTGGAAAAACCTCCTAAAATGGGATTAGGGGGGCTTGCGTAACGAAATGCAAAAATTTTTTTGCCATGCAGGCAAACGAAATCTGCGCCTTCCGCGTACCCGCAATGGGGTACCCCCTTCGGTAGTACCTAAAGCCATCAGGGGGAGGGTGCCTGTAATCCGCGAAAGCAAGCACGAGATAATAACCATCGGTTAAGAGACAAACATTCTCTGTTGCTGGATCCTTGTTCCAAATCCGGACGCTCGGCTTTTCCTATGCGGGTCCTCTGCTGAAATGCTATGCGTTTTTTCGGTGTGTCTGAGGGGCCGTAGTTATCTCTGCTCAAACCACAAGGGAACACGAAGGGGGTACATCTTTTCTTGATCCCTCATACACATTCCTGCGGAAGCCCGGAGGAAAAGGAAGGGGATTGCGCTTTTTAATTTCCTAAACTCGCTATGTCGATTAAGGTAGAGGCTAATATATAAAGTCTCTTAAGAACAATCATATAGGAAAAGTTATATATCAGCCTCTACCAAGTGCCATATATTGCTATGCATTGGTGTAACTATATGACCGGGAAGACTCATAATCACTCAGCCTTACACCGATATACCACCGGCCTCCATGGATCGTAAGCTTACGAAAGCCACGGCTCTCCATGGCGGCAGCAAAATCCCGCTCACGCCTGCAGTAGTCGCCAAGACCTCCGGCGTAGGATTTATACGCATCATAGAGGGCCCTTGCTTTGATGCGGCTGGCGCCCTTGTCCGTTATGCAGCACTCATCAAGAAACCCTTGCAGCCAATCCTCCGCTTCTCTGTATTGTTCTGTAGCCTCCGCGACAAGATCCGGGATCTGCAGCTTGCCGCCACTTTTTAGAAAAGCCTGGGCACCGTCAATCACCCACTGAAGAATTGCACCACCGGCCCGCTCCACCAGGAAGGAAGCATAATTTTTTATCTCCTTCTGGCCGGAGAAGTCCGCATTGAAAGGAACCACCGCGATCCGTCTCCAACAGCCACGGTCATCTGCTCCCACCCTGGGCAGATAATTTGAGCATAAAACAAGGGAATGACTGGGCGTGAATTCTGCCGGGGCACAGTATTTACGTTCTCCGGTGATCTTGTCCGTTGAGCATATTTGCTTTAGGGTAGATACCGAGAGCCGGGAGCCTTGCTCCAATTCCCCAGCACATATAAGGCGCTTTCCTTTGAGCTCTGCAAAGGCAGCGCCGCGGTTCTGCTGAACCGTGGTCAGAACTGATATATCCATTGTTCGGCTATAGCTGCCTAGGACCCCGGCGACCGCGTTTAGCCAGGTGCTTTTCCCATTGCGCCCATTGCCCACAAGGAAAACCGCCGTCTCTGTAAGAACCTTGCCAACAGCCGCCATGCCCGCTACGCACTGAAGGAAATACTTAAGAGATCCATCATTGCCGGTTACATCGTTCAAGAAGTCCTCCCACTCACTGGCTCCGTGCGCCGATGGCGTACAGGCAGTGATTTCCATGCAAAGCTGATCCGGCGAATGAGGCGCGATTTTTCCGGATCGCAGATCCACGAGCCCACCCGGGGTATTTAGTTTGAGCCCATCATGATCCAGTGTATCAAGCTCAATGTAAAGAGCTGGGCGGGATAGGCTAAGAAAGGCGTCAATACTTCTTTTTGAGCGGGTTTTCTGAGCATGGTTCAAGTATGCCTTTGCTGCTTTCTCTTCGGTGCTCCCGGGGGCAACTTCCCTCACAATTTTGCTGTATTTCCCTATGGCATCGTTAAGCATCAACTGGGCGTATTGCATAGCAAAGGAAACGGCGTCATGGTCCGAAACCGTCCAATTCTTGCCGGTCCACGAAAGCCAGCCCAGAGCGGGGCAATGCAACAGGCTTCCCTTTACCCACTTTGAGAAGGCATCAGCATTTCCCGCATCTGAGTAGTCAGCTGGCTTGTATGGCCACTCACTATCCGACCCGGCTTGCTGCTCAGATGTTCCCGCTCTTTTGGATTCTGTGCTTTCTGCATCTTTCACAGCTGCCTTTATCATTTCCGTGTCAATCAAGAGCGTACACCTCCCGAACCCTCAATACGTCTGCCCTCATAACTGGGCTCTTAGATCGCTTCCACTCTTCGCAATACTGCTCAGCTGCTTTACGATCTTCCGCATACAGCCTGTATAGTCGCTTTTCTTCCCGCTCTGAGAGGGCGAGGGAACCATCAGGATCCGGGCCAGCGTGAAATATTGGAATATCTATAAGATCACACTCCCGGTCCTGGTCCGCTATTATGTACCGCCGTATCAGAGCAAAAACACGTCCGGCCGATTTCATGCGTGCTCTCATTCGTCCCCTGTCCGCATTACTGAGCGTTTTGGTTCTGCGGAGGGCAACAGAAAGAGAATTTGCTTGTGAAAAGTACTCCTTAAGGCGGGCCATGCACCAACGCGAGAAAGAAAGCTGCAGTTTTCTATCCAGATCTTCACGGGCCCCGCTTTGCCTTCTCTCCGGCATGTCGAACAAACGCAAGTTAAAATCCCTATCCAGCCGCTTGGCAGCCTCCAATGTCGAGGAGAGGTGCAAATATCCTGCCGTAAAATCAAGAACAGATCCGGAGGCCCCACACACAAAGCAGCGGTAGCCTAATCCATGAAAAGAAAGGTTTTCCCGCTCCCCGCCGTGAAAGGGGCATTTTGCCCTGTGGGAGCGGGAGTTGACCTCCAGGCCGTAAAACCTGGCCGCTTCTTCAGCGGTGACGGCTCTCTTTATTTCCTCAAATTCGTATCCCATGGTCAAGCCTCGATTCTCCGGATCCCGCTCACTGCAGGCCGGTCATCAAGAGCAGGATCCTCACCACCGGAGCAGGTCAAATACTGCTCCACATTCGGCCAGAATATAAGAAATTTACCGCCAACTTGCCGGTATGGGATTTCCTTTTTCCTGAGCAAACGGCGTAGAGTGTACTCTGAAACCGGTAAGCCTTCCGCTCTGGATCTGGCCACGGTCTCCTTGATCGTCAACAGCTGGCTCATGTCATCGCCTCCTTTTTTCCAGCCTCCTTTGATAACCAGTTCTCAAAGTCCTTGGCCGGAATTACTATCCGGCGTCCTAAACGAAACGAAGGGAAGTTGTCCGAGGCGACTATTTCATACGCTTTTGGAAGGCATATCCCCAGCGCCTGCGCAACTTCTTTTACTGTAATGGTGGCTTTCTCCATAAAAACGCTCCTCCTTAAAGAAAATAAGCTAAACTTAACTATTGCAAATTTAATTTATTTGTATTATACTGCATTTGAAAGAGGAAAAGCCGTTTATTCCGAAAATTAAATTTTATAAATTTTAAATAAAGGAATTTAGCTTATTGTATCAAGGGGGGTGAATAATGAAAAAGCGATCTGAAGAAATTACTGAAGTATTCTCCCGGAATCTATATGATCTGTTAGAGGAAAAAGACATTTCCGCAAAAAAGCTTTCAAAGATAACCGGGATTTCAGAAGGAATGTTATCAAATTACGGTGCCGGGAAGCGAAGCGGAAAACTGTCAGAGCCGAGCGCGGGCAAGATAAAAAAAATCGCTATGGCTTTGGATACAAGCTCTGATTATCTCCTTGGCTTGGAGAAAGATCCAAAATGCAAACCATCAGCGGCAAATGAATTAGGATTATCCGGCAAGACAATTCAGGTGCTTCTGAACATGAAGGACTCACCAGCTTTTTCAGATCATCCATGCATTTCTGAAACAGGTGCGCTAAACATGCTTTTTGAAACAGTAGATCCGAATATCGAAATACCGTTTATAAAAGCGCTCCTCGCACTTGTAGCGGAGTATTTGGAGATCGCGAAAGGCCCGCAACTCGGTATTTCTGAATGGATCAACAAGGAATATGTTGATGCCGAGGAGACAATTAAGAAGGCAGGCGGGAAGGTGGTCAGTCGACAGCAGTATCAAGAGATAGCATTGCGATCTGCTGTTGATCTGTTCGAGACAATGCTTAAAGAAACCGCATCCAGGCTGAGAAAGGAAGAGCACCCTAATGGCAACGATTGAGAAGCGCACCACAAAGGGTGGAGAGGTCCGGTACCGGATCACCGTAGCCGGAGGGCTGGACAGCACAGGTAAGCAGATCCGACACAGGAAAACATGGAAACCCTCTAAGCCGGATATGACGCCCAGGCAAATAGAAAAGGCCGTTGCAAGGGCAGCCGCTGATTTTGAGCGGGAGATTGAGCAGGGATACCAGCTTGATTATAAGCAGACCTTTTCGGCGTATGCGGCTTATGTGATCAACCAGAAGGAGCGCACCGGAATACGGCCCCGGACGATTGACCGGTACCGGGATCTTATGAACCGGATCGATACCGCAATAGGCCACTTAAAAATAGCGGAGATCCGCCCCCAGCATCTAAACGCATTCTACAAGAATCTGTCAGAGGATGGTATTCGGGCAGATGGGGAGCGGGCCACGGCCAAGGTCGATCTGGCCGCCTGGTTGAAAAAGAACAAGCTCTCTCGTATGGAGATTGCACGCCGAGCCGGCATATCTGCCTCCACAGTCTCAAAGGCCGCTCAAGGCGAAACCGTAAGTAAGGCCAAGGCTGAAGCTATCGCCGCCGCTATGGGGAAAAAGTGCACAGAGGTATTCCGGATCCAGAAGGACACCACGCCTCTGGCAGATAAAACGATTTTGGAGTATCACAGACTTATTTCCACCATACTGGCCCAGGCAGAAAAGGAAATGCTGATTCCTTATAACCCTGCTGCCAAGGCCACGCCTCCGAAGCTGGCCAAGAAAACGCCAGATTACTATCAGCCCGAGGAAATAGACGCAATCCTTGACGCCCTGGATACCGCCCCGCTGAAATGGAGAGCTATTACCTATCTGCTTATTGATACCGGCTGCCGCAGGGGTGAGGCTATGGGGCTCAAATGGGAGAGTGTTGACCTCAAGAGCGGGATCATTACCATTGAGCGGGCGCTACTGTATACGCCGACGCGAGGCGTATATGAAGGCCCGCCCAAGAACGGTAAAACCCGCAGCGTCAAACTGTCGCCTGAGACGGTTTCACTCCTCAAAAAGCACCGGGCCGAGCAGATCCAGCTTAGATTCATGAATGGAGAGCGCTGGATTGACAGCGGCTATGTTTTCACACAGGATAACGGCGACAGGATGAACCCGGACAGCGTGACAGACTGGCTCAATAAATTTAGTGCTGCCAATGGCCTCCCGCATATTCACCCTCATGCCTTCCGGCATACTGCCGCTTCAACGATGATCGCCAATGGTGTAGACCTCGTTACTACGGCCAACGAGCTGGGGCACTCCAGTGCAACCACCACGGCCAACATCTACGCTCACCAGATCGCGGAAGCAAAGGCCAAGGCAGAGGACGCCCGGTCAAGCGTATTCAGCCGCCGCAAAATGGCATAAAAAGATGGAGTGCACGCCTTTACGCATGCACTCCTATTTCATGGTGAGGGGGGGATATTTTTCCGGGCATTCACCCAATTTTCACCCCGCGCAGGAAAGAAGTCAAAAATAATCCTCCCAAAAAGTTAAGAAAACCGCCCGATTTATTAGAAATCAGGCGGTTTTAGTGGTTGCGGGGGAAGGATTCGAACCAACGACCTCCGGGTTATGAGCCCGACGAGCTACCAGCTGCTCTACCCCGCGATATGAAGTTTTGCCTCCCTTTCAGAAAGCTTATTTAGTATAGCACCTCTATGTTCAATTGTCAACAGTTATTTTCAAATCTTTTCTGGAAGCAAATCCGACCGCAAAGACAGCTGAAAAACGCACCATAATCCACCAAAAAAACGCAATCGGAATTGAATCCCGCCGCTTTTTCTGATAAGATAAGTACGATAAATAATATGCAAGGGGGAGGATCCCTATGTCACTGACAAGCACGATGGTGCGCACAGCCTTTGCGCTCAGCGATAAAAAGCGCGACCGCGGGCTGACCGCGCCCGACGGCGTGATTCGCAGTCTGGATATTCCCTACGGGCCGGACAAGCTGCAGGCTCTGGACGTCTACCGCCCCCGGAGCGAGGATGGGCACGGCGGTTTGCTGCCGGTGATCGTCTCGGTCCACGGCGGCGGCTGGGTCTATGGGGACAAGGAGCTGTATCAATTCTACTGCATGGATCTGGCACTGCGCGGCTTTGCCGTGGTCAATTTCAGCTACCGGCTGGCGCCGGAGGCCAAGTTCCCCGCCCAACTGGAGGATACGAACGCGGTTTTCCACTGGGTACTCGACCATGCGGCGGAGTACGGCTTCGACACCGAGAACATCTTTGCCGTGGGCGACTCGGCCGGCGGCCATCTGCTCGGGCTGTTCTGCGATCTGTGCGTCAACCCCGCCTTTGCCGAGCGTTTCGAGTTCAAGGCGCCGGCGGGCTTTGTCCCGCGGGCCGTGGCGCTCAACTGCGGCGCTTTTCACATTGAAACCGGCGATCCCAACGATCTGACGACAAAGCTGATGAAGGATCTGATGCCGGAGAGCGGCCGCTATGCCGATCTCTCGCTGGTGCAGATGGTCGACTATGTGGCGCCTGGCTTCCCGCCGAGCTATCTGATGACCTCCACCGGCGACTTTCTGATCGAACAGCCGAAGCTGCTGATGAAGGCCTTTGAGCGCTGCGGCGTGCCGTATACCTACAAGCTTTACGGCAGCGAGAAGGAGAAGAAGGCGTATGGCCACGTATTCCACCTGAACATCAAATCCGACAAAGCCAAGACCGTCAACGACACCGAAGCCGTCTTCTTCAAGAACCACATGGGAAAAAAGCTATGACGGAAAGAGAAAAAATGCTCGCCGGTGAGATCTACGATCCGGGCGACTGTGAAATCATGGCCGAGCAGACCGGCTGTGCCGGCTATATGAAGGAGTACAACACGCTCGGGCTCGGCGACGAGGCGCGCATGGCCGAGCTGCTGCGCGTGATGCTGGGCGCCGTGGGCGAGAACTGCTTCATTCAGCCGCCCTTCTTTGCCAACTGGGGCGGACGGCACCTGTTCCTCGGCGACGCGGTCTATGCCAACGCCAATCTGACACTGGTGGACGACGGAAATATCCGCATCGGCAGCCACACGATGATCGGCCCGAATGTGACCTTCGCCACGGCCAGCCACCCGATCAACCCTGCGCAGCGCCGGGCGGGACTGCAGTTCAACCGCGACATCACGATCGGCGAAAACGTCTGGATCGGGGCCGGGGCCATTATCCTGCCGGGCGTCACGGTCGGCGACAACAGCGTCATCGGGGCTGGGAGCCTCATCAACCGCGATATTCCAGCGAACGTCGTCGCTGTCGGCGTCCCCTGCCGCGTGCTGCGCGAGATTGAGCCGGAAGATCAAGAAGAACTTCCCTGAGTGATAGCCGACGGCTGCACTTGATACCGTCAATTTCCTTTATTAACACAGATTCCCGCATCCGAACGGACACGGGGATCTGTGTTTTTATCATCTCAGCCCAAAGCGTGGTTGGTGCCGATCAGCAGGCCAGTCGAACTGCGGCCGGGATAGGCATAGGCATCGACCTCGATGTACATCGGCACGCCCTCCTGGTCGCCCTCAAAATAGACCGTCACAAAGGGCTGCTGCCAGAGCTCCCGGACAGGCATATCCCCGTCATAGCGGACATCCTCATAGTGATAGGGGGAGTAGTTTGTGTCGCCGATCCGGTAGCCGGTGAAGCCCCAGTAGTCGCAGAGCATTTGGCACAGTTCGTTGAGCGTCTGCCCCTCTGGAACCAGATCGGACACATTGTCCCGAATATAGGCCGTCCCGTCTTCCCATTCGATCCCATCGCCGACTATGGGGTCGTTCTCGTCGGCGCGGGCTTCAAAGCTTACATGGTAGATTTTCCCGTTGGCCGTATCGACCATACAGAATACATACCCGTTTTCACGCGCGATCGTCACATCATAGCGCGGGCGCAGTACACGGTGGTAAAAGCTGACGCCCAGATCCTGCTCGTCCCTTTTATAGGCCCAGGATTCGTCCTCCAGAAACGCGCCCTGCGGCTTGACGATGCCGAGCTCCTCCCAGCGCAGCAGCTCCCGCTCGGCGACCTTGATCGCCTGCTCGCTCGAGGTCAGATAGGCGTTGGCCGCGTAGGCCGTCACCGTCAGCAGCGAGATCAGCACCGCCGCGAGCAGCAGCGTGCGCCCTAATTTCCGTTTTGTATGGCGAACCGCGGTTTTCTCCTCCCCGTACAGCGCCTGCACGGTCTCCTGCGCGTCGCGCTCGTCCAGCGCGTCCAGCGCTTTCATAAAATAGGAACCGTTCACAGATATCCCTCCTTTTCCAGGTGCTGCCGCAGCTTTGTTCTGGTGCGCGACAGCGTCGTCCTCACCTTGCCGTCCCGACAGCCGAGCTTCTGCGCGATCTCGGCTGTCGGCAGCGCCAGCCAGTAGCGCGCGAGGAAGATGACTCGCTCGCCCTGCGGCAGCGCCGCGAGAAAACGGTGGATCTCGGCGGCGAGCGCCTCGGCCTCCAGCTTCTCTTCCAAATTGACCGGCGAGGCCAGACAGTCCTCCAACTCCTCGAGCGCCGCGGTATAGTCCGCGCCGCCGCGTCGTGCGCCGCTCGCCTGCCGCAGGCGCGAGATACCGGTATTGCGCACGACCTTGTACAGCCACGCGGCAAAGCGCAGCGGCCGCGTCGGCGGGATCGCGTTCCAGGCCTTGAGATAGCTGTCGCTGACGCACTCCTCGGCGTCCTCGCGCACACGCAGGATGTCCAATGCGAGCGCGCGGCAGGTGCGGCCGTATTTTTTATCCGTCTCGTTGAGCGCGGCCTCGTCCCGGCGGAAGAACAGCTCTACAATATCTTGATCCTCCATGGTATGCCCCCTTTGTTTCTAAGGAAGCGCTGATTAAATCGAAGTGCGCAGATTGGCGAGCAGATTTTTCGTCTGATGAAGGCGAGAAATCGCAGGAATACTTTGTGTATTTCAAGATTTCGATACAAAATCAGGCGGAGAATATGCCGTCAAGATGCGTGCGGCGATTTATTCAGCGTTTCCCAAATAAAAGCGCTTTCATCCATGTTGACGCAAAAATTGGGTTCGATGTTACAAAAAACCTGCTGCATTTGATGCATGGCGGCAAATCAAAAGTTAGGTTTATCAAACTTATTGTATGATCTGTCAAACTATGCTACAATATGTCGAAAACGTTTGGAAGCGCAGATTCGGTCGGGTGACGGCCGAGGCGCTGCTTCCCGGAAATATGAGGCGAACTGTATGACTCTCAACGAGCTCCCGATCGGGAAATGTGCCACTGTCACAAGCGTCGGCGGCAGCGGTGCGCTGCGCCAGCACTTTCTCGATATGGGACTGATCCCCGGCGTCGACGTGACGCTGGTCAAATACGCCCCGATGGGTGACCCGATGGAGATCCGCATCCACAGCTTTGAGCTGTCGCTGCGTCTGGCCGACGCCGCGCAGATCGAAATCGAAAAGGTGCGCGAGCCCTCCGCCCACGTCGAGTACGCCAAAGCAAGCCCCCACACGCGCGAGGAACACCCCGGACTCGGTGAGGGCGGGCGCTATCACGACAGGACGGTCGAGCACCCACTGCCCGACGGCGAGCTGCTGACCTTTGCCCTGGCCGGCAACCAGAACTGCGGCAAGACGACGCTCTTCAACCAGTTGACGGGCGCCAACCAGCACGTCGGCAACTTCCCCGGCGTGACTGTCGACCGCAAGGACGGCGTGATCCGCGGCCGCGGCAATACCAGCGTGACCGACCTGCCGGGCATCTATTCGATGTCCCCCTACAGCTCGGAGGAGCTGGTCTCACGCCAGTTCATCCTGAATGAGCACCCGAAGGGCATCATCAACATTGCCGACGCCACGAACATCGAGCGCAACCTCTATCTGACGATGCAGCTGATGGAGCTCGGCATTCCGATGGTGCTGGCGCTGAACATGATGGACGAGGTGCGCGAAAACGGCGGTTCGATCGACGTCAACCGCATGGAGCGCGAGCTCGGCATCCCGGTGATCCCGATCTCGGCCGCGCGGAACGAGGGCATTGACGAGCTGATCGACCACGCGATCCACGTGGCCAAGTACCAGGAGCCGCCGTCCCGGCAGGACTTCTGCTCGCCGGATGAGAAGGGCGGCGCCGTGCACCGCTGTCTGCACAGCATCATGCACCTGATCGAGGACCATGCCGCCGCCTCGGACATCCCGGTGCGCTTTGCCGCGGCGAAGCTGGCCGAGGGGGACGAGCGCGTCATGGAGCGTTTGCAGCTCGATCAGAACGAGAAAGAGACGATCGAGCACATCCTGCTGCAGATGGAGCGCGAGTGCGGGCTTGACCGCGCCGCCGCGATCGCGGACATGCGCTTTTCGTTTATTGAAAAGGTCTGCCATGCCTGTGTCAAGCAGCCGCGCGAGAGTGCCGAGCGCATCCGCAGCAGCAAGATCGACCGTTTCCTGACCGGCCGCTATACGGCGATCCCGGCTTTCATCGGCATCATGGGTCTGATCTTCTATCTGACCTTCAACGTGATCGGCCTGTGGCTGCAGGATCTGCTGGCCGCTGGCATCGACGCACTGACGGCCGCGGTCGACGCGGGGCTTGTCGCCGCAAACGTCAACCCGGTGCTGCGTTCGCTGATCACCGACGGTATCTTCAACGGCGTCGGCACCGTGGTGAGCTTTGTGCCGATCATCGTGGTGCTGTTCTTCTTCCTCTCTATCTTAGAGGATTCGGGCTATACGGCGCGCGTCGCGTTCATCATGGACAAGCTGATGCGCAAGATCGGCCTCTCAGGGCGCAGCATTGTGCCGCTGCTGATCGGCTTTGGCTGCACGGTCCCCGGCGTCATGGCCAGCCGCACGCTGCCCTCCGAGCGCGACCGCAAGCAGACGATTTTGCTGACGCCGTTCATGAGCTGCTCGGCCAAGGTGCCGATCTATGCCTTCTTCACGGCCGCCTTCTTCCCGCGGCACGGGGCGCTGGTCATGATCTCGCTGTATGTCATCGGCATTGTCGTCGGCATTCTGACGGCCTTTGTACTGAAGAAAACCGCCTTCCACGGCGAGCCCGTCCCCTTTGTCATGGAGCTGCCGAACTACCGCATGCCCGGTGCGAAGAACGTACTGCGGCTGCTGTGGGACAAGGCCAAGGACTTTCTGCAGCGCGCTTTTACCGTGATCTTCATTGCCACGATCGTCATCTGGGTGCTGCAGAGCTTTGACCTTGGCTTCAATCTGGTCGAGGACTCGTCAAAGAGTATCCTGGCCCTTGTCGCCGGGTCGGTCTCGCCGATCTTCCGCCCGATGGGCTTTGGCGACTGGCGGGTCTCCACGGCGCTGATCTCCGGCTTTATGGCCAAGGAGAGCGTCGTCTCCACGCTCTCGATGCTCTACGGCAGCACCGAGGTACTGACGGCTTCGCTGAGCGCGGCCTCGGCCTTTGCCCTGCTGGTGTTCTGCCTGCTGTACACGCCCTGTGTCGCAGCGGTTGCCAGTGTCAAGCGCGAGCTCGGCGGCAAGTGGGCCGCGATTGTCGTGATCGAGCAGTGCGCGATCGCCTGGGTCTGCGCGTGGGTCAGCTATCTGATCGCAAGTCTGGTTCTATAAACCGGCGCCCTCGGCTCGATGAAATACGAGCCGGGGGCGCAGTCTTTTTTCGGTATATTCGTATCAGCCCCAATAGGGGTAGACAATGCTGCGGCAGACCTCGCCGGCGGTGTCCTTGCCGCAGAGCTTTTCGATGACGGTCAGGGCCGTGGGGATCGTGCCGCCGAGACCGTTGCCGGTGACGATCAGGCCGTCGTCGACGGTCGGGCCCTCGCGGTACTTGTCCCCCAGCAATTCCTTCATGCCGGGGAAGCAGGTGGCGATATGGCCCTCAAGCACACCGTAGTGCTCCAGCACGGTCGGCGCGGCGCAGACGGCGACAATCAGCTTTTGCTGCTCGGCAAAGGCGCGGACGAAGGCGCGGGCCTCTTCGCTGTTCTTCAGATTCTCGGCTCCGCGGCGGCCGCCGGGCAGCACGCAGACCGTGAAGTCGGCACTGTCGAGCTCGGAGAGGCGCTTGTCGGCCTTGACCTTTATCTGGTGGCTGGTACGCACCTTTTTATGCTCGGTGATCGAGGCGCTGACGACCTCGAGCCCGGCGCGGCGGAACAGGTCGATAAACAGAAGGCCCTCGCACTCCTCAAAGCCATCGGCCAGTAAAACGACGATTTTTTCCATCTTGATTACTCCTGCTTATATAGTATATTGAAAAATGCTTTTTCCTGCGCTAACGGGAATTCAATCCGCAAGGACAATTTATGAGGCTGTTTTATTCTCTCGACGCCATACAAGCTGTGGCCTTCCACCTCATCAGTCACTTCGTGACAGCTTCCCCTCGGAGGGGAAGCCATATTAGCCTGTCGTCAGCTTGTAAAGAATTTCATTTTTCAGAAAAGGGATGCTCCTCGCATCCCTTTTTTGATTATTAACATTTATTTCAGGAAGCCGTTGATGATCTGCTCCTCGGCCTCGGCCGGGGTCAGGCCGAGCGTCATCAGCTTGATGAGCTGCTCGCCCGCGATCTTGCCGATGGCTGCCTCGTGAACCAGGGCGGCGTCGATGTTGTTGGCCTCAAGCGTCGGGGTGGCCAGCACCCGGGCCTTGTCCATGATGATGGCGTCGCACTCGGTGTGGCCCTTGCAGGCCGCATTGCCGACGATGCGGGAGTTGAAGTCCTGCACCGATTCCTCCCGCGCCACGCTGCGCGAGACCACATCGGCCGAGGAATTCTCGCCGTTGAGATAGGTGTCGTAAATGCTCTTGGCGACCTGCCGGCCGTGGGTCATCAGCCGCTCGCGGACCACGATCGAGGCGCCCGCGGCGAGCTCGGACTTGGTGGTGCGGACCGTGGAATCCACACCCTTGATCTGCACCATCTCCATCTCGACCGAGCTGTTCTCCTGCTGGTAGACCTCGGTGACGGGGTTCAAAATGCGCTTGCCGGTGCCGTCGCCCTCGCCGTAGTGCTTTTCGACATATTTGACGTGGCTGTTTTTGCCGACAAAGAAGCGGTGGACGCCGTCGTGCTGGCTGTCCTGCCCGCCGCAGTTGGAGATACCGCAGCCGGCCACGATAACAACATCGCAGTCGTCACCGATGTAGAAGTCGTTATAGACCGTCTCCTTCAGCCCGCTCTGCGACAGAACGACCGGGATGTGGACACTCTCGTTCTTCGTGCCGGGCTTGATGTGGATATCAATGCCGGAGCGGTCGGTCTTGCTGGTGATCTCGATATTGGCCGTGGACTGGCGGCCCGCGCCCTCGCCGTTGGCGCGGATGTTATAGGCCCCCTCGGGAACCGAATGCAGATCGGCGATCTCGGCCAGGAGCCGCTTCTGAATCGGGTCAATATGAATCATGCCTTCCCCTCCTTATCCAATCTCGCGCAGGCTGTCGCCGCGCTCGGCGTGCCCAGCAGCGTGGGCAGGATCTGATCCTTCGGCCCGTGCTGTTTGACGCTGCCCTCGGCCAGAACGACAATCTCGTCCGCGATCTCGAGGATGCGCTCCTGGTGCGAGATGATGACGATCGAGCCGTGGGTCGCCGCGCGCATGCGCTCGAAGACCTGGATCAGGCTCTGGAAGCTCCAGAGATCGATGCCCGCCTCGGGCTCGTCAAAGATCGCGAGGCGCGTGCCGCGGGCAAGGACCGTGGCGATCTCGATGCGCTTGAGCTCGCCGCCGGAGAGCGAGGCGTTGACCTCGCGGTTAACATAATCTCTCGCACACAGGCCGACCTCGGACAGATAGCTGCAGGCCTCGCTCACGGAGAGTTTCTTTTTGGCCGCGATGCGCAGCAGATCGAGCGTTGTAATGCCTTTGAAGCGCACCGGCTGCTGGAAGGCAAAGCTGATGCCGAGATTGGCGCGCTCGGTGATGGACTTGTCGGTGATGTCCTCGCCGTCGAGCAGAATGCGGCCCGCGCTGGGCTTTTCGATGCCGGCGATCAGCTTGGCGGTGGTGGACTTGCCGCCGCCGTTGGGGCCGGTGATGACGACGAATTTGCCCTCACCCACGGTCAGATTCAGATGCTTGATGATCTCCTTCTGGTCGTTGTCGTCCCGGACGTCGAAGGATATATCTCTCAGTTCGAGCATATGGTTTCTCCCATGTCTCATATAATTCCTACTAATTTTGTAGTAGTTTAAGCATAGCACGTTTGCTCTGCTCTGTCAACAATCATAACCACCAGTGAACTGGTGGTTTGCTCAGACCCTATAAGGGTCATTACTTGCTAACCCCCAAGGGGGCGCTGAACAATACCATTGCATCGAT
>ONNS01000112.1 GCA_900319275.1 uncultured Eubacteriales bacterium
ACGAACGATGTGGCGAATGCCATCAGCGAGGCGGCACATGCGGGCTGGGATTACGACCGCATTATGGCCGGACTGCCCGCCGCTATGCAGATTGCACAGGCTGGCAACCTGGATTTAAGCGAATCGGTCAACTATCTTGTCAAGGCAACAAGTGCGGCAGGCGTCCAATTTGAGGACATCGGACAGTTCATCGACCTATGGGCTTTTGCTGCCAACAGCAGTGCATCGACTATCGGTGAGTTTGGCGACGCCATGCTCCGAATGGGGAGCACGATGCGCTTCGCGGCTAACCCCGAGGAGCTCATGACGCTGATCGCTGTCACGGCAAACGCCGGTTCCGTCGGCAGCGAAGCAGGCACGATGATCCGCAACTCGATCATGCGTCTGGTAGCGCCGACGCAGAAGGCAGAAAAGGCCATGGCTGAACTCGGCGCAACGACGCTCGAAACTGCGGGGCTGATGGAAGACGAGGCGCTTGCGGCTGCCACTGCGACACTGGAAGCGCACAATTTCAGCGTCTACGACGACAGCGGAAACCTGCGGAACATCCTGGACATCTATCACGATCTCTATTATGCCCTGGGTGACATTGCCGGCGGCTTTGACGACATCGACCGCAACGAAGCCGCTCTATCCATCCTGTCGGCAATCTTCCCGACACGCACTATCACCGAAGCACTGACGCTGATCCGAGCCGCCGCGCAGGAATATGAGAACCTGTACAACGCCATGATGAACGGCGAGGCAGAGGGTTACGGAGAATACGCATCCTCTACCATGATGGACACGCTCAACGGCGACATCGAAATTTTTAAGAGCAAGGTCGAACGGCTGGAGCAGCTTGTCGGAGGCGAGCTGAAGCCGTTGGTTGAGACCGCTGCGGAGTTCGGCGGGAATATCATTGACGGTATCGCCGAAATGGACCCCGGAAAGTTCAGCGCGCTTGTTGACGGGCTGACTGTAGTAGCCGCTGCCGGGCCGGGACTGCTGACCGCCGGTGCTGCGTTTCGTCTGGTTGGCCTTGCTATGACGCCTATCGGTGGCGCAGCACTGGGCCTGACTGCATTAGCAGCTGCTGCCGCTGCCCTAAAAGACCTAAGCGACAGCCGGTTTGCGGAGCAGTTTGGCAGCATGGCGCTCGATATGGCGGCTCTGCAGCAGCACATCGGCACCATCGGCGACGGTTTCCGGGAGGCATATAGCCAGGTTGACATCTTCACGCAGGCCATGAGCGAGGCTGTCGACAGTTATCGGACCGCGAGCAGCACGTTCAGCAGCACACTCCTGACGGACATGCTGACCCATGCGCAGCTTACCGATGCAGATAAAGCCACGCTAACGCAGCTCGGCAATGATATGTTCGCAACCGTGCAGGAAGCGATTGCCAACAGCACCGCTGCCAGCATGAGCTATTGGCAGACGCTTTTCGGCGGCGACGGAACCGCCGAGTACGACCCGGCATATAGGCAGATCATCGAGCTGACAAACCAGGCATACGAGGACGCGATCGCGCAGGCCGAGGGAATCAGCCAAGGGATGCGCGACGCTATGACAAGCGCTTTTACCGACGGCGAGATCAGCGAAGAGGAGTATCAGCAGATACTCTCCTATATGCAGAGCTACAACGACGCCGTTGCCCGCGCCAGTGCCGAAGCACAAAGCGAAGAAGAGTATGTCAAGATGCAGAAATGGCTGCATCAGGCACAAACGGCGAGCCTTGATGAAGTCCAGGAGCTGGCTCAGAGCGCGGCAGCAGAGCGTGACGCTATTCTGGCAGATCAGGAAGACAGATACCTGTCAGAGCGCTATCGTCTGCAATATCGCGGCGCTGACGAGGCTACGCTGGCCGCGGCAGATCAGCGCTACGCCGCGCAGCGGATGCAGACGGAGTCCGCCTACGACGATTTTCTGTACACACTCTGGGACAGCCAAATCCGGCAGAGCGCTCAGGGCGAGAACTACGAATGGCTGTCCGGGGTCGCCGGGGCGTATCTCGGCGGAGAACTGGCCGGTGACACTGCCCTCTCTATGATAACAAGCGAGCTGGGGAAGAGCGCCTATGCCGGGCAATCTGGTTTCTTTACATCGGGTACTGACCGCTCCCAGCTCGGCAAAATGATGGGCTTCTGGATCGACAGCATGGGCGGCGAACAGGCTGTTGGAGAACGCATTGCGTATTACGAGGGCCTCGGCAATCAGGCGATGGCTAACCGTCTCTACCAGATGTACGCGGCAGAGCAGCTGGTCAACGGTTTCGAGCAGATTACTCAGACCGGACGCGCGCCGTGGGATATTGCTGGATGGATGGGCGATTTCTACACGACCGGACAGAATGACCACATCTACAGCGCTGTCAACCGCAGCGCAGCGGAGGCCGTATTCAGCGGTTATGCCTCCGACTACTCAGTGGACGCAGCGCGGCGAACCGTTGACATTCTCGGTGGCGACGACGGCCTTGTCGGCATGTTCTTCGATACTCTCGGCCGCGCCTCAACGGGCAGCGCCGCCATAAGTGAGCTCGACCGAGCGTGGAATGATGTGCGCGGAGACGAGGCAACCGAGGTCCGCAACATGGTTCAGCGACTTGCCGGGATCTATGATTTTGACGCGATTCTCGCGGATTTTGGCGGGGGCAGCAAACTCGCTTCGGATTTCAGCGGGTGGAGAAATGCGTATGCCGCATGGCAATTGATGTACGGCATGACGGGTGAACAGGCGGAGACCTACCGGATCCCGGTCATCCCGGAAGTTGACACCGCTGCCATTGAGGGGCAAATCAACCCAGTTCCGATGCCGATCACGCCCTACGTGGAGGGAACAGACGCGATGGAATCCCTGCAAAATCAGGGGGTCGAAGTCAATGTAGAGGGCGACACTCAGCAGCTCACCGCGACCATTGACGCAGAGGACGGACAGACGTTGCTTGAATACATCGACGGCGACGCCGGAGATTTGCACATGGAAATCTGGAGCGAGGACGGCCAGACGCTGCACGAGTATGTGACTGGCAACGCTGCGCAGCTCGCGTCTGTGATCAACAGCTTTCAAGGCCGGACGATTACGGTAAACATCAGCGGACGCCGCCTGTTTGCCGAGGGCGGACGCGCCACGACGGCTGCAATCTTCGGCGAGGCCGGGCCGGAATGGGCCATCCCGGAGGAGCACAGCGAGAACACGGCGGCGCTGCTGAACGCGGCCCGCGCAGCGTCCGGGTTTACCTGGCCTGATCTGCTGGCCCGCTTTGGGGGCATGAACGCAAACCCGAACAACAGACCGACCACCCTGATCTACAGCCCTACCATCAACGCGCAGAATGCAACCGGCGTTTCGGCTGCGCTGAAAGAAGACAAGAAGCGGCTCGAAAAGTGGTGGGAAGAGAAGAAGATGCGCGACGCAATGGAGGTGTATGCATGAACTTAACCGGGCAAGTCTATCTTTGCAGCGCCGGAGAAACCTTCGATAGCGTGGCTCTCGCCCTTTACGGCGAGGAGGCATACGCCGCTGATCTCCTGAACGCAAACCCCACGCTTTGCACTACACCGATCTTTACCGGCGGCGAGGTGCTGGCTCTTCCGGTTGTGGAAATCCCGGAGAGCGAGGGCGAAAACGTCTATATGCCTGCAAAGGCTCCATGGAAGGAATGAGAGCATGGCGGAAATCGGCCATTGGGCGAACATTACGTTCGTCGTGAGTAGCGATGTCATACGCAGCTTCAAGGATCTGACGATTGAGGGCAGCGTAGAGACGGAGGAAGTGACGGACAATAGCATCAAGTACGTTAAAAACAAAGCCAGGCAGCCTACAGAGGTTAGCCTGACGGTGCAATTGGATGCAAGGCTCGGGAACGACGTTCGCGGCCTCGCGTCCGATCTCGTCGACGGCGCGACCTACGGGCGGGAGGAATACTTCTACATTGCCGGGAAAAAGCTTGTGCCGTACAAGCTGAAGCTCGTGCGCGCAAGCGTCAGCGAAATTCAGATGTCGAGCGATGGCACATGGATCTGCTGCGACGTGAAAATGAACATGAAGCAAAGCGGAATGCCGGATCAGTACGCGCCTTCCTCGCCCACCCCTGCCAGCGGCGGAGGCGGAAGCAGCAGCGGAGGCGGTGGATACCCGGCGGCCAAAGGCTCAAAAAAAGTAACGGTCACGCCAACAAGAACAACCACGACAAAAACCGTAGCTTCTGCGTTGCCGGCGAGCACAAAAACTGCTGTCTCAACCGCGGTGTCGACGATCAGCAAGATTACCACAGCGGCAAAAGTGGTTACCGCTGTAACAAAGCCGTCTGTCGTTCGAACGGCTGTAAAGAAAGTCACGTCTGTTGCCTCGAAGATAATAAATCTCTTCAAGAAGAAATGAGCACGGAGGGCGAGCATGGCAAGATATCAGATTGATAACATAGCCTCCCCCATCGACTTTCAGGAGAGCGATATCGTGATGCGCACGCTCCAGAACGCCAAAAATCTGCTGATGTGTCAGATGGGTGAAGTGCCGTATGACAGATATCGCGGTTTTGACCCGGCGCTGTACGATCTCCCGATAGATGAGCTTCGGGAAGCGCTGTTGCCGGAGCTTGACCGGGTGATGATGTGGGAGCCGGACGTTGAAGTGGCCGATGCCGAGGCAACACTCCTCGACAATGGCAGCATCTACATCAAGGTCATTCTCGAATTACCGTTTTAGGGGGTGCTGATTTGGACAATACCGAGCTACATTATCTGACCTACAGCAAAGATGAAATTTGGGAACAGATGATGCTAAACTATGTCGCCGCCGGCGGAGATATCCTCTATCCGGGCGACGAGAAAGAAATCCTCCTGTGCGGCGTCCTGGCGGATATCGTTCAGGTATTCGCGGGCGTCGATAACGGCCTGCGTATGCAGACACTTCGCTACGCCGTGGGCGACTATCTGGATATCCTCGGCGA
>ONNS01000059.1 GCA_900319275.1 uncultured Eubacteriales bacterium
GCGCACTCATGGTGGCAAACCGTCCCTCGGCCTTCCTCCGCGTCTTCAGTGTACCATTTTTCATGCATTTTGTGCGCGGCTTTGCGGCATGGGCGTTCCTTGGGGAATAGGGACAGGGGACGGTTCGAAACCACTGAAAAAGTCGTTAAAATCAGATTCCAAGAAAACACACGTTCTGAAAAAGGCAAGTATTCGGATAATTACGTGGTTAATTGCAGGAAATAATGACGATATCAGAGCAATTATTTTTTGAATGATTCTAATGGTGACTTTATCAGTGGTTTCGGACGGTTCCTTGTCCCACGTTATTCCTGGCAAGAACTGATTGGACAAGGAACAGTGCATGTCGCAAGGCCGCGCGCAAAAAAGACAAGTGAGGGCAAAAACTGACATATAGCCGTTTTGTAACCCTCACACGCATTAACCGGCCCCTGTCCCGCGCGGGCTGCCGGGCTGCGTACCCTGCGGGTAGGCGGCAGCCCCTACGGGATAAAGGGACGCTGTTTATAGATACGTCTTTCTCTCGATCCTATCGTAATGCCGGAGCATAAAGGGCTCGATCAGGGCGGTCAGCTTCATGTCGAGATTGAAGAAGTAGACCGTGAAGGTCACGACGAAGAAGCCGAGGGCCAGGGCGAGCAGCCGAAGGATCAGTTTTTTCAGCAGTTTTTTCATGGCGTTTTCCCCTCCTTACCAGGATTCCTCGTCGGTGAGCGTCTCGAGCGAGGGATCGAGCGGTTCTTCGTTCATGACGGTGCGCATGAAGGTGTTGAACTGGTCGCGCACGCCCTGGCGGGACACGATGCGCGGGTCGAACAGGTCGTGCGTGACCCACACCAGCGGAATGCCCTTGGCGCGGGCCTTTTCCTCGAACATGCCGTGCATGCCGTCGAGCGCCTTGCAGCTCTGGTGCTCCCAGAGGATGACCATGTCGGCGTTGTACTCCTCGACAAATTCCCACAGCTCGTCGAGCAGCACCTTGTAGCCGCCGTGGGTGCGGTTGCGCATGATCATGTTCTCGGTCAGCCAGGCCATGTCGTAGTAGGCCGTCTCGCGGTTCTCCGGGGTGTCCTCGGTGACGAGCTCGCGGGTCGAGACCATCGAGAGCATGTCCGTCAGCGGCACGACGCCCCAGCAGTTCTGCAGCCAGACCAGGAAATCGAAGTAGTAGTGCGACTGCACGCCCCAGACGATCGCGCGGTGGCGGTACTCGGGCAGGGCCTTCTTTTTCTTGGCATAGGCCTTGCGGGCCAGCTCTGTGATCTTGCGGTCGGCCTTCTCAAAGTTCGGGTCCTTGCCGCAGATGGCCATGTAGTTCGTCTCGGTATAGAGCGCGAGGTTGCCGCCGAAGACCTGCGGGTACTCGGTGCGGTTCATCTCGAGCCACTCCTTGCGGCACTCGGTGGCGTAGTTGACGCGGCGGGCACACTCGAAGTAGTGCTTCCAATCCCACTTCTCGCCGGTGTTCTTTTCGATAAAGGCGATGGCGTTCTTGATCTCCTGCGCGGCGTAGTCCTGCACGTCGTCCTCGCGGTGGCGCAGCGGCGCGGCCAGCTGGAAGACCGGGATGTTGTCGAGATTGATCATGCGGCGGGAGATGACGCCGTTGGAGAGCAGGGATCCGTCGCAGGTGGTGTTGCACTGCACGGCGCACTTGCCGAGGATCGGGGCGTCGTCGTCGATCGAGACGCCGGCCTCGGCCTCGGGCATCGGGCAGACATCGGCGGCGAGACCCTGCATCTGCGCCACGTCGATATAGTGCTCGACGGCGTGCTGGTTGAGCAGCACCGGGACGTAGGTGGAGATCGTCTCGCGCGAGAGGCCCTTGAGCGTCGGGAAGCCCATCATGACGGCGGTCATCTCGTTCTCGTCGACGAGCACGACCTTGTCGGAGAAGGCCTTGTCGTTGCCGATGCGTTTATCGCCGCGGAAGACCTTGTCGAGCAGCAGGCCGATATCCTGGAAGACCGTGTCGTACTCGGTGTGCATGATGCGCAGATACTCCCCGCGCAGGCCCTGGGAGAAGCGGTCGAGCATCATCGGCGAGGCCAGATAGTTCGCCATCCAGCGATAGCGGAACATGGCCTTGATGTTGCGCGGCTTGATGATAAACTTGGCGAGCACCGTCATCGTGCCGAGCCAGCGCCAGTAATCGTACAGCGTGTCAGTCACGCCGCGCCACTCGCGGCGGTTGCGGACGCGGCCGGCGGTGTAAAAGCGGCCGAGATTTTCAGCTCCGATACGGGTATCCTCCATCAGTCGGCACCTCCTCTGATCTTTTTGATCTCAATGCTCTCGACAAAGGCCTGGACGCGCGTGCGCATCTGGCCGGAAGAGCCGATCGTATACGGCCGGTCGACCGACAGCACCGGGCGGCCGTATTCCTCGTGCAGGATGTGCGAGCCGAGCATGCGCTCGTAGGCCCAGGGGTCGCAGAACTTCATCTGCTGGTAGATGACGCCGTCGGCGCCGTACTCGGCGGCGAGCGCGTCGACATAGGCGCGGCGACCGTTCATGGTCGGCGTGTCCATCATGCGCGGGCACTGGCAGCGCTGCATGTAAATGCGGCAGATCTGCGTCAGCGCGTCCTCGTCGTCGTTCAGGACGATCGGGTCGCGGCCGGGCAGCGAGCCGTAGCAGAAGCGGTCGGCGCAGACGTAGGCGCCGGCGTCCTCGACGAGCTTGATAAAGTCGGTATCGTCGACCTCCGAGCCGACGACGAGCACGCGGGCGCGGATCTCGCTCTCCTCCATGGGCTCGCGCGTGCGCAGCTCCGCGAGCGTCTCTTCGAGCTTTTCGATCAGCAGGTCCTTCGGCGCGACATAGGTCGCGAGCGTCAGAACGTGGAACTCATAGCCGGTGATGGCCGGGCGGGGGCCCTTGCGGTACTCGCCGATCGCGCGGATCAGCGAACAGATGCGGTTGTGGTCGGCGACGGCCTGGCGGATCGCGGCGTCGGAGACGTCGATGCCGTAGCGCTCGTGCAGCGGCGTGAGGATGTGGTTGCGGCACTGCAGCACATAGAGATTCAGCCCGTTGTCGTCGGACTTCATCGGGATCTCCATGTACTCGTAGAAGAACTTCTCCTTGCCGGGCGCGACGGCGTTCAGGAGCTCCATATTCTCCACGCAGCGGTTCATCATCGTGCAGCCGTCGGGCGTGATCATCGCGTCGAGGAAGTTATAGCCGCCCTCGACCGCGCGCTCGAGCAGCGAGCGGCTGTACTCGCACAGGAAATTGGTCAGATAATAGGTGCCGATCTCGGTCGAGCCGGTGTTCGGCGCGCGCAGGCGCGCCGAGAAAACGCCCGGCAGATTCAGCAGCGGCTCGGGCACGTTTTCGCAGGTATAGCCCACGCAGAGGCGCCCTTCAGCCTGGGCCTGCCGGATCAGCTCGTTATTGGCATTCTGCAGAAGATTTTCAAAGTAGATCAGATGCTTTAGATCCTTCATTCTGTAGCTCCTTACAGTCATTCGCTTCAAATCTGCCGCGGCGTGAACCGCGGCAGATCTGAATTTGATGGCTTATTTGCCTGCCAGTTTCTTTCTGACGATCTTGACCTCTCTCGCGGCGGTGTACTTGCCGATCGCGGCGATCTTCTGCTCGGCGGTGATCATGTTGGAGCACTCCGGGCGGATGCGCTTGAGGTGGATGGCGTCAAATTCGCACTTTGTGGTGCAGATGCCGCAGCCGATGCACTTGTTCTGGTCGACGACGCTGCGCCCGCAGCTCAGGCAGCGGGAGGCCTCGGCCTTGATCTGCTCTTCGGTGAAGGTCTTGCGCTCGTCGTGCATCGTGAGCACCTTCTCGGGGTCGGCCTCGACCTTGGCGCGCGCGGGCTTGCGGATCTTCTCGGGCGGCAGGACGATGTTCTTCTTGTCGAGCTCGGTGAAGAGGCGGCGGTTGCGGTGGATGGTCAGGCTCTGGCCCTCGTTGACGAAGCGGTGCAGGGACACGGCGCCCTCGCGGCCGTTGGCGATCGCGTCGATCGTGTACATCGGGCCGGTGGCGATGTCGCCGCCGACAAAGATGTCGGGCTCGGCGGTCTGGAAGGTGAGCTTGTCGCAGGCGATCAGACGGCCGTCCTTGGCATCGACCTTGCTGCCGGCGAAGATGCCGCCGTACTCCGAGCGCTGGCCGATCGAGACGATGACGTTCTTGCACTCGACGGTGATCGTGTCGGTCTCGTCATAGATCGGGGCAAAGCGGCCCTGGGCGTCGCGGACGCGCAGGCAGCGCTTGAACTCGACGCCGGTGACCTTGCCGTTCTCGCCGAGGATGCGCTTCGGGCCCCAGCCGTTGTTGATCTGCACGCCGTCTTCGATGCCGGCGTTCTTCTCTTCGGGGACGGTGGGCATGTCGTCAAACTGCTCGAGGCAGTAGATGCTGACGGTGCCGTCGCCCAGACGGCGGGCCGTACGGGCCGCGTCGATCGCGGCATTGCCGCCGCCTATGATCAGGGTATCGCCCTTGAGCTTCGGGGCCTTGCCGCCGTTGACCTCACGCAGGAAGTCGAGACTGCCGCGCACGCCCTTGAGATCCTCGCCTTCGACGTTTAGCTTGAGCGCCTTCTGCAGGCCGACGGCCACATAGAAGGCCTTGAAGCCCTGCGCGCGCAACTCGTCGAGCGTGACGTCCTTGCCGACCTCAACGCCGCAGCGGAATTCAACGCCCATTTCTTTCAGCACGTCGATTTCGGAGCGGACGACGTCCTTTTCCACGCGGAAGGAGGGCATGCCGTTGATCATCATGCCGCCGGGCTCTTGCTCGCGCTCGAACACGACCGGCTTATAGCCCTCGACAGCTAGGAAGTAGGCGCAGCTCAGACCGGCGGGGCCGCCGCCGATGATCGCGATCTTCTGCTCGAAGGGGGCGCGGGTGCAGGAGTTCATCGGCGGGATATAGCGATGCTCGGCCTTCATATCCTGCTCGGCGATGAACTTCTTGATCTCGTCGATGCTCAGCGCCTCGTCGACGGTGCCGCGGGTGCAGGCGTCCTCGCAGTACTTGCGGCAGATCGAGCCGCAGACCGCCGGGAAGGGGTTATCCTTCTTGATGAGGGCGAGCGCGTCCTTGTAGCGGCCGTTCGAGGCCATGTTGATATAGCCCTGAATGGCGATATGGGCCGGGCAGGCGACCTTGCAGGGGGCCGTGCCGGTCGGGTAGGTCTGGATCGAGCCGATGTCGTTGCGGTAGTTCTTGTTCCACTTTTCCTCGCTCCAGGGGTTATCGTCGGGGAGCTCCTGCTTGGGATACTCGATCGGGCCGGCCGGCGTGCAGAGCTTCTGGCCCAGGCGGACAGCGCCGGCGGGGCAGGTCTCGACGCACTTGCCGCAGGCGACGCACTTTTCTGGGTCGGTCTCAGCGGCGTAGGCGCTGCGCGAGAGGTTCGGCGTGTTGAACAGCTGCGAGGTACGCAGCGCGTTGCAGATGCCGATCGCGCAGTTGCAGATCGCGAAGATCTTGTTGCTGCCGTCGATATTCGTCACCTGGTGGACGTAGCCGCGATCCTCGGCCTTCTGGAGGATCTCCATGGCCTCTTCATAGGTGATGTCGCGGCCGTGGCCGGTCTCGCGGCAGTAGTCGGCAAAGTCGCCGACGCCGATGCACCAGTCGGCCTCGATGTCGCCGCAGCCCTCGCCGCGCATGCGCTGCTGCTTGCGGCAGGAGCACACGGACACGCCGAGATGACCCTCATACTTTTTCAGCCAGTAGGAGATGTGCTCGATATCGAGCGATTGGGTCGTGGCCGGGATGGCCTTTTCGACCGGGATGACGTGCATGCCGATGCCGGCGCCTCCGGGCGGGACGAACTGGGTGATACCGGCCAGCGGCATATAGGCCATGTTGTTGAAGAAATCGGGGATCTCGGGGAACATTTCGGCGTGGCCGGGCTTGATCATCATCAGCTCAGCCGAGCCGGGGACGAACATATCCAGCACCCAGCGCTTCTCGTGGTTGGGGTTCTTGCCGTCGAGGTTCTCCCAGTGGTACTCGATCAGGCTGTCCTCGCTCAGAGCCTGCAGCGCCTTCTCCACGCGCTCGCCGCTGAGCTTGGGATTCCGCTTCTTCATCTCCTCGAGGGTCTGCGGGACACGCCTCACCTTGAAGCTGAGCGCCACGTCGAGCGCGTCTTCCATGGTCTGCGTATCGTACATCTTCTCGGTGTATCTGAGCGCCGCGTTGATGCCGATATATTCGGGCGATTCGGTCGTCAGCTTAACAGCTCCGAGAATGACGGGGACGCGATCCGTGACCATTTTGCCGAGTTTCAGGATTTTTTCGTCTCTTGTCATTTGCCTCACTCCTTTTTCATGTTGGTTGTATACAGAATGTAAATGCTTACAACGAAAGAAAAGTGCGTAACTTTTTAGTACCGTCAGGGACTGAAAAGTTATGAATCGGCCACGGCGATCTCTTTGATGATATACTCGTTGCCGGTTTCAAGCCAGGTGTTCTCGCTGTGGCAATAGGGGCAGACCTTGGCGTATTTCACGGTCTCATAGGCCTCGCCGCAGTCGCCGCAGCGGGTGATGGCCTTGAGTTCCTCCACCTTCAGCTCGGCGCCGGAGAGGCGCTCCTCCTTTTTGACGGCCCAGTTCCAGAAGTCGACCAGATAGCTCGGGACAATACCGCTGACCTCGCCGACCTGGATCGTCACCGAGAGCACCTTGTCCGCCTTGTTCTCCTCGCAGATCTTGTTGACGGTGTCGATAATATAGATGACCGTGCCCATTTCATGCATAGCTGTGCCCTCTCTTCCGTGAAAATGCGCAAAAAACGCCTCTCAATATATAACTATTTTGATTATATCATAAGGATTCCGGTTTGAAAAGACAAATCCCCCCGCGGGGGATATTATTTTTTTACCAATTACAGGGCGCGAAAACGGCGTATGGACGGACAAGCCTGACAGCTTGCCGGCCATACGCCGAAAGTCCATTTTTATTACGAGCGCTTGCGCCAGGTGGAGGGGATAAACAGAATCAGCATGGCGTAGATCTCCAATCGTCCGAAGAGCATCGTGAGCGTCATCGTGATCTTGGAGAGCGGCGAGAAGATCGCGAAATTGCCTGCGGGGCTGATACGCCCGAGTCCCGGGCCGACGTTCGACATGCAGCTGAGCGCGGCCGTGAAGTTGGTCGCGAAATCATAGCCGTCAAACGAGACGATGAACATACACGCGATCAGCAGCAGCATATACAGCGCAAAATAGGTATACACCGCGCTCGCCGTCTCCTGGCTGACGCGGCGGCCGTCGAGCTCGATGCGCGTGACGCGGCGGGGCGAGACCATGCGCTGCACGTCGGCCACGGCAGTCTTGACCAGCAGCATCACGCGGCTGAGCTTCAGCCCGCCGCCGGTGCTGCCCGCGCAGCCGCCGATGAACATCAGAATCACAAGGATGCTCTGGCAGTAGTCCGGCCAGGTGGTAAAGTCCACGGTGCCGAAGCCCGCCGTACTGACGATGCTCATGGTGTTGAAGAAAGCGTGGCGCAGCGCCGTGGCAAAGCCGCCGTACATCTTTGTGATGCCGAGCGCGATCGCGAGCACCGAGACGCCGATCAGCGCGAAATACACGTGCAGCTCCTCGCTTTTGAGCGCCTCCTTAAAGCGGCCGATCAGCACGAAATAGTACAGGTTGAAGTTGATGCCGAACAGCACGAGGAACACGGCGATGACCATCTCGATATACAGGCTCTGGAAGCCGCCGATGCTGGCCGCCCGGGTCGAAAAGCCGCCCGTGCCCGCCGTGGCGAAGGCGTGCAGCAGCGCCTCGAAAAAGCTCATGCCGCCGAACATCAGCAGCACGGTCTCGATCAGCGTCAGTCCCGCGTAGGTCAGGTACAAGATCAGCGCGGTCTTGCGCGCGCGGGGCACCAGCTTGCCCACCGTGGGGCCGGGCATCTCGGCGCGCATGATGTGCATGGCACGGCTCTCGCTCATCGGCAGAACGGCCATGACGAACACCAGCACGCCCATGCCGCCCAGCCAGTGGGTAAAAATGCGCCAGAACTGGTCGGCGTGCGGCAGCAGCTCGCAGTTATTGAGGATCGAGGCGCCGGTCGTCGTGAGGCCCGAGGCCGTCTCGAACACGGCGTCTATGTAATTCGGGATGCTGCCGTTGATCACGAAGGGCAGCGCACCGAGGAGACTCATCACCGTCCAGGTCAGGCCAACGGCCGTAAAGCCCTCCTTGGCAAAGATCTCGCGGCTTTTGGGCTTGAAGAGCAGCAGTATGCCGCCGATCGCCGCGCACAGAAGCGCCGCTGCAAGAAAGCCCACGACCCGCTCGCGGTAGATCAGCCCGACCAGCAGCGGCAGCAGCAGCAATCCCGCGAGTGTCAGCAGCACAAGGCCGAGGATGCGCCCCACCATACGTCCGTTCATGCCCGGCCCTCCACAATTTCGTCGAGATCCCGGTACAGCCCGGCCTTCGCCACGACGACCGCGTGGTCGCCGCTCTCGACGACGGTGGCGCCGCCGGGGATCAGTGTCTTGTTGTCGTGAATGACGGCGGAGATCAGCACATTCGGTTTGAGCTTCAGATCCTTCAGCGGCACACCGATGATGCGCGCGCCGTCCTTGACCTTGAACTCCAGCGCTTCGACCTTGCCGTCGGCCAGGCGGTGCATGGTCTCCATGCTGCTGCCGCGCGAGTTATTGAGCGCGCGGACATAGCCCGTCAGCTGCTGGGCAATCAGCTTTTTCGGCGTGACGTAGCTGTCGATGCCGTAGCTGAGCAGGATATCGGCCAGGTGCTCGCGGTTGACCTTGGTGACAATCTTCGGCACGTCGACGCGCTTGGCGTACATCGAGGTGATGATGTTGTTCTCATCGTCCCCGGTCAGCGCCACGAAGGCGTCGCTGCGCTCGAGCCCCTCCTCGGTCAGCACCTCGCGGACCGTGCCGTCGCCGTGAATGATGCGGGCATAGGGCACGAGATCGCACAGCGCCTCGCAGCGCGCGCGATTTTCCTCAACAATGACGGCCTCGATGCCGCTCTCGTGCAGCAGGCGCGTCAGATAGACCGCAATGCGGCCTCCGCCGAGAATCATCACGTTCTTCACGGGGCGCCGGTACTGGCCGAGGGCCATGAAGAAGCGGCGCAGCTCGCCGCTGCTGCCCGTGACGGACAGCAGATCGCCGGTTTTCAGGACGAAATCGCCGTTGGGGATGATGGCGTCGCCCCCGCGCTCCACCACGCCGACCAGCACCTTCGCGCCGTAGGTCGACGGCAGGGTCTTGAGCGCGGCGCCGTCGAGACGGCTGCCCGCGCCCACGCGGTATTCCATGATCTCCGCGCTGCCCTTCGAGAATGTGTCGACGCGCACGGCGCTCGGGAAGCGCAGGATGCGCGAGATCTCGCGCGCGCACTCGTATTCGGGGTTGACGATGAAATCGATCCCCAGCGCATCGCGCAGAAACTCGGTCTGGTGCAGATATTCCGGGTCGCGGATGCGCGCCACGATCTGGGGCGTGCCCAGCTTGCGCGCCGCAATGCCGCAGATCATGTTGACCTCGTCGAGCTCGGTCGCGGCGATCAGCAGCTCGGCCTCGGCTGCGCCGGCCTCGCGCAGCGTCTCGGGATTGGTAGCGCTGCCCTCGACACAGACGACGTCCAGCTCGTTCGAGAGGCGGCTGACGGTCTCGGCGTCACGCTCGATGACGGTCAGATCGTGCCCCTCAGCCTCGAGCATCTGCGCCACGGAATAGCCGACCTTCCCTGCCCCGGCAATGATGATTTTCATAACGGTTTCCCCCGGTATTGCTGATCTAATGAATTAATATTATATCATGTCAGGCGAAAATTGTACAGAGCATACTTGAAGAAACCACGGTGACGAGTTACACGGACAGTAGTGATCATCTGATTGACCTAGCCAATTTACTGTGCTATACTGCTGACAGCTCAGGAGGATATTCTATATAAATTATGAAAGCTTTAGAAAATCTAAAGAAAAACCGACAGGAAGACGTCATTTCCAAAATGTTCTTCTCCGCTTCGACCGCCATGATTTTCACTCTGTTTGTCGGCATGGCGGCGCAGTTTTTTGACGGGATCATTGCCAGCAGGTTTTTGGGTAATGAGGCCTACTCCTCAATTGCCCTGTTCGGGCCGTTGAGCGGCATATTTCTGATGCTGGCGTCTTTCGTTGCCTCCGGAAACCAGATCATCTGCTCAGGATATATCGGTGAAGGGAAAAAGGAAGAAGCAAACAGCGTTTTTTCCTTTTGTCTTTTGGCGGGGCTGGCGATCGCATTTCTTCTGATGCTTGCCTGCGCCGCAGTTCCGGAGCCGCTGCTGGCATTCTGCGGCGTGACAAAATCCGTCAATCCGGTTTTGTACGGCCATATGCTTGCCTATATGAGAGGATATATGTTTGGGCTCCCCGCGCTGATCCTGGTGCAGATCATAGGGCCTATCGTCGTCCTTGATAACGGCAAAATGAAGTTTACCCTGTCGGCGTTAGTCCTGTGCGCGGCAGACATTGCAGGTGATCTTGTCAATGTGCTGTATCTGCACGGCGGAGCATTTGGGATGGGAATCGCCACATCCATATCTTTGACGATACAGCTTGTGATACTCCTTGCATTTTTGCTTCGAAAAGACGGCCGCTCCCGTTTTTCTCTGAAAGCATTTCGCCTGAAAGAGATCGGGGAGATTGCAAAAAGCGGCTCGCCGTCTATGGTGCAGAGTCTGGCGGTCAATCTGCGGGATCTCAGCATCAACCGGCTCAACCTGCTGTTTGCCGTTTCCACAGCGGCTATCGTCGCCAGAGGTATTCAGTATGATTTTAACATGATCCTCTTCTGTATCTCCGTTGGGATCGGTAACACCATGCTCTCCATGACGGGCATTTACCACAGTGTCAGCGATAGTGTCGGACTAAAGCGTGTCTTCACATATGGAATGAAGCTTTCCCTGCGGTTTGCCGTGATGACGGCCGCGGTTATTTTTGTCCTTGCCCCGTGGATCGTCAGTTTTTATACGGCAGACGCCGAGGCAGCTTCGCTCAGTATATTCGGGATCCGTTGCATGGCGATTTCACAGCTGCTGGATATGCCGATCTGTGTATTTATCTGTTTTTTGCAAGGCGTCCGCAAACGGCGCACCGTGATCTTTCTGAACGTCATGGATCGGTTCATCCTCCCTGTAGGCTCCGCGGCGGCGCTGTCATTCCTTTTCGGGTCAAAAGGGCTGCTGGCGTCCATTGCGCTTGGCAAGTCCCTGCTGGCAGGAACCGTGTTCCTGATGCTCTGCATCATCAACAGGCAGGTTCCCCGCAGTCTGAAGCAGTATATGCTGATGCCGGCCAGCTTTGGCAATGACTGCCGCGGTAATCTCTATGGACGCATCAACTCGATCGCGGATGTGGCACAGGAGATGCGCCGAACAGAAGAATTCTGCCTCGAACAGGGTGCTGATGCAAAAACGGCAATGAGAATGGCGCTGTTTATGGAGGAGATGGCAGGCAATATCGTTCAGCATGGCAATCCGGACGTACGAAAAAACTCCGGCGCAGAATATCGTCTCTTTGTCAACGACAACAGGATCTGCTTGACCCTGCGTGATTACAACCGCGCTTTTGATCCGACCGCTTGGTATCGCGAAAACCAGAACAGCGTCCCCGGCGAGGGAACGGGGATTCGCATGGTCATGGCTCTCGCGGAAGAGACCTGCTATTTCAGCGCATTCAACAGCAATAATCTCATCATCTGGCTGAATAAGCAAAAAGGTGCACACCCCGAATAGCCGGGTGTGCACCTTTTTATAGCCGCCGAAGCGGCGTAGAGTTCGTATGAGACGACTTTTGCAAAGCCAACCGCACTCGTGCGGCACTTGGGCTTTGCAAAAGATCAAATTAAAATCAAAGATTTTAATTTGAGAACAGTATTACAATCACTCCAAGATCCCCACTCCGATCGGGAGATAGAGATCGTATACAGACAGCGCATCTTGCCAAATTCCCCATGCGACTTTCATGCCGAGCCTTTCCGGGTCGATCATACGCAGCATTTCGCAGATCTCTTTTATCTGCCGATCCTCCAATGCCACTTTTTCATCGGCGCAGGTATGAAAGCTCCACGCCCCCACTGTGCCGTCAAACGCATAGTATTTGGAAAAAACATTCTCCTGTTTCGAATCGACTCTTCCAGAGATGTCCGCTACATAAAAGGTAGGTATTTCTAACGCCTCCAGGACTCCGGGATATCCACCCTTATAGGCTTCGATAAATAGATGCCGATCTGCCGTATACCATACCTGGCCGCAGCATTCTGCCGGACGGAAGCCCCTTACGATGACTGCTTCCGCTTCTTTTATGTTTTGCAGCTCGTTTTGCAGCTGCTCCCTGTTGATCAGGCGGACGGATTCTTTTGTCCGGTATTCAAACCATTCCTCTCGCGTCAACTGCATAAACTCACGGATATCTTCGGGGCGGCTGCCCTTCTCTTCCCCATTGATCAGGTAGTATGCGCCGGTAATCCTGCACCCTTTCGAGGAGGCCGCGGCAAGAAACCGCAGCTTTTTCTGGATCAGATTTTTGTACTGGGGCCTGGACGCCATGCGGCGGAATTCGTTTTCCTCCAGTTTCATCAGATCTGTTACTATCATATGCCCGTTCCTAACAAAATTGATGGTGTGAGTTGCTGCTGAGGAGTTCTGCGAGTTTCTCGTTGTATTGATGCCATCTGCAGTCGTACACATTGCACTTTCTTGTGTCGATGTGGCGCAGCTTCTCCAGATGCTCCGGGCTGCCCCATATCTCATCGAAGCTCTTTTCAAACACGTTGCCGATACAGTGTTCCTTCTTCCGCTCCATGTAATAGCAGCATATATATACCTCGCCCTCCGGATCGATCAGTGTATGGATCGGAGACATCCAGCAGCGGCCCTTCAGGTAGCTCTTCTCCAGATTTGCTACGATTTTTTCGCTGTGCAGATCACGGATTTCTTTTTCCAATCGGGAATAATCGACGATATTTTTCTCTTCACGCATTGCCTTTACGGAGATGTGGTTGATCCCGGGAATCCCGGAAACCTCTCTGAGCCGCTGGAGAATGAACGCCTGGTTATCCTCGTTGACCAGAAACTTGACTCCGATCACGGTACTTCCCGCAACAGCATCCCTGATGTCGATCAGCTTCAGGACTTTTTTCATCACAAAATCATAGCTGTTCTCGTAAAGAGAAACGCGAACATAGTTCGCTCTTGTTGCAAGCAGATAATCTAAGTGTTCATTCAGGAGAGAGCCGTTTGTCATGAGACCGAAGCTCAGATGCAGCTCATCAGTCAGCCATGTAATCATCCGGTTGACGTCCGGATGAAGCAGCGGCTCTCCGCCGCCGCAGAATTCAACGGCTTTTACACCGTGCTTTTTCAACTGCCGGGTCACATCCTTGAATTTTTCAAAATCCATGTAAACCCGCTCGGCGTTGAAGGCGTTGCAGAGGCACCCTTTGCACGCAAAATTGCACCCGTAGCTGATATACAGGAGCGCCATCCGCGGATCGCATAGTTCCCCGCAGTACAGCTTCAATGCTTCGGGGTAATATACATAGGCTCTATCGTACATATTGATCGCGGTCTCTTTTCTCAGGCGTTGTCTTTTCTCAACATGTCACTGTTCTTTAAATGACAATCGCAGTCCTCTTCGCCGGTGTAGATATCAACAAAGTGTTTCAGGATATCCACAGTATGATTCAGACTTTCCATCGTCTTTTCATAGCAGCTCTGGCGTGTGACCTCCTTTTTTGGGTCAAGCCCGGCACCGTAATTGACCACCAGGCAAATCGTCCCATAGCACAGTCCAAGCTCCCGCGCGAAAGTAGCCTCTGTAACGTTCGTCATACCCACCACGTCTCCGCCAAGCATACCGAACATCCTGACCTCAGCGCTGGTTTCATATCTGGGGCCGTCAACACCGACATAGCAGCCGTGCGGCAGAAAGTCGACACCGGTTTCCTCACACGCACGGATCAGGGTCTTTCTTGTAACGGGACAAAACGGTTCCGTGAAGTCTACAAATGCGAATTCTCCCGAATCATACACTGTGTTTGGAGCCTTTTTGGTAAAATCCAGGAACTGATCCAGAACAAGATAGGTTCCGGGAGCGATATCCGCAGAGAGACTTCCTACCACAGCCGTGCCAACAACCGTATCAGCTTCAAGCAGCTTCATTCCCTTCATGATCAGCTTTTGATCTACCTCATGCGGGGGCACCGAGCCGTTATATTGGTTTCGGGCAGTCATAATAATCTCTTTGTCGCCGACGAAGCCACGATAGTACTTGAATGGTTTTCCGGCAACATCGATCGTTTCAAACTGATAACGATCCGTCAGAAGATCGATTTTTAAGCCTGTACTGCCGATAATTCCGATTTTCATATCCAGTATCTCCTTGTTATTCTGCGCGCCGCCTATGGCGGCGACTCCTCATCCGTCAGCCTGCGGCTGACAGCTTCCCCTCAATAAAATGTGCAAAAGGGCGCCGCGCGACCCGGGCAGGGGCGTACTGCGCCTGATTCTGTGCTTGACAGGAAAAGGGTTCCGAAATAGTCTTTACTGACTGAACCATTGTCTGCCATGCCACTTTTCATGCGAATCCATAATATGTTATATTCTATCACCTTGTATTTCCATATGCAAGCGCTATTATTTTTGGAACATTTTGGGTATGTAGCATGAGTGGCCTGAAAGGCTGCTTTGAGAGAGTTATTATCCGTGCCTGTTATCTTTTAGTCCTTGAAGAAAGGCTGGTTTTATGATAAAATAACTCAGTTTTCAAAAGAAAAGGACGGATTATTTCATGTTTCAGGGCTTTACCGAGCGGACAAGCGGCTTTCTGTGGGATCTGAGCTTCAACAACGAGCGCCCCTGGTTTTTAGAGCACAAGGCCGAATTCGAGACCGTGCTCAACGAGCCCTTCAAGGCCCTTGCGCAGGACACGCTCGCGCTTGTGCGGCAGCGCCACCCGGAGCGGGACTTGAACTGCCACGTCTCGCGCATCTACCGCGACGCGCGGCGGCTCTTCGGCCGCGGGCCGTATAAGGACCACCTGTGGTTCACGATTTTCGACGGTGAGAAGGATCTGGGCGGCCCCGCCTTTTTCTTCGAGCTCGGCGCCGCGACCTACAGCTACGGGATGGGCTTCTGGGACGCCTCGCCCACGGTGATGGAGACCTTCCGCCGCGCGGTGGACGCCAACCCCGCCCGCTTCGAGCGCATGGCCAAAGCCCTCGCGCGCCATCAGGAGCTGCGCATCGCCGGGCCGGAGTACAAGCGCCCCAAGGGCGAGCGCGGCGCACTCATTAACCCCTATTATAACCGCCGCTATCTGATGCTGTCGGTGGACAGGGACTTCGGCGGCGACGCGCTGCGCGAGGAGCTGCCGCAGCTCCTTACCGACTGCTTCGAGACGCTCTTCCCGATGTATGACTTCTTCTGGGAGTGCTGGCGCAGCAGCGACAGCGGCGAAGAGAATCTATAATACCGGACTGCCGCAAAGCGGCTGTGTCAAAAAGCCGTTTTCATTTTAAAATGATACAGAAATCCCGGGCGAAGACGCAAGATAGTGCGAATTCGCTCGGGATTCGTGCGTTATTTACGTTTCTCTGCCGGGACGCCGAGCTGCGTGCCCTGCGGATAGGCGGCGTCCCCTACGGTATTCTCAGGATCATCACATCATACGGGGCTGTAATGAACTGCTCATAACTTTGTCTCCACGTCCGCCAGCGGCGGACGTAAGCGGGCAATAGCCCGCAACTGACGCACAACGTGCGTCAGTTGGAGACGACGTTGCAACGG
>ONNS01000016.1 GCA_900319275.1 uncultured Eubacteriales bacterium
TGCATTGTAGTCTCCAATCCTTTGCATGAAGACATGCAAAGGATTGGGAAAAACAATGTTTTTCCCAAATCGCTTTCAGCGATTGGAGACGAAAATATACATTTACGAAACCATCCGGGCTCCGGCCCGGATGGTTTTTCTTTTATTGCGAGAAACAGGCGCTTCCCCGCTCTTGTCCCCCGCTCACTCGGTGATCAGCGAACAGGCCGCGTCCTGCCAATCCTCCCGTGTCAGGAGCATTTCCACCGTCGGGATCTGCTTGCCGTCCCGCTCGTAAACAGATGCTCCATACCGCCGCATGCCCGCCTTCTCCTGGACGCGGCGCGAACCCTCGTTAAAGGTAAAATAGCCTGTATTCACAAAGTCCAGATCCGTGTGAGCAAAGACCCAGCCCAGAGCGGTGCGCAGCAGCTCCGTCATCAGTCCGCGGCGCCAGTACGCCTCGTTCAGGACCATGGAGAAGGACAAGCCCCGTTTTTCCCGCAGCATGGGGTCCTGCTCCAGAAACGGCGAGGCACCCAGCGAAAAACGCCCAACCACCCGCTCCTCCTCTTTCAGCACGATGGCAAAATCGAGCGGCGGATGTCCCGGATGCAGCACCCGGTCGAATTCTTCCCGCGCCTCTTCCACGGTGTCGATCTCTCTGTTGCCGCTGAGCCGCTGCTGCTCCTTTTGGAGCATGAACGCGGCAAAATCGGAAAAATCCTCTTCCTGAAACAGCCGTAATTGCAGTCTCGCTGTCTCCGGCGGCTCCCGCTGTAAGGCATCAGAAACGGCTGCCAGTATTTCTTTTTGTTTATCCAAGCTCATCATTCCTCATCTGAACTGCCTCTGCCAGCACGGCCTCGGCGCAGCGCAGGCCGTCGACTGCGGCAGAGGTGATGCCCCCGGCATAGCCCGCGCCCTCGCCGCAGGGGTAGAGCCCGCGGATCGCCGAGCGGCAGCGCGCGTCGCGCAGGATGCGCACCGGCGAGGAGGAGCGCGTCTCGGGCGCGGTCAGCACCGCGTCGGGCGCATCAAAGCCCTGGAGCTTTTGTCCGAGGGCCGGCAGGGCCTGCTCGAGCACCGAAGTGATGCGCACAGGCAGCACCTCGCGCAGCTCGCCCCAGACGACGCCCGGGCGGTAGCTGGGCTGCACCTCGCCCGGCCCCACGCTGGGCCGATGTGCGAGGAAGTCCCCGACCCGCTGGGCGGGCGCGCGGTAGTCCCCACCGCCGTAAAGATAGGCCGCGCGCTCGATCTCGCGCTGCCAGGCCATACCGGCGAGTACCTCCGTACCGGGGAAATCCTCAGGGTGCAGCGTCACGAGCAGGGCGGCGTTGGCGTTCTCGCCGTCGCGCCGGGAGTAGCTCATGCCGTTGGTGCACACGCCCCCGGCCTCCGAGGCCGCGGCAAACACCTGGCCGCCGGGGCACATGCAGAAGGTATAGGCGCTCGTGCCGTCCGGCAGGTGGACGTTCAGCGAATAGTCCGCCGCCGGGAGCGCGCCGCGCGCACGGCCGTACTGGGCCCGGTCGATATCGGACTGCTTATGCTCGATGCGCACGCCCATCGAAAAGGCCTTGGGCTCCATCGGCACGCCGAGGGCGTGCAGCCGCTCAAAGCTGTCGCGCGCCGAGTGGCCGATCGCGAGGATCAGCTGGCTGCAGGGCAGCACCGTGCGCTCGCCGCCGTGCGTCACGACCACGCCCGTCAGGGCGCCGTTTTCAAGAATTAAATCGTCCATGCGGCTGCCGAAGCGGATCTCACCGCCGAGTGAGAGGATCTCGGCGCGGATGTTTCTGACCACATCCACTAAAATATCGGTGCCGATGTGGGGCTTGGCATCGTAGGTGACGCTCTCCGGCGCGCCGTGGGCGGCAAACTCGGCGAGCACGAAGCGGATGCGTTTATCGTGCGTGCCGGTGTTCAGCTTGCCGTCGGAGAAGGTGCCGGCGCCGCCTTCGCCAAACTGGACGTTGTTCTCGGTGTCCAGCTCCCCGCCGCGGCGCAGGCGCTCGACCGCCGCGGTACGCGTGTCCACATCCTGTCCGCGCTCGAGCACGATCGGCCTGGCCCCGGCGCGCGCGAGCAGCAGCGCGGCGAACATCCCCGCCGGGCCAAAGCCCACCACGACGGGCCGCGCAGCGTCCGCCGGGACCGCGGGGATCAGGTATTCCTCCTCGACATAGGGGGTGACACTTTTGTCCCGAATACGGCGCAGCGCGCTCTCCTCGCTGCCGCGCAGCTGCACGGCCACAGCGCAGACATAGTGGATATCGTCCTTTTTGCGCGCGTCCAGCGAGCGCCGCACGAGCTTCCAGTGCTCGATGCGCCGCGCGTCGACGCGCAGCCTCGCCGCCGCCTTTTCTTGCAGCGCCTCTGTCGGCTCCTCCGGCAGCAGGCGCAGATCCCTCACGAGTATCATCGGCCCAGCCTCCCGGCCATACGCCCGCTGGCCCAGGCCCACTGCAGATTGAAGCCGCCGCAGTCGCCGTCGATGTCCAGCAGCTCGCCGCAGACGAAGAGCCGCGGCATAAACCAGCTTTCGAGTGTATCGCGGTTAAAGCCCGCCGTGCGGATGCCGCCCGCCGTCACCTGGGCGTGATCGAAGCCCTCAGTGCCCGTCACGGGCAGGGTGAAGTCCTTACAGATCGCGGCAACAGCGGCCAGCTGCCCCTCGGTCAGCGCCGCGAGCGGCACGCCCTGCGGCGCGCCCGCGGCCTTGAGCAGCATCCGGCCGAGACGGTTGTGGAGCATGCCGGTCAGAAGCTCGGCGCTCTCAAGCTTCGGGAAGGTCTCGCAGCGGCTGCGCAGAAGCTGCAGCAGCTCGTCCTTTCCGATCTGCCGCAGGAAATCGACGTGCAGCGTCAGCCCCTCGCCGCCGGTCGCGGCCGCGCGGCTGATGTCAAAGGCCGCCGGGCCTGAGACGCCCTTTTCGGTAAACTGCAGCTCTCCGCCGCTCTCGCCGAGCAGCTCTCCACCGCCGCACAGCCGCAGCGCGGTATCGGCGCGCACGCCCTTGAGCGAGCGCGGGTAGTCCGTGCCTGTCAGCAGCTGCACGAGCGAGGGGTAGAGCGCCGTGCGCTTGTGTCCGAGAGGCTTTAAGAGCTGATAGCCGTCCATCACGCCGCCGAGCTTCGCCCCGGCCGCGCCGCCGCAGGCCACGATCAGATCGTCGGCGTGCAGCGTCTCTTCGTCACAGACGACGGTATAGCCCGTCTTTTCGCGCCTGATGTCCCGCACCGGGCAGCCGCAGCGCACATCGACGGCGCGCTGCGCAAGCGCAAAGCGCAGCACGTCCACCACGCTGTTGGCGGAGTCCGACAGCGGATAGACCCGGCCCGAGGGCTCGGTCACGGTCAGCAGGCCGAGCGCGTGGAAAAAGTCCAGCGTGTCGCGCGGCGTAAAGCGCGTAAGGGCGGGGGCGGCAAAATCCCGGTCCTCGCCGTGGTAGTTGTCGATCGCCGCGCCGATGTTCGTCAGGTTGCAGCGGCCGTTGCCGGTTGCAAGCAGCTTGCGGCCCACGCGGCTCTGCCGCTCGAGCAGCAGCACGCGGTTAGTCTTATCCTCGGCCGCCGTCAGCGCGGCCATCATGCCGGCGGCTCCGCCGCCGATGACGATTACCTGATTCATAGTCATCCTCTGTACAGAATATCGTTGGCCACGGGCGTGTAAAAGAGCCGTGCGGCCTCGTCGGCGTCGCGCGTCCGGCCGAGGATCCACATGATCTTCGCAAGCGCCGCCTCGCTGGTCATATCGTAGGCCTCAAGCACGCGGCGGTAGCCCTTGAGCCGGTGTCCCACCTGGTAGATCGAGAGATCCGAGCCCTCGTTCTGCACCTGGGTCGTCACGACGATGAATTTCCCGGCGTCGCAGGCGCGGCGCACGGTTTCGAACAGGCGGTCGTCGCTGTAGGACGGCAGGCCGCCGACGCCGAAGCATTCGACGAGCAGCGCGTCCTTGCGCTCCAGCAGGTATTCGAGCAGCTCATTGTCGGTGCCCGGGATCATCTTGATGAGCCCGACGTTTTCATCGAGCGTATCGAAAAACAGCGGCCGCGGCAGCACCGCGGGCTCGATATAGGTCATCAGCCGGTGGTCGTGCAATATGCCGAGATCCGGGTAGTTGATGCTGGAGAAGGCCGTAAAGCTCTTCGAGCAGGTTTTGCGCGCCCTCGTGCCGACGATCACGCGGCCCGAAAACACGATGCACACGCCGTGCACGGTCTCGGAGCAGGCGCAGACAAAGGCGTCCATCAGATTCAGCTTCGAGTCGGTGGAGTCGTAGTTGATGGGCTTTTGCGCGCCGGTCAGGACGATGGGCTTCCGGGCCCCCTGCACGAGATAGGACAGGGCCGCGGCCGTATAGGCCATCGTGTCGGTGCCGTGGCTGATCACAAAGCCGTCGTAGCTGTCGTAGTGCTCGCGCAGTGCCCGGGCCACGGCGACCCAGTGCGCGGGCGTCATATTGGTGCTGTCGATGTTGAAAAGCTCGAGACAGTCGACCTCGGCAATGGAGGAGATACCCGGCACGTAGCGCAGCAGCTGTGCGGGTGTCAGCTCCGGGCTCAGCCCGTCGGGCGTCATTTCCGAGGCGATCGTCCCGCCCGTGCCCAGCATGAGGATCTTTTTCACGGTGTGCTCTCCTCCTGTATATCCGATGTGTCATTCTCCGGCAGCCACGCGGCGGTAAAGCGGCGCAGCGTCGGGGCATGGTGAAAGAGCGCGGCGGCGAGCGTCCAGAGCGCATACCACGAGAACATCGTGCCGCTGTCCCCCCGCAGAAGGAAGAGGGCGAAATCCCCAGGGACGAGCAGCTCGCCGAGCGCCACCAGCGCCAGGCCGATCACGGCGCGCAGGCCAAGCTCCAGCGACAGCAGCGGCGCCCCTTCGGCACGGCTGCGCTCGATACAGATGCCTGCGGCCGTCCAGACCGCAAGCGCACATGCCAGCGCCGCGCGCAGGGCGTTGACCAGCTCGTTCATGCCCTCGTAAAGTACGGCTGTCGGCGTACCGTGTACGGCACGCAGCAGCGGCAGCACCGTCGGCAGCAGGCCGAGCAGCACGGCCGCGGCGGCGGCCAGCGCCGCCCACGCCGCGCGGCGATGCGCCCGGTCCTCAACCGGACGTCCGCCGTGAAACCATCGGCTGAGCGCGTTTGCGGCGCAGTGGAGCCAAGCGTGAGCGGCGCACAGCAGCGCGTGCCCGCGCGGCAGCAGCACACGGTCGACCGCCGCCATCCACAGCCGCTCGACCGTCAGCCGCCGTACCCAGTCAACGGCAAAGCCCATCAGCAGCACGCACAGGCAGCATACCGTGGAATAGCCCAGCAGCTGTCCGCTGCCGTACCAGTCCGCGCCGTGGAACAGCGTTTTCCACAGATAGCTGCGGAAAAACGGGTTTTCATGGAACAGATACACGCCAAAGGAGCCCGCGCCCAGCCAATTGATCACGCGACTGTAGTGCGGCTTCGATTCGGCAAAAAAGATCAGCAGCTCGACGGAGATCGCGATCGTCACGGGGCTGTAGATCTCCTCAAAAATGCCGTGCACGGTCCCGCGCAGCAGCAGGAACAGCCACAGACCGAGCGCGAGCAGCAGATGCCGCCCGGGTTTTCCGCCGCGCGGATAGAGCCGGACATAGCCCGCGAGCAGATAGAAGAGGATAAAACGCCCGTAGGAGCTCAGCTGGTTGCTCGCGCGCGCGACTGTCGGCAAAAAGGAGCCGAGCAGAAACAGCACCGCGAGCAGAAGGCGCAGCTTTTCGCGCGGCAGACGGTGCAGCAGCTCGTTGAGGATCGGGCTTGTCAGCATCAGGCAGACGAAGGTCGTCGGGAACCAGTAGGTGCCGAAGCTCAGCGGGAAGAGGGCGTTGCGGACGTTTTCAAAGCGCAGCGCCGCGTTCTCCGGGCAGAGGACGAGCGCGCACAGCAGATAGATGGTTATGGAATACAGCCAGACTTGGCCCCAGAGCTTGAGGAACTTGCACAGGGTATAGCGGCTCTCGACCATGTAATAGCCCGAGATCACCACGAAAAAGTCCACGCCCATCTTGCCGAAGGCAAAAAAGCCGCTGATGACCAGCCGGTCGCGCATCGTGGCCGGGATCGTAAAGCCGCTGTAGCAGATATAGTGGTGCATGACGATCAGCACGATCGCCAGCACGCGCATCAGCTCGAGATTGGAATTTCGTTCCCTGATCCTGTCCATAGCGGCCAGCCCCCCTTTTCCGTTAATCAGTATAGCACAACCCGCCGCCCGTGACAATTTCCTCAAGCGAATAAAATCGGCGGGCAGGCAAACAATTGCACCCGTCCGCTCTGCCGATCACAGGGCGGACGGGTGCTGTATTGTCTAATTTTCAGGCCCAGAGCAGCCAGATGGTAAGGGCGCCGGAGACGGCGGCGATCAGCGTGAAAGGCACGCCGATGCGCATAAAGTCGCCGGTCGAAACCTTGTAGCCCGCTTTTTGCAGAATGCCGATGCCGGCGATATTCGCCGAGGCGCCGACAGGCGTGATGTTGCCGCCGAGTGTCGCGCCGATCAGCAGCCCGAAGGCGAAGAGATAGGGCTCCTCCCCCATGAGCGCGGCAATGCCGCTGACGACGGGCAGCATCGTGGCGACATAGGGAATGTTGTCGATAAAGGCACTCAGCAGCACCGACACCGCCACGATCAGCACAAACATCAAAAGCTTCGAGCCGCCGCCCAGCCGGACGAAGAGCGCAGCGATCGCGTCGATCACACCGGCCTGGGTGATGCCCTCGATCACCATGAAGAGGCCGGCCAGAAGCAGCAGCGTCTTGTAGTCGATGGCGCGCAGCACGTCCTTCACGACCTCGGCGCTGCGCCGGCGAAGCGTCTCATACAGGAGGCCGAGGATCGCAACACCCATGCAGATAGTGCCGTTGGTGAGCGCGGGCTTGTTCTCAAACTGCGAAGCGACGATCAGCAGCACCACCGTCCCGACCATCAGCACCGTGGGAACATAATCCGTGACCTTCGTTGTGATCTCGGCACTGACGCGGTCCTTTTCCCGGCGAAAGAGGAACAGCAGCACCGGGATCGTCAGCAGCGCGCCGATCTCGACAGCCAGCGCGATGCCGGGGCGGCCGTGGAACCAGAAGAAATCGTTAAAGCTCATGTCCATATAGCCGGCCAGCAGGATCGAGGTCGTATCGCCCACGAGTGTGGCGGCGCCCTGCAAATTGGAGGACACGGCGATCGAGATGATGAGCGGCACCGGGTTGGTATTGAGCTTTTTGGCAACAGCCAGACCCACCGGCGCCACCATCAGCACCGTCGCCACGTTGTCGACGAAGGCGGAGATCACGCCGGAAAACACGCTGAGCACGACAGCGGCCCACTGGACATTCGGCACCTTCTGCAGCAGTCCCTCGGCCATCAGGGCGGGCATATTGCTCTCGATAAAGAGCTCGACCGTGGCCATCGTGCCGCAGAGCATCATCAGCACGTTCCAGTTGACCGCCTCCAGCGCCGCCAGCGGCGGCAGCAGCCGCAGCAGCATGAAGACCGCCGCGGCGCCGAGCGCGATCATCCAGCGGCTGTCTGAGAAGACCAGCAGCATGGCGTACATGACGCCGAATAAAAGCAGGGCAAGGATCATCGGATTCATACGCGTTTCCTCCTGTATTGCCCGGTTCACAGGCAATAAAAAAAACAGATATGGCCGTGCCATATCTGCAGAGTCTATACCCCCATGTATGGCCAGCGCCGTACATGAGTCTCACAGCTTCAGAAAAGACGCCGGGCCCTGTCCGAACACAGGCCGTGATGACGACGCCTTTTGCGGTTTCCCGCCCGTTACTCCCCCATGGATAGGTAATATATAATTTCGTCTCCAATCGCTGAAAGCGATTTAGGAAAACATAGTTTTTCCTAATCCTTTGCATGTCTTCATGCAAAGGATCGGAGACTACAATGCAATTTATTCCCAATACACGCCTTACGGCGTGTATACAGAGAAGTTATTACTTCTCTACGTAAGCGGGCAATAGCCCGCAACTGACGCACAATGTGCGTCAGTTGGAGACGACGTTGCAACGGTATCCCCGAAAAACACAGATTATTCTGCGTTTTTCATGCGAAACAGCGTTTCGCATGCGCGCATTTCATGCGCGCGGAGATTTAATTATAACACACTCTTCGGCGTGCGTCAAGGGTAAAAATCCCGCGGGCCACAAGGTCCGCGGGATTTGCTTGATAGCTTGTGTCCGATTACTTGCCGGCCAGCTTCTCAAAGAAGGCGGGGACGGCCTCGGGCGTGATCTCGGTCATCCAGTCGGTCATCGCTTCGCTCTGCAGCGCGTTTTTGGCAATCACATCGCTGTACTGCTCGCCTTCACCGACATAGTACACCACATGGTAGCCGGCATAGTTGCCGTTGCTGCCGTAGACGATGCCCGTATCACCGCTCTTGCGGCCGCTGGCAAACAGGAAGTCGTTGAACTCTTCGACCATCTGGCCCTGCGCCACGTTCTCATACAGGCCGCCGTTGGTGTTGGAACCGCCGTCCTCGGAGTACTGCTCGGCCAGGGCGGCAAAGCTCTCTTCGGTGGCGTCGCCGCTCTTCCACTCGGCCAGGATCTCTTCGGCGCGCGCCTTGGCGGTCTCGAGCGCCTCGTCGCTGTACGTGCCGTCTTCACCGGCGACAGCGTTGACAAGGATGTGGCGGACGTTGACGGTTTTGTAGTGGTTGTCGTTGCGGCTGACGAAAACGACGACATAGCTGCCCTCGCCGCTCTCGGCGTCGACGACCGTGATATCGCCGCTGTGGCGCGCAGCGTCCATCATCCATTCCTTATAGGCGGCGTTCAGACTGCTGCCTGCGACGGATTCGCTCTCGCTCGCGGTGCCGTCCACCTCGGCGGCGGCCAGGGCTTCGTTCACACGCGCGGCATAGTCACTGCCGGAGGTCTCTTCATAGGCGGCCATGACGCTCTCGGCCGTGGCATGGGCGGCGGCCTTGGCCTCGTCGGTCACGATCTCCTCGGCCGCGGTCTCGGCGTCGGTGTTCTCGGCGTCGGCGTTCTCAGCGTCGGCGTTCTCGGCGTCGGCGTTCTCGGCGTCGGTGTTCTCGGCGTCCGCTTCCACAGCGGTCTTCTCGGCGGCCACATAATAGCTCACATAGTTGAAGAGGTCGCGCGACCCCTCGAGAGAGGCGTAGTACTCCTCCAGCTCTTCCTCGGAGAAATTCAGCGCGTCGAGGTAGCTGTTGTAGGCTTTGTAGGCCAGCGTGGCCTCCTCGGCCGCACGCGTGGCGAGCTTCACATCCACGCCGGTGCCGTAGTTGGCCTGCAGGAAGTGCTTGGTGCCGGTGTAGCCGTTGCTGGTGGCCAGCTCTTCAAGCTCGTCCATGTCGTTCTTGATGTCGGCCTTCTCCTCGTCGGTGAGGGTGATGCCGTTTTCGGCGGCGTACTTGTCCAGCGCCTGGATCTGCGTCATGCCGAAGGTCATGCCGCCGTTATACGCGGCCTGCAGGAAATAGTCGCGCCAGGTGCTGATGCTGTCGTCGCCCATGGTATACGGCTGGCTGTCCAGCGCGAAAGGGCCGTTGGCCGTGTTCAGACCGAACATCGAGGCATAGCTGCCGTACTGGCCGGTGAAGGCGTAATACTGCTCGGCATAGCGGTAGTTGACCTCAGCCGGCGAATACTTTACGCCGTCGATCGTCACGGCCGTGGTGCTCTTATACAGGAAATCGGAGCTGAGAATCAGCGTCAGCGCGATCAGTACGATCACGGCGATGGTGCCGATGGTCCAGTTGCGTTTGGACTTGGCCTGCTTTTCAGCCTCGGCCTGGGCAGCCTGGGTCTTCTTGTCAGTGCCGGCCTGAATGGCGGCCTGACGGTTTTTTCTTTCCGTTGATGCGCTCATTGCACTCTTCCTTTAACTGATAATAGTATTGCCCAAGAAACAAGCCTGTACATTATACGGCGGCAGGCCGGAAAACGCAAGAGCGGAAAGTGAAAAGTTTGCAAACATTCCGTTTTCGACCGATTTTTGTCCTTCGGGATGCTATTCTTGGCAGGCTGCCGACGCCATAGTGGGCAAAAGAATCTGTCATAGCTCTGCTGCGGCGGGCATAGAATAGTTGTACGTGCCTGAAAGAAAGAGGTGTAAAATAGATGGAAACCGACATTGATGATCTGATTTTCGGAGATTACGACCCCGGCCCGAGCCGCCGGTGAGTCCCGCCTCCGCTGAGGAAAAGATATCTCCCGTTCTCATCGCGAAAACGGGAGATATGGATATGTTCGCCTTCCGGCGCGCTTATTTCAGGATGCTGTCGAAATAGGCCACGATGTCGGCGTTTGCCTTCTGGCTCTCGGGATAGTCCATCTTCGTGATGTTGAACACGTGCACAAGGCCGCTGCCCTCGTCCTCGTAGGACATCAGCGTATGCGCCACGCCCTTTTCGGTCAGGAACGCGTCGAACTTCAGCGTTTCGGGGCCGGTGGTGGTGTCGCCCGGCGTGGTGATCATATAGACGGCGGGATAGGTCTCGGGATTGATGATCGAATAGAGATCGCAGTGGGACATCAGATCCTCATCGTTCAAAATCTCCTCGCCGATCCGTCCGGCCGTGTAGCCGGCGGGGCCGGGCGCGCCGAGACAATCGCGCATCGCCAGCAGATCGGTGCCCGGGCAGGTCGTGACATAGGCGGCGAAGTCATAGGCGGGCTTAGTGACCTCGAAGTACTCCTGCAGCTCCGGCTGGGTCATGATGGCCGCGGTCAGCAGTACATAATAGCCGCCCGCGCTGTCGCCGCTGATGCCGACATGGTCAAGGTCGAAGTGGTACTCCTCGGCGTGCTCGGCCACCCAGTTATAGGCGGTAAACAGGTCCTGCATCGCGGTTTTGAAGGTGCCGGCGGGCACGTGGGTGTAGTTCGGCGCCACGACGAGATAGCCGTTTTCGGCGTAGAACTTGGCGTGGTCGGTGTTGATCGACGAGGTGCCGCCGATATAGCCGCCGCCGTGTACCTCGATGATGACGGGCATCGGCTCGGTGGCCGTCTGCGTGCCGAAGAGATCGACCGTGTGGTCGGCGTTGTCGTCGTCGAGATAGGGCACGGCGAAGAGCACGTCGTCCGCCGCCTCGACCGTACCGGTCACATCCGCGCCGATGATCTCGTTGAATTCCTTCTCCGCGTCGGCGGCGAAGGCCGCCGGAGCCGCCAGGCACAGGCCCAGCGCCAGCGTCAGGGTGATTGCCAGGATTTTCTGCATGCGCATTGTTGGATCCTCCTATCAGATTATAAAATATTTAATTGCGAAACGCAGGCTTCGCAACTGTTGATACTGTTTTCAAATTAAAATCAAAGATTTTAATTTGAGCTTTTGCAAAGCCTAAGTGCCGCATACATGCGGTTGGCTTTGCAAAAGTCGTCTCATACGAACTCTACGCCACTGCGGTGGCTATCAAAAGCTTGAAAGGCTTTTCAAGCTTTTGATCAGAGTTCAGTACTACAGCTCGGAGATAAGGTTTAAATACTGCTCTTTGGTCTCTTTCAGCCGGTGCTTGCTGACCGGGAGACGGATACCGCCGTCGAGGACAAGCTCGGTCGGCCGGATAGAGGAGATGAAGCGATAGTTCACGAGAAAGCTGTTGTGCGGCTTCAAAAATCCGTAGGGCTCGAGCAGTGTTTCCAGCTCCTTCATGCGGTAGTTGACCTCGATGAGCTGCTCAAAGAGATGGATCTCCTGTACCTTTCCCTTGGATTCGAGATACAGGATGCGCAGGGGATCCACGCGGATAAAGGACTTGCGATACCGCAGCGACAGGTGCTGCTCTCCCCGCTCCTGCAGCTTTACGAGGAGGTCCCGGGAGAGCTGCGGCAGCTCCGCGTCAAGCCTGCTCTTTCTAAGAAAGCGGAAGGGCTCGGCGGCAAAGGAATCGAACACCGCGTCGTCCTGGCTGGATACAAAGATCAGCAGTGCGTCGCCCAGCAGGGGGCGAATGTGCCGCGCAAGGTAGATGCCGTTCACATCCGGCATATTGATATCGAGAAACAGCACATCGAAGCTGTGATTGGAAAGCAGACTCTCGCGCAGGGCCGAGCCCGACGAAAAGCAGGAGACGGAAAGCTCCTGTCCCGCAAGGGCGCGGGTAATATGCTCGGAGAGCATCTGCAGCGCGATCGGCTCATCGTCACAGATAGCAATGCGGATCATAGGCGGTCACCTCCCGCGCGCAGCATCAGTTTGGCGTGAAACATGCCGTTTCCGCTTTCAAAGGTCACCGAGCCGTCGTATTTCCGCACGAGCTCGCGGATGACCTTGAGACCGATACCGTGGATCTCCCGCTGCTGTTTGCTGGTGTTCAGCTGCGGATTTTCCTTCAGCACATCCCGGCCCACGGTGTTGCTGACGACCAGTGACAGATATTCCTTGACGCGCTTCATGCGCACAAGGATGACGGCGTTTTCCACGCCGATGCTGCCTTCGATCGCATTGTCCAGCAGATTGGAGAGCAGGATGCAGAGATCCTGCTCGTCGATCTCCGGCGGCACGGCGCATAGGATCTCATCGGTGATCCGGATCCCGTGCTGACCGGCTGTGCTGAGCTTCTGGTGCAGCACGGCGCTGAGGATGCCGCCGGAGCTGTCGACCTCCACAAGATTATGGTACTCGCGCTCGTAAAAGTCCCGGAAATAGTGGGTGAGCGCGTCGAAATCCTTTTTATCTATGAGGTACTGCATGTAAAACATGTAGTTTTTCAGCTCGTGCCGCAGGGTGCGCATCGCCTCGCCGGCGGAGCGCAGCTCCTCCAGGTGCGCGTGCTGCAGCGAGAGCTGCTTTTCCATCAGCGTGCGCTGCAGCTTGTCGGAATACCCCTCGCAGGCGCGAAGGAACAGCAGATACACAACGACGCAGACCGCCAGCAGCGCGGTTTCGATCACCGGCGTCATCAGCGTGACCATTCGACCGCCGATCAGTGTGTCGGACACATAGACACTGCCGACATAGATCAGTGCGTACAGGGCGAAAATGCAGATCCAATACGGCGCGGGTGGCAGGATCGCCACCCGGCGCGGATCGCCCTGCTTCCGCAGCGCAAAAACCAGAACGAACGCCAGTACCTGAAACAGCAGATTCATAACAAGGCTGATGCGGCTTATGCCGATCACCGTGCCGAAGCGCGGCAGCAGCAGGACGGAGATCATCAGCGACAGCAGCAGCGAAATGGAATAGAGGACGTTGCTGAAAACGACATACAGCGCCTGATACCGGAAGCGGCCGCGAAAGAGCAGCGCGCAGAGCGCGAGCTGAAGCACAAGCGTATAGAAGAACGAATAGGACAGGTGCGCGTCGCTGACAAGGCGGCAAAGCGCGTAGACGCAAAGGCCGACGATCAGGCTGAGAGCCGGAAAGACGATCGCCCTGTATCGAAGCGGGCATCGCGGCTCCCAATATGAAGCGCCGAGAGACAGCAGCACAAGCGTCTGCCATGCGATCAGCAGCGCGGTAAAGCGGGTCCTGTCGTAGAGCATGGGAATCCTCTAATCTCGATACACATCGTATTTTTCATGATCTGCTATGATTTTAGCACATTTTCCACCGTAAAACAAGCTGATGGGGGCTGTAAACAGGCGGCAGTGCCCGCCCAGTTGTTCCCAAAATCCCCCCAGTTGTTCCAAGCCGTTGAAACGGCAAAAACCATGGCTTATACTGTGCTTATCAAAGAAAAAAACAGGAGGAGAAGCATATGAAAACAAACTGGGTAAAAGCACTGTCAACGCTGCTGCTGGCGCTGGTGCTGACTGCGGCGCTCGCTGGCGCGGCCTTCGCGGATTACGAGACCGGCGCGTTCGGGATCCGCGAGCTGACGACGGACCCGACGGCGGAGGGCTACAACGAGGAACTGCTCGAGAATGAGCGCTACAACTTCAAGGTCATCCGCGCCATCGCGCCGGCCTACGAGGCCGAGGGCTGGAACAGCTATGTGTCCACGGCAACGACCACATTCAAGGTACTCAACAACAGCAAGGAGATCGGTGAAAAACAGGTAGCCAAGCTCAACACCCTCGTCGAGCTGCGCCATGCTCTCGTTCCGGTCAAGGCGGAGGCCGACGTCGTGTGGCCGCTGTGGGGCGAGACCGTACCCCTGCTGGTCGAAGAGAGCTCGCTGGAATTCAGGCGCGGCAACCAGGACAACGCGGACTTCAAGCCCTTCCTGGTGCCCTATCTCGTCGAGGATCAGAGCCAGGCCAAGGGCAATCTGATCGTGGTCGCGGGCGGCGGCTATACCGAGCGCGCCAACACCACCGAGGGTTATCCCGTGGCCGAGGCCTTCGTGGCGCAGGGCTATAACGCCTTTGTGCTGCAGCGCCGCGTGACGCCCTACGGCGCAAAGGATATCTGGCAGGATATGCAGCGCGCGGTGCGCGTGGTGCGCTATGAGGTGGAGCAGCGCGGTCTCGGTGGCGGCGACTGCATCGCGGCGACGGGCTTCTCCGGCGGCTCGGCGACGGTGCTCGGCGCGATCGCCAACAACTACGGCGATATGCTGCCCGGTGACTTCGACGGCAATTACGTGCCGGATGAAATCGACGCGCTGAGCTCTGATCTCGACGTGGCGCTGTGCATCTACGGCCCGAATTACAACCCCAGCCACGGCGGCTTTACCGGTCTCGTGAGCGACAACCCCCATGTCCCGGCGATGTTCCTCGCCGTCGGCATGCTGGATACCACGGGCGCCATTGACGACAACATCACCCTGGCGCAGTCGGTGCTTGACCGTGCGCCGCTGCTCGAATACCACGCCTTTGCCAACACGCGGCACGGCTTCGGCGTCGGCACCGAGGGCACCAATTCGATGTTCTGGGTCCCGATGGCCGCCTGCTTCATGCAGCAGGCCACGGCACTGAAAAACGCGGAATAAAGCCACACAATCAGAATCGCCTCCGCAGTCTGCTTGTTTTGAGCAGCCTGCGGAGGCGAATTATTTATAGTGTATCAGCAATTGTAATGCGGGACACCGGAGAACCAGGCCTCGGGGTCGACGGTGGCGCCGTTGATGCGGATCTCAAAGTGGCAGTGGGTGCCGGTGGAGTTGCCGGTGGAGCCGAGATAGCCGATCGTCTGGCCCGCGCCGACGCTGTCCCCGACCGAGACCGCAAAGCCGGACATGTGGCCGTAGAGCGTCGTATAGCCGTTGCCGTGGTCGATAATGACACAGTTGCCGTAGCCGCCGTAGTACTCGGCCAGGATCACCGTGCCCGCGGCCGAGGCCACGATCGGGCTGCCGTCCAGGCCGTAGCCGTCGATGTCGATGCCGGCGTGGAAGTGACTGGTGCGGTCCTCGCCGTAGACGCCGGTGATCAGGTACTTCGACGGCACCGGCCAGCCGAAGGCGCCGTTGAAGTTGTAGCTTTGCTGTTGCTTGGCGCGCTCCTTGGCCTCCTTCTGGCGCTGCTCTTCTTCGTACTGCTCGATCAGCTCGGTGATCTTGCGCGCGGCCTCTTCCTCGGCCTGGCGTTCGGCCTCGTAGGCGGCCTCAGCTTCGGCGATCGCGTCGGCCAGATTCTCCAATGTGGCATCGGCCTCGGCGATCTGTGCAAGCAGTGCGGCCTTCTCGCTCTCGAGTTCGGCCTGACGGGTCTTCTGCTCGTCGAGTGCCTGCTGATACTCGGCCTTGACGCGCTCGACCTCGCGGCGCGCGGCCTCGTAGGCGTCGGCCAGCTCGCGGTCGCTCTTCATGATCATGCTGATATCGTCCAGCGCCGTGAGCATCTGGGCGTAATTCTCCGCCTCGAAGAGCACCGTGAGGATCGAGTATTCGCCCCGCTCCTCCATCGCGCGCACGCGCACGCGGAAGCGCTCGAGCTGCTTTTGCTCGGTCTCCAAGGCGGCCGCGAGCTCCTCGCTCTTCTCCGCGACAAGCCGGTCATAGAGCGCGATCTCCTCTTCGACCAGGGCGATCTCCTGCTCGGCGGTCTCCTTCTGGGCGTTGAGCGCGTCGCGCTGGCCGAGCACGTCGGTCTGCTCGCTCTGCAGACCGCTCAGGCGCTCCCGGATTTCCTCCATCTGGCGGCTGATCGCCTCTTTTTCGGCCTTGACGGCGTCGATCTCGTCCTGCGTGACGGCGAAGGCCAGGCCGGGCAGCAGCTGCACACACAGCGCGAGCGTCAGCAGCCAGACGGCCGCTTTTTTAATATGAAAAGATCTCATGGGATCGACCTCGCTGTTGTCAATCTGTGATTGGTGCCCTCCATTATACCCGCCCGAGGCAGAAATGGCAACCGAAAGCCGGATTTTTCAACGAAAGTTCACATTTCCCGCTGCGCAACTCCCCCTGCGAAGGACAGACGTCCTTCGCAGGGGGAGCGCGTTTTTCTATGGCAATCAGCCGCCGGTGACTGTGACGCCCTTGAGGAGCGTCAGCGCCGGGATGCGCCAGTTATTGTACTGCACGGTCTCCCTCGAGGCGTACAGCGCCTTGACGAAGTCGTGCATCGAGCCCGAGACCGAGCCGCCGGAGACCGGCGTGACGGTCTCGCCGTCGTGCCAGTAGCCCAGGCGGATCTCGCCGAAGATATCGCCGGTCATGGCGTCTACCTGGAAATCGGAGAACTCCACAGCCTCGAGATACGCCCCGCTTCGAAGCTCCGCCTCGCTGTGCGTGCCGCCGGAGACCGCAAGGTTTGTCGGCACAAAGCAATCGTCCAGGCCGAGATAGGCCGAGAACTTGCGGCCGCCGATATAGTGCTCGGCCACGCCCTCGCGCAGCAGCACGAGATCGCGGATCGGCGCGCCCTCGCCGTCGTACAGGCGGTTATGGGAGGAATTCGGCAGCGTGCGGAGCGTCTCGACGGTCAGCTTGTCGCCGTCGAAGTGATCGGCCACGCTCTGGCCGAGCGCCCAGTCGCTGAGGCGGCGGGCCACCATCGCGGTGTCCAGGCGGGTGACAAAATAGCGGTAGATGTCCACGGCCGCGGACGAGGAGAACAGCACGTCCGTCTTGCCGAGATTCGGCGTCGCCGTCGTGTGCAGGCGGTCCTTGCCGTAGCGCATCGTCTTGGCGAGATCGCGCGCGAGCGCGGCGGCGTCACAGCTGCCGGACTTATAATTGCGGTAGAGCTCGATCTCGTGTCCGTCGTGCCGGGCGTTGACCACGACCTCGAGCATACTGTCGGGGAAGCTCTCCTCGACGTCGATACCCGCCGAGGTCACCAGGCGGCGCGTTTTGGCCGAGACAAACAGCTCGTAGCTGTTGATATCCTCGGTCGCCGTCTCGGGCAGGGCGCGCATGGCCTTGAGGAAGTCCCCGGCGATCGCGGCCACGTCGAGCGAGGGCGCGGCAGCCGTCGGCTCGGCCGCGCGGGGCGCGTGGAGCGTATAGGGCTTGTCCTTGACAAGGCTCGCGCGGTAGGCAAGGCTCTCGATCAGGGCCCTGGCCTCGGCTTCGTCGGCGGTCGGGGACAGCTCGGCCTCGGCCGAGCCCATGCTCTCGCCATCGTCAGAGAGCTGGTAGACCTTCAGCGTGATCGTCTCGATATCACGGACGCGGTTCTGGTCGAGTGCGTGGCGGATGAAGTAGAACTCCCAGCCGCGCTCCTTCACGTCGATCGCCTCCCAGGCGTGGACGCCGGAGGCCTTCAGCAGTTCCAGTACGGTTTCAAACATCAGCCCAGCCTCGCTTTCGTTTTGAGATAGGGGCCGCCGTCCGAGACCTTGACCCACTCCTTATAGCCCTTGCCGCAGCCGCCGGTGCCGAACACCTCGCGGTCTCTCGAGCGCATGGTGACGTTGCCCAGCAGTTCGGGCACATAGCCCGTCATGATGATCGGTGCCACGACCTTGCCGGTCAGCTTGCCGTCGACGATCTCGCGCCCCATCTTGATGATGCACTGGATGCCCCAGTGCTTGGGGTCCTCCATGCCGCTCTCCATGCCCTCGAGCAGGTAGCCGTGCTTGACCGAGGCGATCATGTCCTCGAGCTTGTCCTCGCCGGAGTCGAAGATCGTGTTGGTCATGCGGGTGTAGACCTTGTGGGCGTAGTTTTCGCGCTTGCCGTTGCCGGTCGGCACGGTGCCGAGCCGCAGGGCGCTCAGCGCGTCGCAGATGCCGGTTTTCAGAATGCCGCGGTCGATCTCGGTCACGTCGCCGGCGAGCGTGCCCTCGTCGTCGAAGGCGTAGCTCGTCACGTCCTCGGCGCAGAGCGCGCCCTCGTGCATCGTCACCAGGTCGCTGCCGACGCGTTTGCCGATGTAGTCGCGGCCGAGCGCGCGGTTTTTGACAAACATGTCCATCTCGACGCCGTGGCCGAAGGCCTCGTGCGCGATCAGGCCCGACACCTCGGGCGAGGTGATGATCTCGTACTCGCCCGGCTCGATCCGTCCGGCCGAGAGCAGCTCGCGCGCCTGCGCGATGGCTTTGTCCAGCTTTTCAGCAAGCTGGTCGAAGAGCTCGGGGCCGCAGAGACCGGAGATGCCCGCGTAGCCGTTCTGGACCTGGCCGTCCTTGCCCATCACGGTGACAACGACGCCCTCGGAATAGACATAGCTCTGGCTGAGATCGCGGTTGGCCGTCAGGAAGAGCTTGGAGATGTGGGTAGACTGGGCGTTGGCCATGCACTCGAGCATGTGCTCGTCCGCGGCCATGCCCCGATCGGAAATAGCCGTCAGCTTTTCGACCAGCGCCTTGACGTCCGCCGTCTCGGGCAGCGTTTCGGTCTCCTTCTCGACGAAGAGCGTCAGCGGCTCGTCGGGCAGCGCGCCGGTCGCGTAGGGCTTCACGCCGAGCGTGTCGAGCAGCGTCTGCTGGGAGGCGAGCTCGGCGCGGATGCGCGCGGCAGTCTCCTCGACCTGATCGGGGTCGAAGTCGGAGAGTGCAAATTCGCGGTACTGGCCGTCTTTACCGAGGCGCACGACCACGCCGCGCTCGGTCGTCATGGTCTCGCTCGAAACGCTGCGGGCGCGCTGCGAGATGCGCACGGCCAGCCCCTTCGAGTCGGTCGCGAGCACCGAGACATAGTCATAGTCGCGCCCCAGCAGCTCCACCAGCCGCTTGAGAGCGGGCTTGATCGCACGGAGATACGCAGAAAATGGTGCTTTCAATGGGTTTCCTCCTATTCATAATACGATGGCTGCAGTATAGCACAGAGTTGGTGCGAGTGCAACCGTCCGGCAGTCTTCGGTCATAAGATAAAAAATATCGACAAATCCAGATTCGGAATCTGGATTTGTCGATATTCGTATACTTGCGCGTTATCCTCAGCCTTATTCGTATTCGATCGTGGCCGTGGGCTTTTTCGTCACGTCGTAGACGCAGCGGGTGATGCCGGGGACCTCGTGGGTGATGCGGTCGGCGACCTTCTCGAGGAAGTCCCAGTCGAGGCGCTCGATGCTCGCGGACATGGCGTCGCGGGTGTTGATCGCGCGGATGATGCAGATCCACTCGAAGGCGCGCTTGCCGTCCTTGATGCCGGTGGCCTTGAAGTCGGGCACGACCGTGAAGTACTGCCAGACCTTCTTGTCGAGACCGGCCTTGGCGAACTCCTCGCGGAGGATCGCGTCAGACTCGCGCACGGCCTCAAGACGGTCGCGGGTGATGGCGCCGACACAGCGCACGCCGAGACCGGGGCCGGGGAAGGGCTGACGGTTGACCATGCTGTCGGGCAGGCCGAGCGCGGCACCGACCGTGCGGACCTCGTCCTTGAAGAGGAGCTTGAGCGGCTCGACCAGCTCGAGCTTGACCTCGTCGGGCAGACCGCCGACGTTGTGGTGGGCCTTGATGCCGTCCTTGCTCTCGAGGATGTCGGGATAGATCGTGCCCTGGCCCAGGAAGCCGATACCGCTCAGCTTCGCGGCCTCTTCATCGAAGACCTTGATGAACTCGGCGCCGATGATCTTGCGCTTGCTTTCGGGCTCGGCCACGCCGGCGAGCTTGTCGAGGAAGCGGTCGGTCGCGTCGACGTAAATCAGGTTCGCGCCGAGCTGCTTTTCAAACACGTCGATGACCTGCTGGCTCTCGCCCTTGCGCATCAGACCGTGGTTGACGTGGATGGCCGTGAGCTGCTTGCCGACGGCCTTGATCAGCAGGGCCGCAACGACAGAGGAGTCGACGCCGCCGGAGAGGGCCAGCAGCACGCTGCCGTCGCCGATCTGCTTGCGCAGCAGGTCGACCTGGGCGTCGATGAAGGCCTCGGCCAGGGCGGGGGTGGTGATGCGCTCCATGCTCTCGGGGCGGAGGTTGCCGTCGAGGATGCCGGACACGGGATAATGCTCCAGCGCGCTCACCGCGGCGACAAGCTGATCGTCCGTCGCCGTGCCGTCATAGGTGACAACAGCCTCACCGGCCACGCGGCTGACAACGGCCTTGGAAACGCCGGGCACCGCCTCGAGCGCGGCCTTGACCTTGGCTTCGCACTTTTCGCAGCCCATGCCGGTGATAAAGAGTACTCTCTCCATGGGAATCGCTCTCCTTTGTAAATAATACTGTTCTCAAATTAAAATCTTTGATTTTAATTTGAGCTTTTGCAAAGCCTAAGTGCCGCACAAGTGCGGTTGGCTTTGCAAAAGTCGTCTTATACGAACTCTACGCCGCTGCGGCGGCTATCAAAAGCTTGAAAGGCTTTTCAAGCTTTTGATCAGAGTTCTGTATCAAATCCGGCGGAGATAATCGTAACTATCTGCCGCCGGATGTATTATACTGTATTTCTTTTCTTAACACAAGAGCAAAGTCAAGCCGACCCTTGCAAAATTCACGAATTTCCGCCGTGAAATTTTGTTGAAAAAGCTTGAAAACCGGTGTTTTCCGGCCAGCTTATCCGATCCGCACGCCGGCGGCCTTGAGTTCGCGCCGCAGTCGCGGCACGTCGTCGTAGAAGACCGAGCCGCGCATGCCGAGCCGGTTGGCCGCCTCCATATTGCCGGGCCAGTCGTCGATGAACCAGCACTCCTCGGGCTTGAGGTTGTACGTCCGGAACAGCAGCTGGTAGATCTCCTTTTCCGGCTTTAAGATCCGGTGGTCGGCCGAGACGATCTTGCCGTCGAAGCACTCCGAGCCCGGGATGCGGTCGAAATAGCGGTGCAGGCAGGCCGTGGCGTTCGACAGGAGATAGATCCCGTAGCCCGCGGCCTTGAGCTCGCGCACCAGCGGCGCCATGTCCCGCACGGGCCAGAGTTCCTCCTCCCACCAGGCGCGGCAGAAGTGCTCAGCGGCCGGGTGCAGATGCGCGGGCAGGCGCGCGAGGATCGCGGGCAATACCTCCTCCACGCTCAGGCCGCGGTCGAGCGCGGTCCACTCGGCGCTCGTGAATACCTCGCGCTCGAGCAGCGCCGCGTCCTCGCCGGTATAGCCGAGACGCTCGACAAGGCGGTGGGGATCCCAGTAGATCAGGACCTTTCCCATGTCAAATACGATATTTTTAATCATTTAGCGCTCAGCTTGCCTCCTTTTTTGCGTTTTTTCTTCCGCTGAGTTTTTCAAAGAACTTTCTGCGGCGGTCGCGCGCTTCCAGCCGCTCGCCGAGATCGCGCGAGCCCACGCCGTACACGAGATACAAAATCAGCCCGGACACCAGCATGATGAACACTGTCGAGGCGCAGCGGCGGCCCGAGGCGTTGACGTTGTAGCCGTAGAGCCCCTCCTCGGCGCACATGGCCTGGATGACCATGGCGTAGCTGGTGCCGTAGGTGCTGGCGAAGGTGGCGGACATGTCGTACTCGGTGAAGAGCGCGTTGAAGTTCAGCGCAAACACGGCCAGGACGCTCGGCAGGATGATCGGCAGCTTGACCTTCAGGAAGGTGCCGATCTGGCTGGAGCCGAGATTGCGCGCCGCGTCCTCAAGCTCCTCGTCGATCGAGTAGAAGCTGGCCTTGATCATGCGCAGCGAGAAGGGCAGCTTCGTCACCGTATAGGCCATGACGATCAGGAAGCGGACGTTCTGCGCGTAGTAGAGGTTCATGTTGCCGACGTACCACACGTTGTTGGAATTGAAGAAGGTGCGGTAGGAATAGCAGATCAGGATCGTGGGCAGCAGCCAGGGGAAGAGCAGGGCGTACTCGAGGATCACGCCGGTGCCCTTGTTCTTTTTCTTGAACATATAGTTGACCGCCACCACGACGATCACGCAGGCGAGCGCCGCCGCGAGCGCCGAGAGGATAAAGCTCAGCTTGATGCCGCCGAGCGTCGCGTCGTTCGAGAACACGCCCGAGATCGAGCCGACGCGGGTCTTGTACTTGCCGCGGCTGGTGAGATACTCAAAGTCCTGCTGGCCGAAGAAGTTGATCAGCGTCCAGTGGCCGAGATCCAGCTTTTTCAGCCGGATCGCGCTGTAGGTCTGGAAGGAGAAAATGATGATCATCACGACCGGGGTCATGTAGATGATGAAGAGCACATAGGCGTAGATGTGCGCGATCACATTGGCCACGGGGTTATTGATCTTCTGCTTCTGGAGCCTGGCCTTGGTCTTGGACACCGAGAGATAGTGGCCGCGGCGCTCGTAGGCCGAGAGCACGGTCAGCAGCACGATCGTGAACATGGCGAGGATGATCGAGAGCAGGGCGGCGCGGGCCTGGGGGAAGGCCTCGTCGGCCGAGGAGGAGCCGGCCAGACGCACGATCTCGGGGTTGATCGAGTCATAGCCCAGCAGCGTCGGCGCCGACATGGCGCACAGGCCCGTGATAAAAGTCATGACCGTCAGCGAGAACAGCGTCGGGATCAGCGTCGGCAGCACGACCTTCCAGAGCACCTTGAAGGGGTTGGCGCCCATGTTGCGCGCAGCCTCTACGGTGTTGTAGTCGATGCCGCGGATCGCGTTTCTGAGGAAGAGCATGTGGTTCGAGGTGCAGGCGAAGGTCATGGTAAACAGCACCGCGTTGAAGCCCGAGAACCAGTTCGGGTTCATGTCCGGGAACGCGTTTTTCAGCGCCGTGGTGATGATGCCGTCGTTGGCGTAGAGGAACATATAGCCCGTGACGAGCGCAACGCCGGAGTAGATCATCGTGGTCATGTAGCCGAGACGCAGGATTTTCGCGCCCTTGATGTCAAAGTACTCGGTCAGCAGCACGATCGAGATGCCGACCACATTGACCGTGATCACGAGCAGCACGGCGAGCTTTAAGGAGTTCCAGACGTATTTGCCCATCGTGCCGGCCAGGAAGAAGCGGATGACCGCGAAGGGATCGCGCTCTCCTGCGGCGTTTTTCGTGTTGAAAATGCTTGTCAGCGTATTCAGGCAGGGCAGCAGCATAAAGCCAAAGAAGAGATAGGCGAAAAAGGCCACGCCCACCAGCCTGACAAGCAGCTCCGGGCGGAGCTTTCTGTCAAGCGTCTGGTTCATGCCGTTTCCTCCGCTTTCGGCTCGTAGGCCATCACGTCGGCCGGGTCGAGGATGACCTCTACGGCCTGTCCCTCCTCGTAGATGCGCACGCCGTCGTTTTTCTCGATGACCTTGATGGTCTGGCTGCCGATGTCGATATAGTACTTGATGTACAGTCCGTAGTACTCGCGCATGGTCACGGTGCCGGGCAGCGCCACCTGGCCCGGCCGCGGCTCGACGTTCACATGCAGCCGCTCGAGACGGACGTAGTTGTGCTTTTTGAGATCGAGGCCGGCCTTGGCCGCGACCTCGTCGCTCAGGCGGTTGATATCGCCGATGAAGTTGCAGACGAACTCGGTCTTTGAGAAGTTGTAGACCTCGTTGGGTGTGCCGATCTGCTCGATATAGCCCTTGTTGAACACGGCGATGCGGTCGGAGAGCGTCAGGGCCTCCTCCTGGTCGTGGGTGACGTAGATCGTCGTGATGCCGAAGTCCTTCTGCATCTTTTTCAGCTCATTTCTCAGCTGGACGCGCAGCTTGGCGTCGAGGTTACTCAGCGGCTCGTCCATGCAGATGATGGCCGGGCCCGTCACGAGGGCGCGGGCGATGGCCACGCGCTGCTGCTGGCCGCCGGAGAGCTGCGAGACGGCCTTCTGCAGCTGCTCGTCGGACAGATCGACCTTGCGGGCGATCTCGCGCACCTTCCGGTCGATCTCATCTTTTTTGAGTTTCTGGATCTTCAGGCCGAAGGCGATATTATCGTAGACGGTCATCGTCGGGAACAGGGCGTAACTCTGAAAGACGATGCCGATGTTGCGCTTTTCGATCGGGACGTGGGTGATGTCGCGGTCCTTGACGACGACTGTGCCGGACACGGGCTCGATAAAGCCGGTGATCGTGCGCAGCGTCGTGGTCTTGCCGCAGCCGGAGGGGCCGAGGAAGGTGAAGAACTCACCCTCTCTGACCTGGACGTTGATATTGTGCAGGGCCGTAAAATCGCCGAATTTGACAACGATGTCGTTGAGCTTGATCATAGGAGCGTCTCTCCTTTTTATAAGATAAGGGGCTTGGGTGACCCCAAGCCCCCATGCGGGTTATTTTGTTTTGTGGGTATCAGCTTGCTTCATCTTGACAGGAACACCGTAGGGGCGATTCATGAATCGCCCGGCAGAACGAGGCTCGTTTTACCAATTCGCCCGGGCGATCCCGTAAAATACAAGATTCTCCCGCGCGGGCCGTTCGTGAACGGCCCCTACAGTGAAATACCCGTATACGAGCTAAGCGGACCCGATACCCATGTTTTGTTTTGTCAGTCCGTCTCAATCAGCCGGCGGCCTGGGTCAGGGTGGCCCAGTCAAGGCTGTCCCAGTTGGGCTCGGCGGGGGCGTCAGCGGCGTCCTTCCAGTAGAAGCCCAGGTTGGTCATGATGTTGGTCCACTCGCTGTTGTGCGCGGCCACATATTCGGCATAGCTCAGATCGGTGCCTTCGACGGTGTTGAGCGCGAAGTTCGGGATCTCATAGATAGCGGGGATGCCGTCGGGATAGAGCTCGTCGGCAGCGGCCTTGTTGCAGGGATAGGAGTCAAACTCTTCACCCCAGGCAGCCTGTACCTCGGCAGAGCCGAACCACTCGGCAAAGGCCTTGACAGCTTCGGTCTGCTCCTCGGTGCGGCCGGCCTTGTCGAGAATGCCGATGTACTCGGCGATGTAGTAGGTGCCGTCCTTGATGTCGGCCAGAGCCCAGTTCTCAGGCTCGAAGGTGCCGAGCAGCGGATGGTCGGAGCCCTCGGCGGCCACGTCGATCTTGCCGTACAGGGCGGAGGAGTAGAACTCGGAGACGGCAACGTCGCCCTTGTTCAGCGGATCAAAGCCGTACTTGTAGTCGTCGCCGCCGAACTTGCCGTCCGCGCAGAACTTCCACAGCGTCTTCCAGCCGTCAAGGCTGATGCCGCCGGCCGGGGAGGCGGGATCGGTGAAGGGGTAGAGCATAGCGGAGTTGATGTTCATGTTGGTGGTGCCGCCGACCTTGTTCTGGCGGTACCAGGTATACCCGGAGTTAACCACATCGGCCCAGTGGTCGAAGTGCAGCTCCTCGCCGTTGGTGCCCAGCTCGTCGGTGCGGTAGAGCATCAGGACGTTCTGAATGACGATGCCGTAGGCCTTTCCGTCATACTTGAAGTCGCCGACTTCGTCAGCCCAGGTCGGCGTCCAGTCCAGAATGGAGAGGTTCTCATACTGGCCCTTGATCAGCTGGCTCCAGCGGGTCTCGTTCAGACCGAAGATCAGGTCGCCGTCTTTATTCTCGTTAGCGGCCTGGATGGCGGCGGAGTCGCCCGAAATGACCTCGTTGGTGTCAAGGCTGATGTTGAAGCCGGCGGCCTTGGCCTCGTTGATGAGCCAGGTCACACGCTCGGTGGAGTTGGAGTTGGAATAGATGCGGATGGTGTATCCGGAGTAATCCTTCCCACCGTCTGCGCTGGCCGTAATGCCCAGAGACAGCACCATGGTCAGTGCCAGAATGATTGCCAGGAATTTTTTCATGTTGCTTTCCTCCTGTAATGTGATTTTGGGCGCATCGCGCGCTCCCGAGAAAGCCTTTGCTTTCTGCATAAGCCGATTATAGTCCCGGCGCGTTTGTTTGTCAATCATGCACAGAGAAAGAATCAATAATTTGATGATTTTATATGTCTGCGATGCCTGCTTCATTCCCCTACCGCGGTCAGCCCCCGTCTCTCCCTGCAAATTGTAAAATCATTTTGATAGAATGTTGACAACGTAAGGTGGAAGGTCTATAATCGGTTTTGTTCAAAATGCTTATGCAGTTGTAGGCATTTTCCAGAAAATTTTTTAACAGGAGGATCCACCAATGAAAAAAGCATTAGCACTGCTGCTCGCTTTCGTCATGGTCGCAGCTCTCATGGTCACAGCTTACGCCGATGACGACATGGACAAGCTGATCGCCGACGCGCAGGCCGAGGGCGAACTGGTCGTATACGGCTCCTGCGAGGAAGAATACCTTGCCGCCGCGTGCGAGAACTTCCAGAAGCTCTACGGGATCAAGACCTCTTACCAGCGCCTCTCCACGGGCGAGGTTCCTGCCAAGATCGAAGAAGAGAACGGCAAGCCCTCCGCCGATGTGTGGTTCGGCGGCACCAACAACCCCTACGACAGTCTGGCGGCCAAGGGCTTCCTGGACAATTCCTATGTCCCCATGAACGCCTCCCACCTGACCAAGGATATCTACAAGGACCCCAACGGCTACTGGTACGGCATCTACACCGGCCTGCTGGGCTTCATGGTCAACACCGATGAGCTCGAGCGCATGGGTCTTGAAGCGCCCCAGAGCTGGGACGATCTGCTCAAGCCCGAGTACAAGGGTCTGATCTGGCTGTCGAACTACAAGACCGCCGGCACCCCGAAGCTGGTCGCCAACCTCATGATCCAGCTCAAGGGCCATGACGAGGGCGTCCAGTACCTCGTAGACCTCGACAAGAACGTCCAGGTCTATACCAAGTCCGGCTCCGGCCCGTCCAAGAACGTCGGCACCGGTGAGTGCGTCATTGGTATCGGCTTCCTGCACGACGGCATCACCCAGATCGTCGACAACGGCTATGACAACGTCGCGCTGGTCGTCCCCTCTGACGGCACGGCCTGCGAGATCGGCCCCGTCGCCATCTTCAAGGGCGCTGCTCACCCCGCCGCGGCCAGGCTCTTCATGGAGTACGCCCTGAGCCCCGACTGCGTTGAGCTCGCTGCCCAGCACGGCTCTTATCAGTTCCTGGTCATCGACAACGCCGAGCAGCCCGCGGCGGCCGTCGAGTTTGGCCTGGATCCGAGTCTCGTTTGGGACGGCTATGACTTTGCCAAGGCTGTCACCGATACCGACCAGAACGTTGCTGACGTTATGGCAGCGATCGAGGCTGCGGGCAGCGACGTCGGCGAGGGCCGTTTCCAGACCTCGTGATCGCGCCGTTTGCAGCATCCAACATCTAAACACATCCGCAAGGATGGCGGGTTTCCCGCCATCCTTGTTTTACTCAAACACCCAATATAGATAGGGGGCTGTTTCTATGGCCAAAAACCAGGGCGCGGCGCTGGACCGGAAAAAACTGATGGCGGACCCCATCATGGTCACCACCATCGTCGTGCTGATCACCTTTCTGACTTTGTTTATCCTCTATCCGCTGGCGATCTTGCTGGTGGACAGCTTCGTGGGCGACGGCGGCTTCGGCTTTTCGATCTTTCAGCGCATCTTCGCCATGAAGAGCTTTACCCGCGCCATCACGAACACCCTCAAGGTCGGCTTTGTCGTCGGCATCCTCTCGACGCTGATCGGGCTGCTGTTCGCGTATGTCGAGGTCTATGTGCGCATGAACAGATTCGTCGGCGGCCTGTTCAAGGTCGTGTCCATGCTGCCGGTCGTCTCGCCGCCCTTTGTGCTGAGCCTTTCGATGATCATGCTCTTCGGCCGGGCGGGCATCATCACGCGCTTCCTGCTGCATATCTATGACAACAACGTCTACGGCTACTGGGGCATTGTCATCGTGCAGACCCTGACCTTCTTCCCGGTCTGCTACATGATGCTCAAGGGGCTTTTAAAGAACATCGATCCCTCGCTCGAGGAGGCCGCGCGCGACATGGGCGCGGGCCGCTGGAAGGTCTTTGCGGACGTGACGCTGCCGCTGATGCTGCCGGGTCTCGGCAACGCTTTCCTCGTCACCTTTATCGAGTCGATCGCGGACTTCGCCAACCCCATGCTGATCGGCGGCAGCTACGATACGCTGGCCACGACGATCTATCTGCAGATTACCGGCGCCTATGACAAGGCCGGCGCCGCCGCCATGGCCGTCGTGCTGCTGTGCATCACGCTGGCGATGTTTGCCGTGCAGAAGTACTATCTCGAGGCCAAGACCGCCGCGACCCTCACCGGCAAGGCCAGCCGCGCGCGCATGCTGATCGAGGACAAGAGCGTCAAGATCCCGCTGACGATCTTCTGCGCGCTCTCCGCCGCCTTCGTCATCCTGATGTATATCTGCGTGCCGATCGGCGCGCTCTTCCCCACCTGGGGCCGTCATTTCTTCCCGCTGACGGGCAAGTGGTTCAGCCAGGTCTTCACGCGCTACAAGGGCTTCAAGGCCTTTAAGGACTCGTTCGTCCTGTCGCTGATCTCCGCGCCGGTCACGGCGCTGCTGAGCATGATCATCTCGTATCTCGTGGTCAAGCGGAAATTCAAGGCCAAGGGCTTTATCGAGGCGGTCTCGATGCTGGCGATGGCTGTGCCGGGCACGGTGCTCGGCGTCGGCTATATCCGCGGTTTCTCCGGCGGCATTTTCCACACGGGCTTTCTGCAGGGGCTTTACGGCACGGGCCTGATTTTGATCATCGTCTTTGTCGTCCGCTCGCTGCCGACCGGCACGCGCAGCGGTATCTCGGCCCTGCGGCAGATCGACAAGTCGATCGAGGAGTCGGCCTACGACATGGGCGCCGACAGCTTCCGGGTGTTCATGACCGTGACGCTGCCCCTGATCAAGGACAGCTTCCTCAGCGGCCTTGTGACCGCCTTTGTCCGCAGCATCACGGCTATTTCGGCCATTATCCTGCTGGTCACGCCGCAGTTCCTGCTCATTACCGTGCAGATCAACGAGTTTGCCGAAAAGGGCTCGTACAGTCTCGCGTGCGCGTTCGCTACCATTCTGATCGTCATTACCTACGGCGCGGTGCTGCTGATGAACCTGTTCATCAAGCACTTCGGCACCAGCAAGAGCATCAAGGAGGACTGAGTGATGGAAAAAGTCAAAAAAGGCGTCCGTCTGGACCACATCTCGAAAATATACCAGGACCCGAAAACCGGAAAGGATTTTTACGCCGTCCGGGATACCTCGCTGAATATCGAGCCGGGCTCCTTCGTCACGCTGCTGGGGCCGTCCGGCTGCGGCAAAACGACGACGCTGCGCATGATCGCCGGCTTTGAGAGCCCGGACGAGGGCGAGATCTACCTCGGCGACGAGCCGATCAACGAGCTCACGCCGAACAAGCGCGACACCGCCATGGTCTTCCAGAGCTATGCCCTGCTGCCGCACTACAACGTATTTGACAACGTGGCCTATGGGCTGAAGCTGCGCAAGGTGCCGAAGGATGAGATCCGCGAGCGCGTCATGAAGATCCTCGATCTGGTCGAGCTGACCGGCATGGAGGGCCGCATGACCAACCAGCTCTCCGGCGGCCAGCAGCAGCGCGTCGCACTGGCCCGCGCCCTGGTCATCGAGCCGTCTGTCCTGCTCTTCGACGAGCCGCTGAGCAACCTCGACGCCAAGCTGCGCGTCTCGATGCGCACGGAGATCCGCCGCATCCAGCAGGAGGTCGGCATCACGGCGATCTATGTCACCCACGACCAGTCTGAGGCCATGGCGCTGTCCGATCAGATCATCATCATGAACAAGGGCGTCGTCGCGCAGATGGGCACCCCGCAGGAGATCTATTATCACCCGGTCAACGAGTTCGTCGCCGACTTCATCGGCGAGGCGAACTTCCTGAAGGGGAAGATGCTCTCCGGCGACGGCAAAACCGCGACCCTGGAGGTTGAGGGCAACCGCGTCACGGTGCCGGGCAAGCCGGGCATGCAGGAAGGCGGCGAGTACACGATCGTCCTCCGCCCCGAGGCAGCCCGGCTGGCCGAGGCGGGCGGGCTGCCCTGCAAGGTCGTGCTCTCGTGCTTCATGGGCTCGTACCAGAACTACCACGTCATGGTCGGCAATACGCTCGTCAAGCTGGAGGAGCACAACCCGAAAAACCGCCGGATCTTCTCGGTCGGCGAGCAATGCTCGCTGATGTTCGAGCCGGAGTCTGTCCATATCCTTTGATTGCCGCCGCCAAACCATAAAGGGCCAGTTGCAAAATACAAAACAGGAGCGGAAGCCTTGGTGGTATCGTAGGGAAGGGCCTTGTGCCCTCCCGGCGGAATCAAACTCATTTAGCAAATAAATGTTCGGCGTATTCGCACTTTGTACGAATACGCCGAACTTTTTGCTGGTAAATATCTTTGCGCGCCGGGCGGCCGCGAGGGCCGCCCCTACGACAGGACTTTCGTTTTCACGGCTCCGACGCATTTTGTATCGCACCCTTTATGGCGGGATTTTTCTTCCCGGCGGCCGCTTTCGCGCCTCTTTTTTCTCCGGGGCGGGTATGCTGGTGCTGCTGCGGACAGGGCGTCCGCAAGCACAAGGCCGGAGAGGAGCGAGCATATGCAGGCAGTGCGCAGCCGCCCGGGGATCCGCCGGGGCGGCATTTTATATCTCAGTGTGGAGGATCTGGAGCCGAACCCGGTGCAGCCGCGGCAGAATTTTGACGAGGAGGGGATCGAGGAATTGAGCCGCAGCATACGCAGCTACGGCATCTTAAACCCGCTGACGGTCCGCTATCGCGGCGGGCACTATGAGCTGGTGGCCGGCGAGCGCCGCCTGCGCGCGGCAAAGCTGGCCGGACTGCGCGAGGTACCCTGTCTGCTGCTGAACGTGAACATGGAGGACGCGAGCCTGATCGCGCTGATCGAAAACCTGCAGCGCCGGGATCTCGACTTCATTGAGGAGGCCGAGGGCCTGCGCCAGCTGCAGCGGCTCTTCGGCATGAGCCAGGAGGAGGCCGCGCGGCGCATCGGCAAAAGCCAGTCGGCCGTGGCAAACAAGCTGCGGCTTTTGAAGCTGCCGGAGGACGTGCTGCACACGCTGCGCGACCGCGGGCTCAGCGAGCGGCACGGCCGCGCCCTGCTGCGCCTGCCGACGCCCGACGAGCAGCGCAGGGCGCTCGCCTATATCCTCGAAAACGACCTGACCGTATCAGCCACCGACAGCTATATCGACACGCTGCTGACCGCGCCCGAGAAGGACGCCGCGCCGCGGCACACCCTGATTTTGAAGGACGTGCGGATCTTCCTCAATTCGCTCAACCGCTCGCTGGAAGTGATGAAGCAGGGCGGCATCGAGGCCGGCGTGAATCGCCGCGAGACCGACGAGGCGCTGATCTTGACGATCTCGATTCCGAAGGCAAAGCCGCATAATGCGGCAAGAGCGGATGTCGAGAAAAAATGAGTTCTGATGATGGCGCTTTTTCGCAGAAATACTTAAGTGAGCTTCCAAATCTTTGATTTGGCTAAGCGAACTTATGCATGCGAGCAAAGCGAGTCGTATTGTGTATTTCAAGAAAAAGAGACGAAATCAGGGCACATTTTTTCCGGCAGACGCCTAAGTGAGCGTCCAAATCTTTGATTTGGCTACGCGAACTTATGCATAGCTGCAGACGTATTGTGCGGTTTTGCCTTAAAGAACAGAAAAAAGGCATAACCCGGGCATCCCCGTCATAGGCTGTGGCGGGTGGTGAAAGTATGATTCAGACATTTTCCGACCTTCGCTACAAGGAGGTCATTGATATCCACACGGGCTTTCGTCTGGGCTACATCTGCGACGCGGAATTTGACGACCAGAAGGGGCAGCTCTGCTCGCTCATCACACCGGGGCGCGGCAAATTCTTCGGCCTGCTGGGGCGTGAGGACGATTTTGTGCTGCCCTGGAGCTGTATCGTGCGCGTCGGCAGCGATATCATCCTGGTCGAAAGCCCGCAGCCGCCGCGCCGCCGCAAACCGCGGAACAAGTGGTTTTGACAATGATAGAAAGCGGTTTTGCTTGACATCTTTGGCGCAGCTATATATAATATAGTTGAAAAAGGCGTTGCCGAAAAGCGGCTCCGCCCAGTTATTGGTTTATCTTAATAGAGAAACCGTCACTTGGCCGAGTGGCGGTTTCTGCTTTTTACGGTGACAGTAATCGTGTATTTCCATACATGAAACGTCAATGTAATCGGCATAGCAACACCTCCCTTCCGGGAGTGTAGCGGAACCGCCTTTATACGCTTGGCAACGCCCAGCTTTGATTTTACAGGAACAGACTGTATTTGTCAATTAGAAGAGAACTCATACTGATACCCAATAAAAACAAGACAATCTTTGCGGCCAGAATTGTGCCATACTTCGTTGGGCTCCTTGACCATATATGTCCATTATGCTCTGCGGAGCCCGCCTTGTCTGGCGCAATTCTGACTCGTAAATCTTTGTCTACTTTCTATCGGGTATCAGTATCATAGAGCGTATAAACCCTTGGCAAACCGGCATTCCTGCGCTATAATTTATGATATATTATTTTAACCTGTAAGGAATCGAACGCATGCAGACTACCACTGAAAAACGGGAACGGGCGGTGCTGGCGGGGCTGGCCGCTGCGAGCATGGACGCGGACGAGCGCTCGAGCGAGAGCTCGATGGAGGAACTGGCCGCGCTGGTGGACACCGCCGGGGGCGACACCGTGGCAATGGTGACACAGCAGCGCCCCTCGCCCGACCCGCGCAGCTTTATCGGCGACGGCAAGGTACAGGAGCTCAAGGAGCTGATCGCGATGAACGACTGCGATCTCGCCGTGTTCGACAACGAGCTCTCCCCCTCGCAGATGCGCGTGCTCTCCGAGGAGCTCGGCGTGCGCGTGCTCGACCGCTCGGGCCTGATCCTGGACATCTTTGCCCAGCGCGCCCAGACGCGCGAGGGACAGCTGCAGGTAGAGCTGGCGCAGTATAAATACCTGCTGCCGCGTCTGACCGGCATGTGGAGCCATCTGGTGCGCCAGACCGCCGCGGGCGGCTCGAGCCCGATCGGCACGCGCGGCCCCGGCGAGACCCAGCTCGAGACCGACCGCCGCCATATCCGCCGCAAGATCCAGAAGCTGGAGGAGGAGCTGGCCGCTGTGCGCAAGGTGCGCGGCACGCAGCGCCGCCGCCGCGAGAAAAACGCCATGCCGGTCGTGGCGCTCGTGGGCTATACGAACGCAGGGAAATCGACGCTGTTAAACTGCCTGACGGGCTCGGACATTCCGGCCAACGACCGCCTGTTCGACACGCTGGACACGACGACACGCCGCCTGCGCATCAATGAGACGCAGGAGGTGCTGCTCAGCGACACGGTCGGCTTTATCCGCAAGCTGCCGACGCATCTGGTCGAGGCCTTCAAGGCCACGCTCGAGGAGCTGCGCTATGCCGACGTGCTGCTGCACGTCATCGACATCTCGAATCCTGAATGGGAACAGCAGGCGCGCATCGTCGACGCGCTGATCCGCCAGCTCGAGGCCGAGCAGACGCCATGCATCCGCGTATACAACAAGTGTGACCGCTATATCGGCATCCTGCCGCACGGCGAGGACGTGGTCTGTCTCTCCGCCAAAAGCGGCGAGGGGGCCGACGTGCTCGTCAAGAAGCTCGCCGCGCGTCTCGGCCACAGCCGCCGCACGGTCTCGCTGCGCATCCCCTACGCTGAGGCCGGGTTGGTGGACACGCTCAACCGCGAGGCCGAGATTTTCAAGTTAGAGTACACCGACGGCGGCATCAACTGCGAGGCCGTCGTGACGCCGGCACTCTTCGGCCGGGTCAAGGCCTTTATTCCCGGCTATGTCGAGCCGAAGGAGGACTGGGAGACATGACCGAATACTTCGTGCCCGCCGGTCCCGGCGAGTCAGAGCTGGTGGAAAAGCGCAGCCGCTTTCTGGGGCATCTGCGCGGCGTTGAGAGCGAAGAGGAGGCCCGCGCCTTCATTGAGGCTACGAAAAAGCAATATTACGACGCCCGGCATAACTGCTGGTGCTATCTGATCCGCGGCGGGGCCGAGCGCTACTCGGACGACGGCGAGCCCCAGGGCACGGCCGGCATTCCGATGCTCGAGGTGTTTCGCCGCGCAGGCGTGACGAATCTCGTGTGCGTGGTGACGCGCTATTTCGGCGGCGTGCTGCTGGGCACGGGCGGATTGCTGCGTGCCTATACGCAGAGCGCCAAAGACGCGCTGGACATCGCCGGGATCGCCGCCGTGCGGCAGTGGGTGCAGCTGGATGTACCCTGCCCCTATGCCCTGCTCGAGCGCGTGAAGATAGAGCTCGCCGCCTGCGAGGGCGTAACCGAGGGCGTCGACTACGGCGCTGAGGTGCTGCTGCACGCCCTGCTGCCCGAGACCGCGGCCGCGCGCTTTGCCGACCGCATTTTCGAGCTCTCGGCCGGGAAGCTGCGCCCCACCGAGACCGGCCGCGTGTTCCGCGCCGCACCAATAACTGTTTCGTCCCTTGCGGGACAAAACAGTTAGAAGGAATGCGCCCTGCTGCATGCACTCGCTTGCGTGGGACGCTCGCACACTGGCAGGGCGAGGAGTGTTTTTCCCGAGGCGCATGTCCCCGGAAAAAACAGATTTTTTCTCTTTTCCCGTTGCGACGGGAAAATCAGAGGGGAGTTCCCCTCTGAACTCCCCCGGAGCATGGTATTGAACATATACAGAGGTACGATCATGTACAAACCCTTAGCCGATGAGATCCGGCCCCGCTCGCTCGACGAGGTCGTGGGGCAAAAACATATTCTGGGCCCGAACGGCCTGCTGCGCCGCATTGCCGACAGCGGCCAGATCCCGAACATGATCTTCTACGGCCCCTCGGGCACAGGGAAAACCACTGTGGCCCGCATCCTGGCCGAGCGGACCAACCGCACGCTCCGCAAGCTGAACGCCACGACGGCCGGGATCGCCGATATCAAGCAGATCATCGCCGAGCTCGACACGATGCTGACACCCGGCGGCGTGCTGCTGTACCTGGACGAGATCCAGTATTTCAACAAAAAACAGCAGCAGTCACTGCTGGAGTTCATCGAGGACGGGCGCATCACGCTGATTGCCTCGACGACGGAAAACCCCTATTTCTGCGTCTTCAACGCGATTCTGAGCCGCTCGACCGTGTTTGAATTCAAAAGCGTGCCGGTCAGCGAGGTCGAGGGCGCCGTCGCGCGCGCCGTGGATATCTTAAACAGCCGCCGCGCTGCGCCGCTCACGCTTGAGAGTGGTGTGATACACCGCATCGCCCAGGGCTGCGGCGGCGACGTGCGCAAGGCCATGAACGCGCTCGAGCTGCTGTTCTCGGCCTCGGCCGGGCGCAACGTCATCACGCTTGAGGACGCCGCCGACATCACCCAGCGCAGCGCCATGCGCTACGACCGCGACGGGGACGAGCACTTTGACGCGCTCTCGGCGTTGATGAAGTCGCTGCGCGGCTCGGATCCCGACGCCGCCATGCACTATCTGGCCCGCCTGCTCGAGGCCGGGGATCTGATCGGCGCCTGCCGACGCATCCTCTGCTCGGCCAGTGAGGACATCGGGCTTGCCTATCCGCAGGCCGTGCCGATCGTCAAGGCCTGTGTGGATTCCGCGCTGCAGCTTGGCCTGCCCGAGGCGCGGCTGCCGCTGGCCGAGGCCTGTCTGCTGCTGGCGACCGCGCCGAAGTCAAACTCGGCCTGCATGGCCATCGACGCGGCGCTCGCCGACGTGCGTGCGGGCAAGGGCCGCAGCGTCCCGCGCGAGCTGCAGAACGTCCACGCCGACGGCACGGGCTTTGAGCGCGAGCAGGGCTATCGCTACCCGCACGACTTCCCCGGCCACTGGGTGCGGCAGCAGTATCTGCCCGACGAGCTGAAGGGCGCGCACTACTACGAGTACGGCGACAACAAGACCGAACAGGCCGCGAAGCGGTACTGGGAAGAGATTAAAAAATAATGGACATCCAGGTAAACGATATTCTGACCATGAAAAAAGCCCACCCCTGCGGCTCGAAGCAGTGGCTGGTGCTGCGCACCGGCGCGGATTTCAAGCTGCGCTGTCTCGGCTGCGGGCACGAGGTCACGGGCGCCCGCTCGAAGTTCGAGAAAAACATCCGCCAGGTGGAGCGGCCGTGAACGGCGTCTATATTCTTCGCTGCGCCGACGGGAGCCTGTATACCGGCTGGACCAACGACGTCGAGGCGCGCATAAAGGCGCACAATGAAGGCCGCGGCGGGGCGAAATATACCCGCTCGCGCCGCCCGGTCACGCTGGTCTATTGGGAGGACTGCGGAACGAAGGAGCAGGCCATGAGCCGCGAATGGCACATCAAGCACCTGCCGCGCGAGCAAAAATTGGCGCTGATCGCCGAGCAAAGTTGAGGCTTCTGCGCGCGTTCCCGGAGGCATCTGGGGATGCCTCCCTACGGGTGCCCCGCACGGCTGTATGAGTTGGCTGTAAATACTGTTAATCAATCTTTTAAGGAGGCATACCGCATGGACTGGATCAGAGAAGAAAACTATGCCGAGGTGATGCGCTCGAAGGTTGAGCCCTATGTGGCCGCGCGAAAAGAGAGCGGAACCTTCGAGCGCGTGCCGGGGCAACCGATCTATTACGAGCACTTTCGCACCGAGGCGCCGAAGGGCGTGATCGTCATCAGCCACGGCTTTACGGAATCCGTGCAGAAGTTCACGGAATCCATTTACTACATGCTGTGCGCGGGCTACGACGTCTGGGGCTTTGACCACCGCGGCCACGGCCGCTCCGTCCGGCTCAACGGCAACCCCTATGTCGTGCACGTCGAGCGCTTTCGCGACTATGTGGACGACCTGCACTATCTGGTCGAAACACTTGTCAAGCCGGCGGCCGGCACGCTGCCTCTGTATCTCTACTGCCACTCCATGGGCGGCTGTATCGGTGCCAAGATCATCGAGCAGTACCCCACGCTCTTCAATAAGGCCGTTCTCTCCTCCCCGATGCTCGGATTGAGCTTCGGAAAGGTGCCTGTCAAGGTCGTATACATCGGCGCAAGCCTCATGGGCATCGGCGAGCGGCGCAAGAACTCGACCAGCCCGATCAACGAGTTTGACGCCACGCCGAACTTTGAAGCCTGCTGCGATTCCTCGGAATGCCGCTATCTCTATTATTTTGAAAAGCAGAAGGCAAATCGCCATCTGCAGACGCGCTCCCCCTCCATCCAGTGGGGCAAGGAAGCTGTAAAAGCCTGCTACCAGGCGGTTTCCGAGTCGCAGACCGCCCGGATTCAGATTCCCGTGCTGCTCTTCCAGGCCGGCAACGACACCGTGGTCGAAAACAGCGCACAGGATCTGTTCGCCTCGCGCGTCAGACAGTGCGAGCTCGTCCGCATCCCCGACATGAAGCACGAGCTGTACATGACCGATTCCGACGTGCTGATCCCGTACTGGGAAAAGATCTTCGCTTTTCTCCAGTAATTCTCATCCAATACCGTTCCATACGACAGGAGCGGTCGGTTCAATCATGAACCGACCGCTCCTGTTTACTTTATTTTACTTTATGCTGTATGTTGATTATTTCGCGCGCGCTTTTTTCCGTGCTGCAATCGAGACAGCGCCGACGCCGACCGCCGCGACAGCCAACAGGCCGAGCCAGAGCACGATGTTGCTGTTATCCCCGGTGGACGGTGTATTGCTGGGCGACACGCAGGAGAAGTTCGTCGACACGTTGCCGCTGGAGAACACCGCTCTGATCGTGTGGGTGCCGGCCGCCAGCTGGCTGAGATACAGGTTGTGCAGCGTAATGACCGTGCTGCCCGACGCCTTGCTGTAGTTGCGCGCATCCACCTTGTTGCCGTCAACATAGATGTCCTCGAAGAGTGCCAGCTCCTCGGAGAAGCGGAAGCTCAGCGTTTTTCCGCTGCCCTTGATGTACTTGCCGCCCGCGCCCTCAAGGGTCGTGATGGTAAAGGCTTCACTGGCAACGGTGCTGCACTCCGTGCAGGTATGGGTGCGGGTGCCTTCTTTGCCGTCTTCCGCCTTGACGGTGATCTCCCACGGGCCCCAGCTGTGCGGGAGCATGGGAATCTCTACGGTCTGGGTCTCGTTGCAGACCGTGCAGGTGACCGTCTTGCTGCCCTTTTCCTTGCAGCTGGCTTCCTTCGTCACGGTGCCTTCGTTCCAGCTGTGCTCGGTCTTCGCGATCGTCTGGCCCGCCTTGATGACCTGATTGCAGTTCTTGCAGACCTCGTCGCCCGTGTAGCCCTCTTCCTTGCAGCTCGCGTCCTTCTTGTTCCGAAGCTCCGTGACGTGGGCGGTCATCGGGATATCTTCGGTCTTCGTCTCGTTGCAGATCGAGCAGGTATAGGTTCTGACGCCCTTTT
>ONNS01000139.1 GCA_900319275.1 uncultured Eubacteriales bacterium
GAATCCGCCGAACATTTCTTTGCTATATGAACTTGATTCCGCCGGGAGGGCACAAGGCCCTCCCCTACGTGAGCGACCCGGGTTTTTCGCGATTTCTCGTATTTTTGCAACATCCCCTTTCGTTTCATTCTTTTTTCTTTTACCGCTTGCTCATGCGGCAGGCGTGATCCCTTTCGACCTCGTCCTTCCACGAGGGCGACAGCGGTGCACGGTTCTGCACTGCGCAGACGGCCTCGGACACGGCGTGGAACGAGAGCTCCATGCCCACGTCGTCCGGGTTGAAGTTTGCCGTGCGGTCGGCACGGATACCCATGGTTCCCGCCGTCTCCGCCGCGTCGATGTTGGCGCCGAGGAAGAGAAACTCCCAGCCGTACTTCTCCTGCTCGTGGCGGATCATCTCGCGTACCTGATCGAGACGGTAGCGGCAGCTGGCGTTCTCCATGCCGTCGGTCATGATGACGAACACGGTCTTCTCCGGCACGTCTTCCGGCCTTGCGTAGCGGTGGATGGCGGCGATGTGGCGGATCGTGTCGCCCACTGCGTCGAGCAGCGCCGTGCAGCCGCGGGGGACATAGTCCTTCGCCGTGAGCTCGGCCACCTGATCGAGTCTCAGGCGGTCGTGGATGCGGTCAAAGCGCGTGTCGAAGAGCACCGTGGTCACATAGGCCCGGCCGCTCTCCTGCTTCTGCCGCTGCAGCATGGAATTGAAGCCGCCGATGGTGTCGCTCTCGAGTCCGCTCATCGAGCCGCTGCGGTCAAGGATGAATACGAGTTCGGTGATGTTGTTTTTCATAAGAAGAATCCTCCTGTACTGTGTGTTTTGTTTACAATCACAGTATAGGAGGATTCACGCTTCTTTTGGTCGCCTGAGAGGCGACAGTTTTTCTTAAGAAGTGCTCACGCACCGAGCAGGCTCTGGTCGTAATAGAACAGCGTTTCGTTGATCTCGTAGATATTATACTTCCGGTGCTCGATGAAGTAAGCGATGATGACATCGAACTTTCTGCTGTTTGAAAGCGCGTAGCCCGCCTTGCGCAGCAGCTCCTCGGTCTCGTCCATGTCGAGCTCCAGCGCAACGGCGAAGGCGATCGCGGTCGTCTTTTTCGGCTTGTACTGGACGTCGTTTCGGATTTTGGAAAAGAGCTTGCGGTCTATATTTGCCTTTTTATAGCACTGTGCGTCCGTCATGCCGCTCTCGTCGATCTTGCGCAGCAGCATCTGCTGAAAGCTCTCGTCCAGCTCGTCGAAAAGGTGCTCCAGCTCGATCGCCTCCTGCTTTGCCGCCGTGTGCGGCACCGGCGGTCTGGCGGGCGCCATGGGTCTGGGCGGCCTGGCGGACATCCTGGGCCTGTGCGGCGCCGGGGCAGTCGCGGGCCTGTCTGCCCTTGGGGCCGTTTCAGGCTTCTTCGCCTGCGGCGCGCCAGCGGCCTTCGGCCATGAGAAGGCTCCGGTATCCGAGTGGCCCGTATCCGATGCCGACTCCCGCGGGGATTGGACCGGTACGGATTCCGTTATCTCATCCTCCAAAGGCAATTGGATCGGTAATGATTCCGTTATCTCATCCCACAAAGGCGCTTGGATCGGCAGGGATTCCGTTATTTCATCCCATAAAGGCGCTTGGGCCGGTACGGATTCCTGCGCCTCTTCCTCCCGACGGAATGAGACGGCTGCGGACTCCCACGCTCTTTGATCCCGCAGCGCCGCGTCGAACGCCGCGCTGTCCGGCACCGGCGTTTCCTCGCGCTCTCTCCGGTTGGAAGGGGGGCGGTGCTCGCTGACATAGTGCTCGTCGATGTACTCCTTGATATCTGCATCGAGCTTTCGTCCGAGCGCCGTGCTCTCCTGTCCGAACAGCACCAGAAAGACGGTCATATCATGCTGCTCCAGAAAATCGCCGATCGTATCGAGTGCCACCTTCATGGCCTTATCCTTCGGATAGCCGTAGGTGCCGGCGGAGATCAGCGGAAAGGCCACGGTCTCACAGCTGTGTTCCGCCGCGAGCGCCAGGGCTTCCCGGTAACAGGAGGCAAGCTGCCGCCGCTCGCCAAGCATGCCGCCCCTCCAGCGCGGGCCAACCGTATGGATAACGTAGCGGCAGGGCAGCCGGTATGCCTCGGTTAGCTTGGCCTGTCCCACCCTGCAGCCGCCGAGAGCGCGGCACGCTTCCAGCAGCTCCGGCCCCGCGGCGGCGTGGATCGCGCCGTCCACACCACCGCCCCCGAGCAGCGAGGCATTTGCGGCGTTGACAATGGCGTCCACCTCCATATGGGTAATATCGTTTCGAATGATATGAAGCGGCATTTGAAGTCTCCTTCGCTATTTCGTTTTTATAATGAATATAGGATGGCGAAAAGCCAAAAAGCTTTTCGCCGCGCCACTTTGTGGCGCAGCAAAACAGCACAGCTGTTTTGCTGTATATTCATTGCAATGAGCATCGGGCGAATGATTCAAGGAATCATTCGCTGCCAAACGTGTCGTTTGGCAGCGAAATCAATCGAATCCTCGATTGATTGTGTCGTTTGGCAGCGAAATCAATCGAATCCTCGATTGATTTCGCCATCCGATAATCATTATTAATTATATGTGCGAGATCGGCATTTCGTCAAGAGGCTGAAACTTTCCCCCGGTGGATGGGGTGTTTCAAAGGATCGTCACACGTCCGGTCTTCCCTTCACCTGTGCGCCTCTCTCCTGCTGTCTGATACGAGCCGCTTTCATAAAAAGGCAGAGGAAACACTTCGAAAAGTGCTTCCTCTGCTTCCCTTTTGCCTTGTGTTACGCCAGTGCGGCGCCCAGCGCCCGGCACTGGCTCAGAGCTTCATCTACGGCCAGCGACTGGAGCGATTCTCCCTCCTCCATCCGACGGCAGTAGTTGTTGGTACAGGTTTGATAGCGCTCAAAGATCCGCTGCGCGGCGTCGGCATCGCCATAGACCTTCCAGGTGCCGACACATTTATAACTAAATCCCCGCGCGCATGAAATGCGCGCATGCGAAACGCTGTTTCGCATAAAAAACACAGAATAATCTGTGTTTTTCGGGGATACCGTTGCAACGTCGTCTCCAGCTGACGCATGTTGTGCGTCAGCTGCGGGCTGTTGCCCGCTTACGTCCGCCAACGGCGGACGTGGAGACAAAGTTATAGTTCTTTGCCCGATTGTCGATAAATCCGCGGACATCCTCGGGCGGGTAGCTGAGAAACAGCCCGATTTCGTGCGGGAAATCCTCATTCTCGCGCAGGCGCTGCATCAGGTGCAGCAAACAGGCCCCGCAGCTCGGGCGGTCGTAGCCTGCCTTCGAGAGTATAGCGCGCGCCTCGCTGTCGTTCAGAGCACGCTGCAGTGCCTTGGGGCGGTAGAGATAAAGAAGTACTTTTTTCTCGGAATATCGCAGCGGAAGCAGCACCAGTCCGGCGGCGCGCAGGCAGGCGTTGCAGTGGCGGATCTGGGCTTTCAGCTCCTCACGGTCCGGACAGGGACAGGAAAACAGGCTGCCGGTCTTCAACCCGGCCAGGGTCGGCGCACAGCATTCCACCAGCATGGTCTCGGACATGGGAACTGCTCCTTTCAAGCGCGGTAGAGTTAGATGTCTTTAACTAATAAAGAGTTTAACGTCTCTAACTCCATTTGTCAAGTCCCTTTCGCCGACGCGCGAAAAAATCCCCGCCGCAAACAGCGGCAGGGATCAGCCTTCCTATCGGTTCTGCAGGACGATACCAGCATTGCGCGGATCGATGTACACTCCGTATTCAAAGATTTATATGTTCCTTACAGCGTTTATTGTTGCCGCATTGTATATTCCGTATCTTCATCAATCATATCCAGCATTGCTCTTGCAAACACGGGGTCAAACTGTGTGCCGATGCCCTTTTCAATTTCATCGCGGGCGACTTGTTGCGGCAGTACATCACGATAACTGCGTCGTGAAGTCATGGCGTCATAGGAGTCCGCCACGGCGATTATGCGCGCTTCTTCGGGGATAGCATGGCCGGAGATGCCGTCCGGATAACCCTTCCCGTCATAGCGTTCGTGATGCCAATGGGCACCGATGGCAAGCTCAGGAAACTCCGGAATGTTCTGCAGAATATGCCAGCCCAACTCCGGATGCTGCTTTGTGATTGCATATTCCTCGTCGGAAAGCCGCGAAGTTTTATTGATGATGGTGTCGGGGATGCCGATTTTCCCCACATCATGCAATAGCCCGATGAGATAGATTTTTTGGGCCTGTTCCTCGCCATATCCGCAGCGGCGTGCGATTTCACGGGAATATTCCGCAACACGCAGGGCATGACCGTTTGTATATTTGTCCTTGGCATCCACTGCCCCGGAGAGCGTCATGACGATCTGCACGTTCAGGCGCTTGAGCTTTTCCTGCTGTGCGACTACTTCCGCGGTTTTTTCCCGAACCTGGCTTTCAAGATCGTTCTGAAGCCGTGTCAGCTCGATAATGTGGCGCACGCGGGTCAGCAGAACCTCTGGGACAAAAGGCTTCTTGATGAAGTCCATGGCCCCGGCCTCCAGACCGCGTGTTTCCGATTCGCTGTCCTCATCCGCTGTCAGGAACACCACCGGAATCATGGCGGTCTGCTCATCTGCTCGTATACGATGAAGCGTTTCAAAGCCATCCATCTCTGGCATGTGGATATCCAGCAGGATCAGGTCGGGTCGCCGCCCGCCTTCAAGAAAGCGGAGCGCCTCCTCGCCGGAGCGGACACAGCTTGCCCGCATACCGCTTTTCACGAGTATATGGCTGGCTGCTTTCAGATTATTTGCATCATCGTCGATCACAAGAATCCATTCGTTCATTTCTCTACCCTCTCCATAATGGCGTTAATGCCTTCCTCCGCCGTAAAAGTATCGAAATCTTCCAAGGCATCTATGATTTTCCTCAGTGCATCCCCGACAGCGGCTTCCGCAAAGCTGTGTGATGCAAGGGGCTTGAGTATCTCCAGCGCGCTTTCCGCTTCAAAGTTTTCGATGCAGGCCCTTGCCTCGCCAAGCTTTTTCCGCAGGTCGTCCGCGCTGATGGTTTCTTTTGCTTCCTCCGGAACAGGTTCGGATACGTCGAGGTGAAGAATGTCCCGCAGGAGCTTTACGGTTTGCTCGTATTTCAGCAGCAGGTTTTCCGTATCTTTCTCGATCTCCGAAATGTTCCGTTCCTTTGCCGCTGTCTCCTGACGCAGTGCAAGCTCCGACAGCTCATTCGCGCCGATTTGCCGGGCGGTGCTCTTCAGGGCATGGACGCG
>ONNS01000086.1 GCA_900319275.1 uncultured Eubacteriales bacterium
GACCCGCTGACGCTGGGCTCGCGTCTGACATGGGTTTGAACTTTGAAATTCAGCTCGCCGCAAGGCGGGCTGTTTTATTTTGCATATCGACGAAAGAGCGCGAGAGAAGATCAGGTTCTCGCACTCTTTCTTTTTTTGCAGAGTACAGGTTTTGAGAAAAACATAAATCAGCAGTTGACAACTGTAGACTCTCGTGCTATAGTGTAAATGCTCGAGCTACAATTGTAAACTCTTCCTGGGAGGTTAAAGCCATGTCTGAGAATCTTGCCTGCAAAATCAGCGGTTCGGAATTAGAAGTTATGAAGATCCTGTGGCGAGCGGAGGACGCTCTGCCCGTCACGGAGATCCGTGAGAAGCTGCAGAAAACCAAGGGCTGGGAGCCCGCGACGATCAAAACCTTGATTTCCCGTCTGGTATCCAAAGGCGTTGTCCGGCAGGAAAAACGAAAGGTATTCTTCTATTCCCCAGCTGTTTCGGAGAAGGAGTACAGCACATGGGCCACGGACGACCTGATCGAGCGCATCTATAACGGCAGTGCGCGGCAGCTGGTCGCGGCTCTCGTCCATTCGGACGGCCTGACACAGACAGACCTGGACGAGCTGCGGCAGATGTTCAAGGTGGAGGAGTAAGCCATGAAACTACTGCTGACGCTGACGCTCTGCGGCAGTGCGCTGGCGCTGCTGCTCCTGTGGCTGCGCTATGTGCTGTTGCGGCGGATGCCGAGCACGGTGTATTACTACGCCTGGCTGCTGGTGCTGCTGCGCTTTGTGCTGCCCATCCCCGGCCTGATCCCGACTGCGGGGGAGACGAATACCCCCGAAGCCCCTGTTTACAGGGAAACATACATACAAGATTTCGACGATCCGATTTCTCTTTATACACCGTCGATGCCGATGATAGCCGGCGTACCCGCGGCAGCTGTTGAACCGGCGGCCGCCGCGCAGGATACAGCACTGACCGAAAATCAGCGTCCCGCCGCGGCGCCGAAGACCGCGTTCACGGTCGATTGGCGCTCGCCGGAGCTCTGGCTCGCGGTCTGGAGCCTTGGCGCTGCGCTGAGCCTGGGAACGACGGTGCTGGCCTATCTGCGATTTACCCGAAAGCTGCGGCGCGAGCTGCACAGGCCGGACCGCTTCACCTGTGCGTGCTACGACGCGATCCCCGGGCGCAAGCCCAGACTCTTTACCTCCGCGGCAGTGAAAACGCCCCTGATGTACGGCGTGTTCTCGCCGAAGATCGTTCTGCCGGAGCGCAGCTATGACGAAGAGCTGCTGCACAACATCCTCCGCCACGAGCTGATGCACTACCGCCGTCTGGATACGCTCTATAAGTGGGCCGCCGCCGTCGTTCTCTCGGCGCACTGGTTCAACCCGCTCAGCTGGCTGATCCGCAGGGAGCTGAACCGCGCCTGCGAACTGAGCTGCGACGAGATGCTGCTGCGCGCCATGACGAGGGAGGAAAAGCAGTCTTACGGCAATACGCTGCTGTCGATGGCGGCGTCGGCGGCGCTGCCCGCGGGCGTGGTCGCGACCACGTTTTCCACGGAGAAGCGGAATTTGAAAGAAAGACTGGTACAAATCATGAAGTATAAAAAGAGCGGCGCGCGTTTGCTGGCCGCGGTGCTGGCGCTCGTCCTGCTGGCGGGCTTCGGAACGGTCATGGGCCCGGCCTCGGCAAAGGCGGCCGCCGCCTCGGCTGAGGGCGAGGTTCGCCGTGTGACAACCGTGGACGAGCTGCTCGCGGCCATCGCGCCGAACACCGTGATCGAGCTTGCCGAGGGCGAGTACGATCTCAGCACGGCCGCCGACTACGGCGAAGACAGCCACAACGCCTATTATTCCTGGAACGGCGTTTGGGGCGAAAAGGGAGAAAATCCGGCGGAGCTGGTCATTGCCAACGTCGACGGCCTGACGATCCGCGGCGCGGGGATGGAAAAAACCACGCTCGCCGCCGTTCCCCGCTATGCCAATGTCATCAAATTTGTCAACTGCCATGCGCTCACGCTCGAAGATTTCACCGCGGGCCACACCACCGAACCGGGCTTTTGCTCGGGCGGCGTGCTGCGCCTGGAATCCTGCGGCGATGTGTCCGTCACCGGCTGCGGTCTCTTCGGCTGCGGCACTGTCGGGGTCGACGCGGTGGGCTGCACGGATCTGACAGTCAGCGCCTCGCGCATCTATGAGTGCAGCTATAACGCCGTCTCAGTGAAACAATGCCGGAACGTCCTTGTAGAGGACTGCGAGATCGACAGCCACGGTGTTCGCCCCGGTCATGGCGAGGCCATGTCTCTCTTCACGGCCGAATACACCGAGGGCTTTTCCGTCCACGGCTGCGAGATCCACGACAATGCCGCCCAGTACCTGCTGAGCGCCAGATACTCGAAGAACGCATTCTTCCTCTCAAACGATGTGCACGATAACCGCATTTCCTCCAGCATGTTTATCTTTGACCAGTACGCCGCCGTGGTTGACGGCTGCCGCTTTGAGACCAATGATTTCCGCTTCTGGGTGCCGGACCACCGTTTCGATCCGATCAACGTCAACGGTGAGCCGCTGGAGGAGGCCGAGCTCAACGAGATGACACTGCGCGACATCGACCCGGCTATCGCTGTAACGCCCGTCACGGTGGAGAAGGCGGCGGACGTGCGGCCGGGCGAGTCCATCGTGGTTACGACGGTCGATGAGTTCCTCAAGGCCATCGGCCCGGACCGCACCATTATGCTCGACGGCGAGCTGTTCGACCTCTCCACAGCCGCCAATTACGGCTCCGCCGGCGGTGAATACTACTACTGGCAGGAGAGCTTCGACGGCCCGCAGCTCGTGATCCAGAACGTCAGCGGCCTGAGCATCGGCGCGGTCAACGCGGACAACACGGCCACCACGCTCGCGGCGATCCCGCGCTATGCCAACGTCATCGCCTTCCGCGACTGCGAGAATCTGCACCTCTTCGGCTTCACGGCCGGGCATACGAAGGAGCCGGGCAGTTGCTCGGGCGGCGTGCTGTGGTTCCAGAACTGCCACAAGGTCACCGTCGATCAGATGCGCCTGTACGGCTGCGGCATCCTCGGCCTGCAGACCAGCCAGTGCTCCGATCTCCTTGTCAAACAGACGGAGATCTATGAGTGCTCGCAGGGTGCGGGACAGTTCTTCCAGACCGACGGCATCGCGTTTGAGAACTGCGATATCCACGACGTGCCGAACCCGGCCCTGATCTTCAACGAGTGCGGAGATAAATTGTGGAACGGGGAAGCGCTCTCCGGACTCAACAGCGCGTACAACGTGAACGCCGACGGGACGCTGTCCGAGCACCCGAATGTCGTCGGCCCTACCGATGTAGAAGCGGAATTTCACGGCGGTGTGGAGGAAATGATCAACCCCTTCGCGAATGAAGCGCCGATGCTTTTCAAGGACACCTTCCCCGCTGGTGAGGACTTCGCCAAGACGGTGCAGCAGGCCATCGTCAGCGATGACTGGGCCGCACTGGCGGACAGGATGGAATTCCCCCTGCAGTTCTTCACAGATCATTACAGCTTTGTGATCCACGACCGTGAGGAGTATCTGAGCATGGCAGCGGACGGCTTCTTTATGAATGAGCTCTTTACAGACAGCTTCCGTTTCCGCGAGCGGATCGCCGAGGCGGACACCGCATCCTATGCCGCCTGTGTTTTCGGCAACAGCTGTCTGGATTATATGATCGCCTTCACGGTGACCGGAACTGAGCCCACCGTGGAGAATATCAAAATCACAGCGATTTCCGTCAAAGAACCGTTCTGGCCCGGGTATTACCCCTATGTACAGGTCACCCCGGAGCCGTGACAATTGCCTGTATCTATGCTTTGAGCGCTTCATCCAGCGGGTGAAGCGCTCAGTTCATCACAATACGCAGGGAGCGAGTGACACTTATCGTTCGGAAACGATCAGCCCGAGCGGGACGGCGCGCTCCATCTCGCTGTTGTCTTTGGGATCGCGGTCAGAGAGTTTCAGACTGTGCACATTTTGCAGCAGGATCTGCGCCGAGCCGCCTCCGTCCAGATTGACGGCGTTGACCATTCCCAGGTCCGTGCAGATCTCGCCGAGCTCCGAGAGCGAAGCGCCGCGGCTGTCGCGGCCTTTCTCATACCGCAGCTTGCCGGCGCCCTCGGCCCAGAGCAGCAGGGGGAGTCCATCCGCGTCCGCGCCGAGCGCGATCCGGGCCGCGCGCTTCTTTTTGAAATTCAGCGGATAGAGACTCGGCGGGTAGGGGATGCGCTGAAGGGGGTTGAGGATATTATAGAAGGGGGAGATAAAGCCCGTTGTCTTTTCACCCTGGCGGACGATACTGTTGCCCGCCTGGATGCCGAAGCGCACGTCCTCCATTCCGTGGTAGACGACTGTGTCGCCGGGGGCGGCGGGGCAGGGCTCCGCCGGACGCAGCACGAAGCCGGAGGCGGGGATCGGCGTGGCGCCGCCATCGTGCACGGCGGCGACGTGATCGCCGATAATGACAAGCTCCTGTCCCGGCCGGCGCGGGGTTTTTCTGCGCGCTGGCCTGGTGTAGATCTCGGCATCCCGACCGGGGTGAATCCGTCTTCCGCGGATCTCAAGGCTGAGCTCTTCGAACGCCGGCACGCGGACGCTGATTTCCCCGTCCTTCTTTACAAGCAGCGCCTCCCGGTGATACAGCGGGGGAGCAAGGATCACGCCGTCCTTGACACAAAGCCCAAAGGGGGTGCCCACATGGTCGTAGGCCGTGGCGCAGTCAAAGCAGTCTAAAATGAAGAAGGAGGCGTTGACCTTCAGCGCGGCCGTTTCCCCGGAGCCGGTCATCGGCCCGAGTGCGCGGCCGACCGGGATGATCTTCGTAAACGGCAGACGGCCGCTGACGATCTGCACACAGTGCCTGTCTTCGAGCTCCCGCCACAGCGCTTCGGCAATCTCACTGGAAAACGAGGGCTTGCCGCCGATGAACTGTACGCCCTCCTCCAGCGCGGCCGCGGCGGCCGTGAGGGGGTTGGCCAACGCGCCGTATGTCTTCGACACGGTGGGCAGGCGTGTCGCGCAGTCCTCGGGCAGCGAGAAGAGTACCATCTGCCCGAAAATCCACGGACAGGCGGGGACGAGATAGGTCCGGTAGATGTTGGCGATCTGCTCCAGCACCGGCCCGGTATGGCGCGGCCGGAAAAAGTGTAGGGAATCCCAGCTGTCCGGGCGCACAAGCTGCACCCGCTGGATTTCACCGTTTGAATAAGTAAAGGTTTTTAGCTGACTGTTCATACGTTTTCACCGATGAATCATAGTCTGTCATAATGGTTTACATAATTTCTTCATTCGCTATACAAGTATACTGTATCAGAAATACCGTTCGGATTCAATGGAGAGTTTGTCTGCCATACTATTTCGGCTGAAAAAGCAAAAAATGAAATCGGGTATTTACTTTCCGTGAAATCTTTGCTATAATATCCGCCGAACGCTGAATGCGCGTATGCGGCTGTAGCTCAGCTGGATAGAGTGCCAGACTCCGACTCTGGAGGTCGTGGGTTCGAATCCCGTCAGCCGTACCAAAAGACATCGACCCGCCTTGTGCGGGTCGATGTCTTTTGGTACGGCTGACGGGTAAGAAAAACCACGCCGCGCGCAGCGCGGTACGTGGCGCCCGCCCTCAGGCGGGTGTGTCGGAGGCCAACCGCCGCAGGCGGCTCTTAGGCCGGAGACGTTCGAATCCCGTCATTTACCAACCCGCCTTTCGGCGAGCCCTGTGTTCTGGTACGGCTGACGGGTAAGAGAAGCCACGCCGCGCGCAGCGCGGTACGTGGCGCCCACCCGCAGGTGGGTGTGTCGGAGGCCAACCGCCGCAGGCGGCACTAAAGGATAATCAAATACTTCAAAAAACTATCCCCCCAGGGGGCTTGCAAAGTCCAGGCTGGGGGGAGTATTATTTCACCATGAAAATGCAAAACGATCTCGATAAAAACAGAAGAAAAAACGCGGCTGCGCTCGTGCTGCTGATGATGGCGGTGCTGGCGCTGGCTTTTGTATGCCTGTTTGTGGGCTCTTCTCATATGACGATTGCAGAGTGCTTTGCCGCACTCGCCAAAAAGGGCAGCGCCGCGCAGGTGCGAATTATATGGAACATCCGCATCCCGCGGGTGCTGGCGGCCATCATCGCCGGGGCGGGACTTTCGGTTTCCGGTCTCATCATGCAGACCAATCTGAACAATCCCATGGCCTCCCCGTCGACGCTCGGCGTCTCCAACGCGGCGGTCTTTGGCGCAAACCTCTCCATCATCGCCTTTGCGGGCGGCTTTCTGGACACGGGCAATCATCTGTCCAGCTATACGGTGGGTGCCAATCCCTATGCCACGTCGCTGATGGCCTTCCTGTTTGCCACGCTCTCGATCCTGCTGATCCTGGGGCTCTGCCGCCTGCGGGCCTTCCAGCCCGGCGTGGTGGTGCTCGCCGGCATTGCCATCGGCTCGGTCTGGACGGCGGCGACCACGATTTTGCAGTTCTATGCCACCGACGTCGGGCTCTCCGCTGCGGTGATCTGGACCTTTGGCGATCTGGGGCGGGCGACTTACCGCACCGACCTGATCATGGCGGTCGTGGTTGTGATCGGTCTCGGCTATTTCACGTGCATGAGCTGGCGCTTCAACGCCCTGCTCAGCGGTGATACGGCGGCCAAAAGCATGGGCGTGTCGGTAGATCGGCTGCGCTTTGTGTCAATGCTGCTCTCCTCGGTCATCACAGCAGTCTGCGTATCCTTCCTCGGTATCATCGGTTTTGTGGGCATCATCTGTCCGCATGTCATCAAGCGCCTGCTGGGGCAGGATCATCGAATTTCCATCCCGGCGTCCGCGCTGAGCGGCAGCATCCTGCTGCTGCTGGCCGACACGGCCTCCCGGAGCCTCGGAAACGGCTCGGCGCTGCCGGTCGGCGCGATCACCTCGCTGCTTGGCGCGCCCTTCTTCCTCGCAATCATCTTTAGCCGGAAGGGAGGGCACGATTGATGCTGAAAATCGAAAACCTGCACTTTCGCTATGCCCGCCGCGGCCCAAAGGTACTCGATGGTGTGAATCTGCAGCTGAACGACGGCGAGATCGGGATCCTGCTGGGGAAGAACGGCTCCGGCAAGACCACGCTCTTCAAGACCATTCTCGGCATACTGAAGCCCGAGGACGGCAGTCTTTCCTTCGACGGCGAGGACCTGCTGAAAATGAACCGCCGGGACAGGGCGCGGCGCATCGCCTATGTGCCGCAGTCGATCCACTTCGGCGCACTGAGTGTCTTTGACACGGTGCTGCTTGGACGAGTTGCCTATTTTGGCTACAAGGCCGGGAAAGAGGACGAGGAGACTGTCTGGCGGATCCTTCGTGATATGAAGCTCGAGGACTACGCCGCGCGAAATGTGGAGCAGCTCTCCGGCGGCGAGCGGCAGAAGATCGCCATTGCCCGGGCGCTGGCCCAGGAGCCGCGGCTCCTCGTGTTCGACGAACCCACCGGGAATCTGGACATCGCCAACGAGCAGCTTATTATCGAAGAGGCCCGCCGCGTGGCCAGAGAAAAGGGGATCGGCATCCTGACCTCGCTGCACGATCTCAACCAGGCGCTGGATCTGGGCGACCGCTTCTTCTTCATGCGGGACGGACAGATCCGCCATACGGGCGGAGCGGAGACCGTGACCGAGTCTGTGATTCACGAGACCTTTGATGCGGAGGTCCGCATTGTGGAAATAGAAGGCAAAAAAGTTATTTTGAACGGAGGACACTACCAATGAAAAAAACAATCGCTAAAATCACCGCAGCTCTCTCTGCAGCAGTAATGTGTGCACTTCCTATGGCAAACGCTATCACTTCAAGCGCTGCTACTTCATCTGTCAAGACTTTCAGAACTTACATCGACATCGATGCAACTGATTACGACCTCCACGAGTTCGAGTATGACAGACGCTTCGGCGGTTCTTACAAGAACACAACAACTTTCCGCGGATACAAGGTATTCTTAGCTGGAGACATCGATCACACAACACCTCAGACCGGCAGAAGCTGCCTCTTCATCGAGTCAGACGGACTCCGCCGCTTCCAGGGCACTGTTGCAACAGAGACCTATGACTGCACATATGCAAACGCTAGTGTCAATGGTTTCAAAAACAGCATCACAAAGGTGATCTGGGCATTCAACGACTGGAAGAACGCTGGTCACACTGATTACTATGATGATTTCGAGGATAAGGTAACAGAGGAGATCGTTCTCGTTGGTGATACAAACCGCAATGGCACTATCGAGCTCAGCGATGCTGTTTATATTCTTCAGTATGTTGCTAATCCCATCAAGTACTCAGGTATCGACAAGAAGGCTGCTGACATTGACGGAAACGGCTATGTAAATAGTTATGATGCTCTGCTCATCCAGAGATACCAGAGCGGCCTCATCAACAGCTTCGGCGACGTTCAGGCTTGATCGGATAAACTCTAAAAATACTATATGCT
>ONNS01000095.1 GCA_900319275.1 uncultured Eubacteriales bacterium
CTATATCGTCAAGGTGTTCGATCTGATCGAGCCGAGCCATTCCGACAGCTATAACCCTTTCCGCTATATCCGCAAGGACTCCGACGTGTTCCGGCTGATCAGCAACTTCATTCAGAACACCACGCCGAAAAACGCCAGCCAGAATGATCCCTTTTGGGAGAAATCCGAAATCGCCCTCGACTCCGCCCTTATGCTTTACCTTCTCCATGAGTCGCCGCCTTATGAACAGACCATGGAAATGATGCTCACCATGATTGAGTACGGAGGAGCGAAAGAGGACGACGACGATTTTCAATCCGCACTGGATTTGCTCTTCGAGGCGCTGGAGGAAGAACAGCCAGATCATATCGCCGTGCGTCAGTATCACATCTTCAAGCAGGCGGCGGGAAAAACGGCAAAAAGCATCCTTGTATCAGCCGCCGTCCGCTTGGCTTCGTTCACGCTGCGGGAGATCCAGAACATTACCGACGAGGACAACTTGGAGCTTTCCAAGCTGGGAGAGCGCAAGCAGGCTATCTTCTGTGTGATCCCGGACAGCAACGACGTGAGCCTCAATTTTCTAGTCGGCATGCTCTACACCCAGGCATTTCAAGAGCTGTACTACCAAGCGGACAAGGTACACATGGGGGGCCTGCCCGTGCCGGTTCGCCTTATGTTCGACGAGTTTGCCAACGTCGCCCTGCCCGACGGCTACGCGCGATTACAGGCGACTATGCGTTCCCGCAACATCATGGCCACGATCATCCTGCAAAACATATCCCAGCTCAAAGCCCTGTTCAAAGACGACTGGGAGGGCATCATCGGCAACGCCGATACCTTTGTCTATCTCGGCGGCAACGAGCAGAGTACCCACAAGTACATTTCCGAACAGCTCGGCAAGGAAACCATTGATACCAAGTCCAGCAGCAAGAGCAAGGGGTGCAACGGATCGTTCTCGCAGAGCTTCCAGCAGACAGGCCGTGACCTTATGACCCCCGATGAAGTCCGTCTATTGGATAACAAAAACGCCATTGTGTTCATCCGAGGGGAAAGGCCGATCATTGACGAGAAATACGATCTGATGAAGCATCCCAATGTTCAATACACCGAGGACGGGGGCGCGGCGCCCTACGTCCACAGCCCGCATTGTCTCTACGATATGCGGTATCTACTATCTACAATGGAGGAAGAAACCGAATGAAGAAACCCACTTCCAAACGCGCCAAGATTTTCATGTCTGTGTGGAGCGTCCTCACGCTCTGCGTTGTCTGCTTCAGCACCACCGCCTTCGCCACGGGAGCCGACCCGATCACGGTGGTCAACAACCTGTCTGACTTTATCTTTTCCGCGATCAAGGCCATCGGCATTATTATCCTCGGCTGGGGCATCGTCCAGGTCGGTATGTCGATCCAGAGCCATGACGCCAGCCAGCGATCCCAGGGCTTCCTGTGCCTGTTCGGCGGGCTTGTGATCGCTTTCGCAAAGGAGATCCTTGCCGCCATCGGCGCGGTATAAACGAAAAGGGGTAATGCGTTTCAGCGTGAAACGCATTACCCACTTTGGCAGATGAATCAATCTTCGTCAGCGTACAGGAGTTCGACGAACTGCGCGGGAGAATAAACCGGCATGGGAGCGCCTGCATAATCCTTGAGATTGCGCGTAACGATGCAGTCGATCTCGGCGCGGGCCGCAGCTTCGATCATCACCGCATCCTCATAGTCGGAAATGAGTCGATTCCACAGGTGTCCAGGATCTCAAACAAGTTGAACAGGACGCCGAGAACCTTTTTTGTCTCTTCGGCACTGTGCAGTGCCTTGTGCATCAGGTAGTAAATATCCGTTATGGAATTGGCGGTGAGGAACCCTACACACCGCCGATTTGCCACGGACAGAAATACAGCCTCGGCGTCCTTGTTAAACGGTTCTCTGCTTTGCAGTGCGTCAATGATGATACAGGTATCAATCAGAACATTCATACCGTCTCTAACCGCTCCCTATGTGCCTGCTCAATGGTCATGTCGCCGGGAATAATGCCGAACAAAGATTTCGCCATATCAACTCTGTCCTGGTAAGGATTCGTGAGCTTGGCAACGACTTTGCCGTTTCGGGTGATGAATACATCCTCCCGTTCCGCCATTAAGAGATACTTGCTTAGGTTCTGCTTCAACTCTGTTGCGGTAATGGACATAGTGGACTCCTCCTTTTCGTCAAGATTGGGTTCATCCATATTATATGCCAATCGTACGATTTTAGCAATAGAATCGTACGATTTTTCACTGGAAACTTTTTGTGAATGTGAGGTGTAAACCATAAGTGATAACTGGGTCATAAGAAACCTTGAGCGCGCCATTGCCACTTGGAACGACAAGCTGGCAGAGCTATGGCAACTGATTACGCAGACGCCAGAGTCCTTTAAGGGCGGGCAGATCTGGGGCGTGATCGTCAACATCAACTCCGCTCTGGTCGGGATCGGCTACGGCTTGCTTGTGCTCTTCTTTGCAATCGGCGTCTTTTCCTCGGCGGCATCCTTCCGGGAACTGCAAAGGCCGGAGTTTGCGCTGCGTCATTTCATTCGCTTTGTGCTGGCAAAGGTGGCCGTCGGCCGGGGCATGGAGCTGATGACCGCGATCTTCTCCATCTGTGGAAGCGTTGTGTCAGCTTCTATGAACAGCATCGGTGGCGGAGTAACGACCACGGCAGCACTCCCCGCCGAGATCGTAAGCGCCATTGAAGATGTGGGCTTTTTGCAGAGCATTCCGTTATGGCTGGTGTCCTTCCTTGGCAGCCTGCTCATTACTGTCCTGTCCTTTATCCTGATCCTCACGGTGTACGGGCGGTTTTTCAAGCTATATATCTATACGGCGATTTCTCCGCTGCCCTTTGCCTCTTTTGCCGGAGAGAATACAGCCGGTATTGGAAAAGCCTTTGTGAAGTCCTACATCGGCGTTTGCTTGGAGGGCGCTGTGATCGTGCTGGCCTGCTTGATCTACTCCGCGTTCCTGTCCAGCGGATCGCCTGTTGTGGACAGCAGCCTGCCCGCCGTGACAATGGCCTGGGAATATATCGGGGAGCTTGTTTTCAATATGCTGGTGCTGACCGGCCTTGTGAAAGGCGCGGATCGGATCGTGCGGGAGATGTTCAGCCTATAAGAATAGCGGTGAGATCGTCTGATCCCACCGCTTTTGTCTTAATCCGTTTCACCATGAAACGCAATTTGTCCGTAGTCCAGTACCGGGGCTGTCTCCAGCACATGATCGAGCCATTCCTTTTCTCGGCGTTTCTTGGCTGCGTAGCGCAGCGACCATGCCACAATGAAAGCAAGGATGCTCGCCGCGAGAAGAATCCCGGAGAGCGTTTCATTTGCTGCTGCCCACTTCGGCCAGAACAGGCGCGTTGCCACCAGCCAGCACCCCAGCGGAAACAGGTAAAGCCTCCACAAGAGTTTTACCACAAACGGCAGCGCAATCAGCGCCCCGGCGACAATCAAAAGCTGTTGTATCATGCTCATTTTCGCAAGCTCCTTTCAAAACTATTTTTTACTAATATTATCCCTCAATCGCAAATACCTGTCAAATTGTTGCACGAATTGGAGGTAAAAGCCATCAAAGAAGTAAAAATCCCAAAAGAGATCCGACAGTACAAGGAAAGCATTTTCTTTGGCCTGTCTGCCCGTCAATTCTTCTGCGCAATCTTTGCCGTCGGCATCGCCGCTGGCGCGTATCTGCTCCTGGGTGACGTGATCGGCAAGGAAACCGCAAGCTGGCTCTGCATCGTCCTCGCCGCGCCTGCTGCCATGGCGGGCTTTTTCAACTATAACGGCATGACCTTTGAGCAATTCCTTTGGGCGGTCATCAAGACCGAGTTCCTGTTTGCCGGGGATCGCAAATACGTCGGAGAAAACCTCTGCTACAACAGCTTTAACAGAAAGGGGCGTGGAGACTTTGATTAAAACCCTTGCAGCCGCCAACAAGAGCGAGCGCGTGAAAGTGAAGGTGCCGCGCTCCGTCCAGCAGAGCATCCCGATCAAGCGCATCTACACCAACGGCATTTGGGAGGTCGGCAGCAAGCACTCCCGGAGCTGGAAGCTCACGGACGTAAACTACATTGCCGCCTCGCAGGAGACGCGGGAGAGCATTTTCAGTGCCTACTGTGGCGCACTCAATTCGATGCCTACCGACGCCACCGCTAAGATCACCATTGTCAACCACCGGCTCAACCCGGCAGAATTTGAGCGCCGTATCCTTTTCCCGTACAAGGATGACTGGCTCGACCACTACCGGGAGGAGGCCAACGGCATAATGAAAGGCCGGGCGGCGCAGAGCAACAATCTTGTCCAGGAACGCTTTGTGACACTCTCGATCCCCAAGAGAAAGATCGAAGAAAGCAAGACCTATTTCCGCCGCGCCGGAGCGAATCTGCAAAAGACCTTTGCCCGCCTGGACTCCGGCATCACCCCGGCCAGAAACTATGACAGGCTCCGTGTGCTGCACGACTTCTTCCGTCCTGGCTACGAGCAGTATTTCGACTATGACGACTATCGTTTTATGCAGACCGGCAGAGATTTCCGGGATCTGATCTGCCCGGACAGTATTACTTTCAAGCGTAATCACTTTGAATTTGGGGACAAGTTTGGGCGTGTCCTGTTTCTACGCACCTATGCCTCCTTCTTGACGGACGATCTCATTTCCGATCTGACCGAGTATGCCCGCGATTTGATCCTGTCTATCGACATGATCCCCGTGCCGACGGACGAGGCCGTGAAAGAGGTTGAATCTATCATCCTCGGCGTGGAGACGGACATTACACGCTGGCAGCAGCGGCAGAACAGCAAGAACAACTTTACAGCCGAAGTTCCCCGCACAATGGAGCAAAAGCGGGAAAACTCTCGCGGCTTCATGGACGATCTGACGCAGAACGATCAGCGCATGATCTTCTCCCTTATTACCATCGTCCACACCGCCGACAGCATGGAAGAACTGGACACCGACACGGAAAGTCTGATCGCCATCGGTAAGGAGCATCTTTGCGATATTTCCCCGGCTCGTTTTCAGCAGGAGGACGGCTTGAACACCGCCTTGCCCTACGGCCTGCGCCGCATCCACGCGCTGAACACCCTCACCACGGAAAGCTGTGCCGTGGCAATCCCGTTCCGGGCGCAGGAGATCCAAGACCCCAGCGGCCTGTCCTACGGCATCAACGAGGTCAGCAAGAATCCCATTGTTTGCGACCGCAAGCTGCTTTCCTCGCCCCATGCTTTTTATCTTGGTATTTCCGGCTCCGGCAAGTCCATGGGCATGAAGTCCACCATTATGAATGTCGCCCTCGGCACCGACGACGATATTATTATCGTGGACGCCGAGCGCGAGTACGGCACCCTGGCCCGCGCCTTCGGCGGCGAGGTCGTGGAGATCAGCCCGAACAGCAATCACCATCTGAATCCGCTGGAAATCCCCGCCGGGTACGAGGATGAAAACCCCGTGGCTCAGAAGTCCGAGCTGATTATGAGTATTCTGGAACAGCAGATGGGAACCGGCTCAATCAGCGGCAGCTATAAGTCCATCATTGACCGCTGTACAGCAAACATCTATAAGCCCTATCTGCGAGGAAAAGCACCCGCGCCGCTCCTGTCCGACTGGCGCAACGAGGTCATGCGTCAGCCGGAGCCGGAGGCGCGGGAGCTGGCTTTGACTGCAGAGCTGATCACTGAGGGCAGCTTGAATGTATTTGCCCACGCCTCGGACGTGGATATGGGCAACCGGATCATCGTCCTTGATCTCTACGAAATGGGCGACTCCCTGCGCAAGACGGCGCTTGTCGTCACGCTGGAGGCCATTCAAAACCGGGTCATGGAAAACCGGAAGCGGGGAAAGTTTACCTGGGTATTCATTGATGAGGTGTATCTGTACTTCAAGTACCATTACTCCGCAGAAGTCTTGTACAAGGCTTGGAAGCGTTTTCGCAAGTACGGCGGTATTCTGACCGCTGCCACGCAGAATGTGGAGGAATGTCTGACCTCAGACACGGCGCGTCTCATGTTCGCAAACAGCGAGTTCCTTATGCTGTTCAACCATGCGGCCACCGACCGGGCGGAGCTGTCCGCGCTGCTGCATATCTCCGATACACAGATGGGCTATGTGACGGACGTGGAGCCGGGACACGGCTTGATGCGGGTTTCCGGCGCGGTGATCCCGTTTGACTGCACGATCCCGCAGGACACGGAGCTTTACCGTCTGATGAACACCTCGCCTGGACACGGCTGATATGGAACGGAGCAAAGCGAAAGAGGCCGGGCGCAAGAAAACCATCCGGGAGAAAGCCAATGCGTTGAAGGACAAGGCGCCCCGGAAAGCTCCGACGAAAGAGGCCATCAAGCAGGCCGGACGATACCACGCGATAGAGACGGCGAAAAAGCAGCTCAACGAGGCGAAGCAAACTGTTGTCCCGGATCAGGATCAGCAGCCTTATAACGCTGTTGACAAGGTAGAGGACTATGCAGGCAGCATAGCCCTCGATGTTGTCCAGTTGCCCGTTCCCACTTTAGAGCGAAGCAGACGGGAAGCAAAGAAAAATGCGTTTCACCGTGAAACGCAAAAAGCATCGGCATCGTCACTGAAAAAACCGTCCGCCAAGTATCTGATGCGGCGTGAGGCGGTCAAGGAATACAAGCGGAAGAATCAGGCCGAAAAGCGAAATTCGTTTCACCATGAAACGCAATTTGAGCCGGATGAGGCGGAGAAATCCGCTGAACGCACAAAAGAGCAAATGCGGCGCTCCTATGTGCGGAAGGTCCGAGAGCAGACGGATTACCCCACTACGGAGAAAGACGCCGTAGAACAGCCTTTCAGCTGGGGATCTTCTCCCTATAACCCGAAGCGACGGGAGAAGATAGCTCGAGCGCAGCATATCACGAACACGGCAACACAACCCAATCCCACCCAGTCCACGGGGCAGCGTCAGACGGCGTTGCCCCGTAACGCTTCCACGGTCTCTACTTCAAAGGCGCAGCTCGTCAAGGAGCAAGGCCGCAGGTATGCCCGTAACCAAGCAATCCAAGAGATCAAGAACGGGACGACGAAAAGGCTGTCAGGGAAAGCAGCAAAGGCAAGCGGCGACTTTTTCACGAAGCTCGGTACAGCAATCACAAAAGCCGTCACTCCCAGCCGGGAAACGCTGCTTTATGCGGTCGGGGCGCTGGTGTTGATCCTTATTCCCTTTGTTGTGATTATGGGCGTTGCCTCCATGTTGACGAGCAGCGGCGAGAGTCGCAGTGCCTATGTCCCTGTCAGCGCTGAGGTAGAGGCATACCGCCCCTTGATCCGGCTCTACGCTGCCCAACACGGCATTCCCGAATATGAGGACTTGATCGCTGCGGTCATGATGCAGGAGAGCGGCGGGCACGGCACCGATCCTATGCAATGCTCAGAAAGCGGATACAATACCCGGTATCCTCATGCGCCTAATTCGATCACCGATCCCGAATATTCCATCGACGTGGGCGTACATACGTTGGCCGACGTATTGAACATGGCAGGCGTGGAAAGTCCGATAGACCTTGACCATATCTCGCTTGCTCTGCAGGGCTACAACTTCGGCCCGGGCTACATTTCATGGGCTCTTGCCAACTATGGAGGGTATTCCGAGCTGAACGCCATCGAGTTTTCCGACATGATGGCCGCACAATACGGCTGGGCAGGCTACGGCGACAAAGCCTATGTCTCCCACGTTCTCCGCTATTATCCTGTTGGGCGGCTCTTTATGGGCGAAGGCAACGCCGCTATGGTAGCCGTGGCGCAGTCACAAATCGGCAATGTCGGCGGCGCTCCCTATTGGAGCTGGTGGGGCTTAGATTATCGCGTGGAGTGGTGCGCAATCTTCGTGAGTTGGTGCGCCGATCAATGCGGTTATCTGGACGCTGGTGTATTGCCGAAGATGGAGGGCGTGCGCCCCTATGTGGACTGGTTCATAGAGCGCGGCCAATGGCAAGACCGGGACTATGAGCCGAGCCCCGGCGATATTATCTTTTTCGATTGGGAGAGCGACGGCCTGGCCGATCACGTCGGCATCGTAGAAAAGGTGGAGGACGGACAGATTTACACCGTGGAGGGCAATTCAGGGGATCTCTGCGTTGAGAAGCACTACCACCTCGGTTCTGTGCCTGTTTGTGGGTTCGGTCTTCCGTTATATTAGTAAGCTCTGCGCCAATGTTATGTTCAAATGTAAGCGTAAAATAAGAGGGCGGGTTGAGTGCGCGCCTCAGCTATGAGAGAATGAGCAGGGACTCTCATAGACTTCCATCGAGTCGATGCGAGTCTATGGGAGTCTCTGCATTTATGTCTGGCAGTGCCATAGACTGCCAGGAAGTCTCATAGATCGGGAGGGATACCATGGGCGAGCTAACGATCCGAGGCGCGTCGGCCCAGCGGAATCTGCTGGAATGGAGCCAGCGTGTGGCCGAATGCCGAAGCAGCGGACAGTCTGTGACCCGGTGGTGTGCGGAGCACGACATCAAGCCGAAGACCTATTTCAACTGGCAGAAGAAGGTCTTCGCTGCCATGATCGAACAACAGCGGCAACAGTTGGAATCGCCGCAGGAACCGGAACGGAGGTTTGCAGCGCTGCCGGTACCGGCTGCGCAGAACGATCTGGTCGCAACAGTACGGATCGGCGAGGCTTCACTGGATGTATACAGCGGGGCCAATGCCGACGTGGTGGCAGCACTGTGCAAGGTTTTGAGCAATGCTAAATGACTTCACCGGGGCCGACCGTGTGTACCTTGCATGCGGCTACACAGATCTGAGAAAAGGCATCGACGGTCTGTCCGCTATGGTGCAGCAGGAATTCGATCTGGACCCCTTCACGAATACACTGTTTCTTTTCTGCGGACGGCGCCGGGATCGGATCAAGGGACTGTATTGGGAACAGGATGGATTCATTTTGCTGTACAAGCGCCTGGAGCGCGGCGTCTACCAGTGGCCGCGGAATGAGCGAGAGGTACGGCTGCTCACGCCGCAGCAGTACCGCTGGCTCATGGAAGGACTGAAGGTGGAACAGCCGAAAGCGCATCGTCCGGTGACCGGGTTGAGTGCTGTATAAATATGCCTAAAACAGCCGAAAATGCTGTACTTTTCAGCACTTTTATGGTATACTTAAGGCATGGAAAACCAGGCTGTTTTAGAGACAAGCAGCGCGGAAACGGTAACCATTTCCCGCGCGGAATACGAGAAGTACCAAGCCGGAGGTCTATGCCGAAGACACGGCGGAAGCGGACGAGCCTGCGGTCGAGGTACGCTCTCATACCCGCAAGAGGAAGTCCGGCCGGGCACGGGATATTCTTCCGGAGAATGTTGAGGTCGTCGAGGTCGAGCACACGCTTTCCGAGGAAGAGCGCCAGTGCCCGGAATGCGGCGAGGTCATGCAGCCCATCGGCACCGAGGTTCAGGAAAAGATCCAGATCGTCCCGGCCAAGATCATTCTTCACCGAGACGTCTATGTGACCTATGCCTGCCTCAATTGCAAGGAGAATGGCATCTCCACCCCGATCGTTCAAACGCCGAAGGAACCGGCATTGATCCCCGGAAGCTATGCTTCGGCGGAAGCAGTAGCTCACTTTGCCGTGCAGAAATTTGTGATGGGATCTCCGCTGTACCGGCAGGAGCAGGAATGGAACCGACAGGGATTTATGATCTCCCGGCAGACGATGTCCAATTGGCTGATCCGCTGCTCCGACGATTGGCTTGTGCCCGTCTACGATGCGCTCCATCGGCGCCTTGTTCAGCACGACCTTCTCCACGCAGATGAGACGGAACTGCAGGTTCTGCATGAGGAAGGAAAGGATGCCAGGGCTAAGAGCTACATGTGGCT
>ONNS01000015.1 GCA_900319275.1 uncultured Eubacteriales bacterium
ATTCACCAAGCTGCGCAACAGCCGAACGATTGAGGGGCGCGACATCTATGACGCCTTCGCCTATGCGCTCCGCGGCGACAACTTCGAGAATCAGATGGCCGCCTCCCTCGCTCTGTCCGACGCCGGTATCAAGGGCATCACTTACGACGGGGCGCAGGACGGGCGCTGCTTCGTCATCTTCGACGAAGATGCGATCGAGATCATCAACCGCTACGAGCAGCAGGCCCGCCAACACGAGCAGGATCAGCTCAACATGTTCAAAGATCACTCCCTCGAGGACCTCTATGAGGAGGACCAGCTCGCCGATGATCGCATCGCGGAACTGGAGCGCGAGTCTGAAGACGCTGAGTTCTCCCGGGTTGATGACGCATCGTGGCGCGCTGTTACGCTGGGGGACTCGGAACCGCCGGAGTGGCTGACGCGCAGCAGCATCGTCGCCGACACTCCTAAGCGTGACGAGCTGCAGCTCAAGGCACGCAGCGCCCTGACGGCGTTTATCCGCAACCACGGCGGCCTTTCGTACGAAAACGTCCTCGGCGTCTGGGGCAAGAGCGAGGCAGAGGGCCTGCGCAAACGCGATCCTGGGCTGTTCCGCAAGGACAGCACCCTGCGCTTTGAGGAGATCCCAGCCGAGTACGCTCACGAAACCGGCGAGCAGGTCGGCGACGTCAATGCTCTGTACGAGCTGCTGATGTCCCGTCCCGAAGGACAGACAACTGGGCTGCACGACGTACCGTTCACGGATGACAACCTCGCCTGGATGATGTACGGAATGGACGACAAGGACATCGTCGCCTATGCCAGAGAGCGCCGCAAGGCCGTGCAGGCTGAATTGAAGACTGCCGACGAGGCCGCTGCGCCTGCGCTGCGTGATGAGCTCGACCTGATCAAGGAAGTCATCAGCGAGATGGGCGGCCGGCGAAAGCGCACTGTTGATCCCGAGCAGGCCGCTCTCAAGGCGGAGATGAAAGCCCGACAGGCCGAGATCAGGGAAGCCGAGAAGCGAGGCCGTGCCGAAGGACGGGCAGCCGAACGCGCACGCGCGAGCGAGCGCATCGCGGCGCTTAAAGAAAAGCACAAGGCGCGAGTTGCGGAGATTCGTGAGCAGTACAAGGAGCGCATGGGCGAACAGCGCCGCAAGGACCGCGAAAAGGTCAAGCTCATGCGTGAGCAGCAGCGCCAGCGTGACCAGATGAAGAAGCAGATCAAGCGCATCATCAAGCACATCACTAAGATGGGCAATGACAAACATGTCCGCTGGGGCGTCAAGCAGGAGCTTGAACGTCTGCTTGCCCAGTACACGCTGAAGAACGTCTCGCCCAAGCGTCTCGCGAAAGCGCAGGCGCTTGCCGACTACGTCAAGGAGAATCCTGACGTCAAGACGGAGGACTTCACCCGGTCCGAACAGGAACTGCTGCACATGCTCGAGACGACGCGTCTGTCGGAAATGAAGCTCGAGGACCTGCTCAAGCTCGAGGCCGAGGTGGAAGAGGTCCATCACCGCGGCCGCGTCGAGTACGAACAGTGGAAGCAGGCGACGGACGTCAGACGAGCGGGCATGTTCGAGGAACTCCTGAAAAGCATCGGCAGGATCCCGCAGCGGTCAAGCAAGGTCGTTCGCGATGTCAGAGACCTGCGCAAGGAGTACAAGGGCGTCAAGGGCATGTTGCAGAAGGCCGGCGACTGGACCTACGCCGCAACGCTCGGTGCACAGCGCCTGTTCGACTGGATCGGCAACGGCGGCGGACAGTACGACTCCGCGATGACAAAGTACTTCATGGACATGGTCAACGAGGCCAGGGACGAGGAACTGCGTCACGTTCTGGAACGTCGCGCGAACATCGAGGGCTTGATGAAGGATCTCGGGATCAGTTTCTACGATCTGAGCAAGTCCCGCGTCGTGGACGGTGAGGCTTATTCCGTCGACCAGCTGCTGAGTATTTACGCGCTGCTGAAGAACCAGAAGGGGCATGACGCCCTGATCTACGGCAACTTCCGCGGGCTCGGCAATCAGGCGGAAGCCCATGCTGCACGTTGTGTCCAGGCGCTCACAGGCTCTGAACGGGCGCTCGCCGACGCGATCATCGACGACTTCGACAAGAGCTTTGACCGCCTCAACGAACGCTTCATCGATGTGTACAATGAGGCGATGGACAAGGAAGAGAACTACACCCCCATGCACCGGCTCGAATATTCCAGCCGGCAGGGGCTTGTCGATGCAGAGAGCGCGGAGACGCTCGAGGGGAAAGCTGCCCGGGCGGGGCAGAGGGCGATGCTTGAAAAGGGCTTCCTGCACAAGCGCCAGGAAATCAACCAGAACGGACAGCGTGCAGTTGACCTCGGGCTGGTCGATCTCTGGTCCGATCAGGTCAGCGCCCAGGAACACACCGCGGCCTTCGCGAAAGTTGCCGGCGACCTCGGCAGCGTGCTCGGCCGTGCGGGAGGTGCAGACGGCCGCATGACGATCGGCAAGGCGATCACGCTGAAGTATGGCACCGAAGCGTGGAAGTCTGTCGTCGGTTATACGAACCTTGTGATCCAGAACGACCGGCAGATCGCGCACAGCGCTCTGAACAGCGTGACCAGGGCCATCGGACGGCACATGTCGATCGCTTACCTTTGCGGCTCTCTTTCGACCATGCTGAAGCAGACGCTCTCGCTCCCGCGCGTCCTCATTTCTGCAGGATTTACGCAGGTGTTCGCGGAGATCGGGAAGTTCGCGATCCATCCGAAGGAGTACATCGCCGAGGTCAAACGCCTTGATCCGCAGATGGCAGATCGCGCGTCCAACGCGTTTTGATCTCGGAATGAAGCACATCAGTCTCTGTGATGTCGTTACCGCTTCGATCTGTTGGAAGGCCGTTTACAATGCCTGCATCAAGCGCAACATGTCGCAGCAGCAGGCAATCCGCGAAGCGCAGCGTGCCGTTGCGCTCACGCAGCAGACGCCGCAGGCAAAGGACCAGCCGGCACTCTGGCAGCAGTCTGCTACCGGCATCGCCAAGCTGATGATGATCTTCACCAACGACAGCGCGCAGGTCTGGGGCATGACCATGTACGACATGGCACAGCGCATTAAAAGCGGCAACGTCCCGCGCATCGCCTACAATGTCGCGGCGCTCACGCTTGGCGCGATGCTCCTGGGCATGGTCACCGACGGACCGCCGGATGACGATGATGACGAGAACTGGCTGGAGTGGACCGGGCGCGTGATGACGAGGCAGTACATTAGTTCCGTGCCGGTCATCGGGAAGGAACTGTTCACAGCGTACGACTCGATCCTGAACAACAAGCCCACGGGCAACACAAGCAGCGCGCTTGTCGCTCCGTTTGCCAAGATCATGCGCGGTGCGAAGGACATGATGAGCACAGACAGTTCGCAGTACACCAAGAGCGGCGTTACAAAGTTCGAGCGCGGTGCCTGGCAGCTCACCGAAGGATTCGCACTACTCACGGGGCTGTTCCCAGTGACGGCGGCCAAACGCACGCTGACAGCGCTCCGGTCTGACAGTCTGGGCGACGCGTTCAGGGCGATGCTGGCAATGCGCCGCGACGTGAAGCGCGCCAGGCGCGGGATGTTCTAGGCAATGCAAAAAGGCGGTCTCGTGGTGAGGCCGCCTTCTTTTATGGAGGTGCTTTATGACTGTACACACGACAACCGTGAAACAGCAGTACACCGGCAACGGCAGCACGCGCGTCTGGTCCTACGTGTTCCCGTGCGTTGATGAGGACTGGCTAAAACTCTACGTCACCGAGGGCGGCACGACGTCGCGGGTCCTCAACGACTACACAGTCGACCTCGACGACAAGACGGTCACATACCCCGTTTCGGGCACGCCGCTAACGAGCTCGCAGACGCTGACGATCCTGCGCGAGGTTCCGCTTGAGCAGTCTCTCGATCTCGTCAATCAAGGCACGATCGAGGCCGAGGCGATCGAGAGCGAGTTCGACGAGATCGTGCAGATGTTGCAGGGGCTCGACGAGAAACTCGGGCGCTGCATCATGGCCGGCGTCAATGAGACCTCACCGGCCGTGGACTACGACGACCTGACATCGGCGGCCCAGCTCGCAGCAACAAACGGAGCGGCAGCAGGCACGGCCGCGGCAGCAGCAACAGCGGCGGCGAACCTCGCGAACCAGAAGGCGAACGCCGCGAACACGGCGGCAACCGGTGCGAACACGGCAAAGAACGCGGCCAACGCTGCGGCTGCGGCTGCGCAGGCTGTGGCCGACGCGATCGTCGCCTACACAACCCGAGCCGAGACGGCGGCGGAATCGGCAGAGGCGGATGCGATTAAGGCGTACTCGAATGCCCAGAAGGCGCATCAATATTTCTGTGCGGTCTGGGGCACACTCTATCCATTTATTAGATGGTTTATGGTCATCCCGATCATCGACGGCAAATGCAGTCTCGTCTTCTCGCGCCGTGCTCCGGCCATTATCGACGGCGGCGATTCGACGTTCTCTGGGCTCAATCCTCTGGCACTGCCGGTCGTCGATGGGCAGCACGCGGATCCTATGGACTGGGTTTCCGTCAATCCTCTCGTCCTGCAATTCCTCGAGGCGGTCCCGCAGGTCAAGGACCTGATCGCCGCTGCTGACGTGGCCAAGAGCGCCCTCGAGCTGACGACCGCCGAGGCGAACGCCGTCAAGGCGGACGCGCAGGCAGTCATCGCGGACGCGAAAGACTGGGCAGCACCTTTGCTTCAGGTCCTCGTCGGAGGCGAGGCCGGGCAGGTGCTCACGCGCACTGCGACCGGTTGGGAATGGACTAACCTGTCATGAGCTACAAATGGCCGGGGATCCCCAACGGTGACTACTCCTTTGATCACGGCAGGGCGGTCTGGAATAAGATCATCAACTACCTGCGCCGGCTATCGGAAAAGCTCGACGCCGACATCGTCGACGCGACCGCCGACCGGCGCGGGATGATGACCGCCGCGGACAAGGACAAGCTGGATGGCGTCGAGCCGGGCGCGGAGGTGAACCAGAACGCCTTTTCGGGCGTGAAGGTCGGCAGCAGCACGATCGAGGCCGACGAGAAGACTGACGTGCTCGAGCTGTCCGCCGGCACGGGGATTGAGTTAACTGCCGACACGACAAACGACAAGGTGACCATCGGCGGCAAGGAGGCCACGCCCACGGCAGCCGGCTTGATGAGCGCTGCCGATAAAGCTATTCTGGACGCGGTCCCCGATACATATGTCAAAAAAACCGGAGATACCGTAACCGGGAACATCAACTCAACTTACGGCGTTAATGGTGTGGAGACGGTCAGTCAGTTCTCTGGTGAAATGGCAGGAAATGACCTGTGGGCAATCCGTACAGGTATTACAGGTAATCCAGACCCGCTTGGTGCGTCAGATTCTACAACAATTGATAATGGTTTTCTTGAAATTGCTACTGCGGATAACGGTACTGAACCTATCTATATCTCTCAGTACGCGGGAGACCATATGCTTCCCGATAGCCAAGGTATTCGTTTTTATCAACAGGTACGTAGAGCAACATTACTTGATGAACAAGGAAATACAGTTTTCCCCGGCACTGTAACTGCCGTAAATTTTAACGGCAATGCCACAAGTGCTAATAGTGCCACAAATGCGAATTACGCCACAAGCGCGGGAACGGCATCAAAACTCGGCTCAAGTGACGTCGGGTCCGCGACGCAGCCAATCTACCTCGACGACGGCGTCGCGACGGCCTGCACGTATCAACTGCTCAAGACGGTCCCCGCGGATGCTGTGTTCACTGACACGGTCTACACGCACCCGACATACACGGCGAGGATCGGCAAACCGACGCAGGACCTGACGCCTGCCTTCGGCGGTACAGTGACGGTCTCGCAGGTGGAAAGTGACGGCACAGGACATGTGACTGGCATGACGGACAGGACGATCACGATCCCGGCGACGGAGGCGTCGTCATCGGCTGCCGGCCTGATGAGCGCAGCGGACAAAAGCAAGTTGGACGGTATTACGGCGGGCGCTGAACCGAACCAGAACGCCTTTTCCAATATCAAAGTCGGTTCAACGACTGTTGCTGCTGACGGTAAGACTGACACGCTTGAGCTTGTTGCAGGAAGCAATATCACGCTAACGCCCGACGCGACGAACGATACGATCACTATCGCCGCCACTGATACCGTCTACACCCATCCTACAACTAGCGGTAATAAGCACATCCCTAGTGGCGGATCATCTGGTCAAATCCTGCGATGGGGCGCAGATGGCACAGCAGTATGGGGCGCTGATAACGATGTCTGGAGTGGGTATACGCTTGATATTAACACGAACAACACCACAGACACATGGGTTCCTGTTTTCCGCAATTCTACAATTCAGCACCGTGTAATTCCTGCCGACGCTAAGTTCACTGACACCGTTTACACCCACCCAACAACTACGGGAAACAAACACATTCCTAGTGGTGGTAGTGCTAACATGTATTTGAGATGGTCATCAGACGGAACTGCGATGTGGGAATCTCTATATACTAAAGACACAGGCATAATCAGACAGAGTTTTAACGGTGCAACGACATATCCATCTGTTTTATCACATTATGCAGCTAGTGGCGGAAGTGGAAAACCATTGTCTATGCTGTACGCGCCTAAACGTATGGTCAGTGCGTCTGATTTTAGTAACCGATTGACGCTGCTTGTTTATGATCCTACAGTTGATAATGTTTTCGCTGAACTAGGGATTGGATATAACCAAAATGGGGTTTTCACAATCGCGCCTACTCCCGCTACAAGTGACAACTCAACAAAAATCGCGACCACAGCGTATGTCCGTCAAATTATCCCAACGGGTGGTTCAAGTGGACAAATACTACGGTGGTCTGCTGAAGGTAAAGCGACATGGGGTGCTGCTGATTATTACCCTAAATCGGGTGGGGCATTAACAGGTACAGATATTTATCGTTCAGAATCAAATTCACGTTTGTTTTTATGTGGTGGTAATGGCTGGCAAACTGGCTCTCGTATGTGGTTGAACTCAAAAGAAAGTGGGAACGGGGTTCAGTTAGACGCAATGGCATCCGATGGATCATATAAAAGGTTGTCTTTAGACCCTAATGGAGCTTTTACGTGGGACGGTAAAGATATATCAAAACTTTTAACAAATACGCAATCGTCTGGGACTAGGACATCCGCCGTAGCTAGTGATTCACAATCAAAATACACGATAGCAAATAACCTCGTTTGGTTGTTCATTTATTGCAAACTTGTTGCTCAAGTGAATACGTGGAGTTACACAAAAGTATACACCAATCTCCCTGTACCTGCATCGAGAAACGCAGCACAGTTAGGGTGCGCCCCTGCACAATACGATTCAAACTACGGTAACCCCGCTTATTTTGAAGTGAGAGATAACGGTGAAGTGTGGCTCGTCAATCGTGGTACAGCTATTCCTGCAAATACCGATGTCTGGGGATTTTTATGCTATCCGAGGGGGTATTAGTGTATGGAATATAAGCAAATTGATGGTGTAATTGTTTGTGCCCGCGAGGGGGACGTTACACTTTTATCTCCGTCTTATTTAAATGCCGCAGAGGACGAGTCAATCCCGTGGCAAGAAACAGAACGAGAAATTATACGCTTACCTGATTTCAGTTTTGTTTTTGATGATGACCCTATGGTATTTGAATCACTGAAACAACAGAAAAAAGCTGAGATTGCTGCCGCCCGCTATGACTACGAGATCGCCGGCGTCATCATCAACGGCGTACATATCACCACCGACCGCGAGGATCAGGCAATGATCACCGCGGTCGCGTTGTCTGCGGCGGTCGATTCGACGTACACGACCGTTTGGAAGGGCGCTGACGGATACCTGACGCTGAGCGCCCCGGAGATCCTAGCTATGGCGCGGATCGTAGGCGCTCACGTCGAAGCCGCCTTCGCGGAAGAAAAACGCCTCGTCGAGCAGATCGACGCGGCGCAGGATGAAGCGGAACTCGCGTCCATCGTGTGGACGCTTACATAATCCTAAAGGAGGAATGACCCATGGCAGAAGAAACCGCAACTCTTGACACGATCGCCGCGAATCAGGAGACGATCATCACCGCGCTCGGCACTCTGGCGACCAAGCTCGACGCGCTGGCCACAGCGGTCGGCGAGGTCAAAACAGCGACTGGCGGCGTGAAGGACGCAATTCTTCACCGTCATTGGTAGGAGGAGGAGATATTATGGATCCGTGTGTTACTTGCGGCACCACTGAAGAGACCACGGCGGTCTGCACTTGCGATTGCCAGTGCCTTGAGACGGCCAGACAGTCGGGCTGCCGAGAGATCAAACTGATCGCCCCGACGCGCGACACAGCCACGGCGTGGGCTGAGAACGATCCGATCGTCCCCGAAGGCGTGTTCTTCCTTGTTAAGGACCGCCTTTTCGAAGGCAGCCTCGAGTACGCGATCGGAGACGGAGAGAGCAAGTATAGCGAGCTGTCGATGCTCTACGCCGGCGCTCCTCTGAGCCGCACCGGTGCGGCGAATCACTCGCCTCTGGCCGCATCTGGCGAGAGCACGCTTGACCCGTCGTGGTTGCCCGATGCTACGTCGAGCGCGAAGGGCGCGGTGATGACGTCGACCACGGGAGCCGCCGGCAAGGTCCCGATCGCGGCCAGCGGAGCGACGGCGCTCGATCCTTCTTGGCTGCCTGCGGCAACCTCGTCGGCACTCGGCGGCGTCATGACGTCGACGACAGGCGCGTCTGACAAGGTCCCGATCGCCGACAGTAACGGCAAGCTCGACCCGTCGTGGCTGCCAGAAGCGACGAGCACGACGCTTGGCGGCGTTAAAGCATCTACAACTAAAGCAGGAGACAATGTTGTAAAAGCAGATGCTAATGGAGGTCTCGGTGGCTGGAAGGACGCTATTTCTGACGCTGTTGCTAACCCCTCTGCGGGCCTTGTCAAAAACAGTGACGGCACTCTTGGCGTGGACTTTAATCAGATGCCTACAACCAAGTTTGAGGCCCTGCTCAAATCGCTGAAAATGCTTGTGCCGCTTGAAGCAAATCTTGATCTGTATGTTGATAAGAACCATAGCGCGTCTGGGGACAGCATTGTTGATGGTCGCGGTACTCAGGCAATGCCGTTTAAGACCATTCAAGCCGCTGTTAATTTTGTGACTCAGACTTATGCTATCAATTCTCACTCTGTGTACATTAAAGTTTCTAACGCCACTTATGACGAGTGCCTTACTCTTCCCGTGTATTCAAGGACAACTGGTGCAATCAACATCGAAGCGTGGGATTATAACAATCCCCCAACACTTCATGCATCAAGTACATGGGCGTATGCTATTTTAGTAATTGGTGGGCCTTGGTATCTTAAACGTTTCAACATTACAGGTAATTACGTTATTCCTGAAACTGATGTGCCTGTTTATAACGCTTTGGTTAGGGTAGCCGGAACAGGAGCACAGCTTTATGTTTATGGTTGCAGCGCATGGGCAGAGGTAACTGGTAACGCACAGAGTGTTTTCACCCGTTGTAATCTATACGAGGTTGATTTTAATGGCACTCTCGAATTTAGTGTTCTCACTAATTATCCAAACACTTTCCACCTTGTAAAAGGTAATGTCATGGATTCATGTGTATTTCAAATCACACATGACAGTGCTCTGAACGTTTATGATATAAATACAAATAGCGCAGCACTCTCTATGCCGTGTTCTGGGTCATGCACTACCTTCTGCGATGCATTTGCAAATGGCAAATTTACTTGTGTGTTCGGTAGTCTGTACCATCCTGAATTTACGGGAACCATGACAGGGAAAAAATATAAAGCTAGTACGTCAGGGGCTATTGAAGCTCCGACAAATTGAATTCTCTTACTATAAAGAGTATTAACCACGGGACAAATAGTTAAAGAGGTGCATGACGTTGACCAAAAAACTAAGCCCTCATTTTGCAGATTACGAGCTGCGTTGCAAGTGTAACCGGCATAAGGACAGTCCGCTGTGTAATGTCTCGCCGCGCTTGTTGATGCTGGCCGAGCGAGTGCGCGACGTCCTCAAGACGCCGATGATCGTGACCTCGTGCTGTCGCTGCCCGGAGCACAACAAAACATCGGGCGGATCGCCGACGAGCAAACATATTTTCACCGATACCCAGCCCACGCGGGCGATGGACTTCAAGGCCAAGGGCATGTCACCGTCCTTGGCCTTCGATACTATTATCAGAGAGTGGGCCTGCGGCGGACTGGGAGAACTGGGCGGCATCGGGCTGTACGATACTTGGCTGCACATCGACACGGCCAAGGCCGAAGACGGGCACCTGCGTGTCTGGGACGAGCGAAAAAAGAAGACGACCGCGGACAGCGAGATCCTCGGACAGCTTGTCGAAGACCTGCGCGGCCTGACGACCGCACGCCCCGCGCCCGTCATCAACCGGCTGTGCATCGCACTCAACGGATGGAGGTGACGATGTCCATGCCACAGGAGGAGGAGAGCAAAACACTGTTCGATCTGATAGTTACCGGCGGCGTGGGCGCAGCTCTCGCCGCCCTTTTTCAAGCGGTCCGCGCGGCGCGAAAGCACGGCACTGATCCGTTTGACCTCAAACGGTTCGTGGCCGGGCTCGCGTCCGCCGCGGCCGTGGGTGCTGTCGTGGCGTGGACGCTCGACGCCCTCAACGTCAATAAAGAGCTGTCGGCCGTGATCATCGCGATGAGCGGTTATACGGGCGGCCGCATCCTCGACATCATTGAGTCGGAGATCCCCGAGACGATCCAGAGCGCCTTCGACGGCTTGCAGAAACGCTTGCAAGAAGGGAAGTGGCGGAAGGATGACTGATCTCAAGTCCTTGCTGCGCCTTTATCACGTTTATCTGGTCGTCTTCGCTGCTGTGATCTTCGCCCTGTTCGCGTGGTGGATCTGCCGCGGGCAGGGCGGTAACGTCAAGGTCGGCAAGACAATCGAGGAGATCAGGACGACGTCCGAGACCAACGAGCGCCGCGCCGATGCGATCGTCGACGCGGCGAAAGCAAAGGAAAGCGAGGTGGTGCGCGATGTCACTGAAAAAGTGTCTGCTGCTAATAGCGACGATCTGCCTGATCTGCTCGCCGGCCTGCTGTCAGAGTACCGAACCAAGCGCTGACGCCCTGCGCGTCCGCCGCGGCTGGACCGCTCCGAGCGACGGGTACTTCTTGGCCGATTTCGCAATGCGGGACACCATCGCCGGCTGGTCCGAGGCCAAGCGGATCGCCGATGTGCGGCAGCAGGCGCTCGAGGCCCTGCGTGAAGAGATTCGGATGCAGCAGGCCGACCTCAAGAGGCAGCTCGCGGCACTCCAGTCGGAGGTCACCGCAGAGCGAAAACTCTGGCGCTCGCGCGTTCGTCAGGGCAAGGTGCAGGGCGTTGTGATCGGGGTGCTTGCCGGCTTCGCCGGCGGGTACCTGGTAAAGCGAAACAACCCGTAAAGGGTAGGTCTCTGATTCCTATACAAAAGTAGCCTGATATCTTGTCAGACGCAACAAATAGTAGTAGAATTATCTGCAACACGGGAAGTGTTGTAAATCGAACTAGTAACAGGACAAGGAGAAAAAAATGGTACTTTTGAGCAGTACCTGAAAAGAGGACACCGCGGATAATTCAGGAGTCTACCTGCTGCCGTGAGATCGTTAATGATACAGGCGGGGTAGCCATTTTTTTATCTTCATATTGCGTCATAAACGCCCAACCCACTTGCAAACAGGGGTTGGGCGTTTTATTATTTGCTCATGGCACGCCATATTTTGCCAAAAATAAAATCGAATGGTACCTTTTACGGTACCCGAGAAAGGCGAAAAAGTACCATGAGGATAAAAGTCAGCAACGAACAGGCGATACGCACGGCGTTGACCGACACGATCGTGAGGGACCTGACACCAAAAGACAAAGCGTACACCGTCTGCGATTACGACTGTCTGTATCTGGTCGTGCATCCCAGCGGCGTCAAGTCATGGGTGTACCGTCCGCGGGACGGGCGCGGAAAGAAGACGCTTGGCCGGTACCCTGCGATGAAGTTGAAGGACGCGCGGCGCGTGCGCGACGAGCTGGCCGAGAAGCACCAGCGCGGCGAGGACGAGGGCGTGACGGTACGCGAGCTTGCGTTCGAGTGGATGAAGATGAAGGTCCTCGGTACCTGCACTCCGGGTACCATCCGACTGACGCAGCAACGCCTCGACACGTACCTGCTGCCGAAGTTCGGCGACCGGATCATGAGTGAGGTGACGCCCGTTGAACTGCTGGCCCTCTGCCGGCAGATCGAGGCGCAGGGCAAGATCGAGACCGCGCACCGCGTCAAGAACCTCTGGGGGCAGATCGCCCGCTACGGCATCGCCGCGGGCGGCAAGTGCGACCGTGACGTGAGCCAGGACCTCGCCGGCGCGATGCGTCCCCTGCGAAGCGAGCACCACGCGTCGATCCAGGACAAGAAACTGCTTGGCGCGCTCCTGCGCTCGATGGCCGACAACATCACGCCAAGGCTGAACCGTCTGCTCATGTTCCAGGCGTACACGTTCGTGCGCCCGACCGAGGCCCGCTGCGCCCGCTGGGAGGAGATCGACCTCACCGAGCGCCTGTGGAGGATCCCGTCCGAGCGCATGAAGATGAAGCGCCCGCACCTCGTGCCGCTCAGTTATCAGGCGATGGCGATCCTCGAGGCCGCACGGCCGCAGGAGAACGGACTGATCTTCCCGAGCCCTGAGACCGGCGGCGAGATGTCCGACATGACGCCCGTGATGGCACTGCGCCGCGCCTGCACGAAAGCCAAACTGCCGCCGATGGTGCCGCACGGATGGAGAAGTACCGCCTCGACTTTGCTGAACGAGTACCAGTGGCCGGCCGACGCGATCGAGCGCCAGCTCGCCCACGTCCCCGGAGGCGTCCGTGCTGTGTACAACTATGCGCAGTACCTGGACACGCGGCGCGTCATGCTCCAATGGTGGGCCGACTTCCTCGACGCGTTGAGAGACGGCACGCCGGAGCCAGAAAGACCGGGCGCGTGATCTTCCCAAAATCCCCGATTTTTGGGAAATGCCCCGCATTTTTCGCACCTGAGTTCCCAAAAACTGCAAATTTGGGGAAGACAGATGCGAAAATCTGAGCCAGTCCGCCGAGGATGAACGCCAAGCTCTGTACTTTGTTTCGGAGGTATGAGAGTATGGGTCGAGGTAAGTTTGACCCCTTCCTGCCCGTTTATTCGGGTCGTTTGTAAAGTGTCCCGCGGAAAAATCGGGGAAACGCTAAGTCCTGCGCTATGACCATGCTATAATGACCACGACGCGAAAGATGATGGACTCGCACCCAACACCTTCCAGTCAGTACCGTCAGGGGAACGCACGCTCCTGGCGGTTATTTTTTTACAACGAAGCCCCGTGAACCGGTTACATTTTGTCACCAGTTCGCGGGGCTTGTTTGTTATTGTTTGTTCTTTCCTGACCATGCGGCGATGAGGTTGTTAAGGATCGGGCTGGCAAGGCCGGCGATAACCAACTGGAGCCCAAGGCTGTGCCTGCCTGTGAAAAACATCCACAACGCCGCCGACAGGGCGAAACAGATGAAGCCGATGCCGGCAAGCTGACCAATTCGCAGCATTCGTGTGTCGGCTTTTTCTGTCTCAATGCGGACGCGCATGTGCTCGTTGTTGATTTTGGTGCGCTCTACGCCGCTGTCAACAATCTCTTTCAGTTTACGCGGGTACTTCCGCTCAAGAAAGTCCCTGATTTCTTTATTGCCGAGGGCGGCAATAGAGAAGTCATTCGTTGTCAGTGCATTCGCCTCAAAGTGTAAGCCTTGTAGAAATCCCTTCACTTCTGGGGGAAGTGCTGCGGCCAATGCCGCAAGGTCTTCTTTTTGGTTTGTGTTGAATTCAATCGAAGCCGGCACGCTGTTCTGCTCAGGCAGAGTTTTCTCTTCCATCACAGCATCCTTGACGATTCGCGATTGAAAGTCCCGTAGACATTTCCGAGGCTGCCCCAGCCCTTGCAGAAATAGTGGAGCCTTCTGCGGAAGTCATAACCATACTGCGGAGCCGGCGGCCTTTTCGCGCCTGGCTCAAAAAAAAGCGTGATCTTGTTTTCTGGTGCGTTCAAGACAATTCTCATGCGCAACGACCTCCTCCTTGAAAGACATGCACGAGCATGGTGCACTATGATTATATCAGCTTCCTGTCGATACGTCACCATGACAGGGGCGAAAAAGCCCCGAACTTGTCGGAAATCCCGACAGGTACGGGGCTTTTTTGTTAGAGACATGGTTTATTTGCTAGGGACATCTATGTCCTTTACAGCGGCACGGCCTTCGGCCTGCCTTGATGGACATCGGCCAGCACGCCGATGACACAAAACTCATCGGCCTCCATCTGCTCTGGCGTGAGACGGCGCGGGCCGTGGTCGGAGCGCAGGATCACGTCGCCGTTGGGCATGAAGTTGACGCGCTTCAGGCTGAGGCTGTTGCCGATCGAGACGAGCGCGATCGCTCCGGGCATGACGTCCTCGGCGGGGTTAATCACAGCGAGGTACCCGTCCTTTATGCCGGCACTCTCCAGGCAGTCGCCGTCGCACCAGATCGCGAAGGGGCGGCGCATATCATCAAAACGGTAGAATTTCGCACGGTCCACAAGTACAAATCCTTCGTCCATGTTCGTGATTTCAGCGGCAGAGATGCCGTTCCCGCAGCAGGCGGTCCACTCCCTGCTGACGATCGGCACCCTGATCCAGTCCTCCATTGTGATTTTTCGTCTTGTTCCATCGCCCTCACCGGCCACGTCGGTGGGGGCGTTTTTGTTTTCGGGAGTTGAGGTGGTCATGAGCTCGTCGGTGGTGACGCCGAGGATGCGAGCGATCGCTTGAATCTTTTCGATACTTGGCTGTCGTTCGCCAGCTTCCCATCGCCAAATCGTATTCTGCCCAACGTCTAACTTGTCGGCCAGATCCTTCCTGGAAAGCCCTGCTTTTTCTCTTGCCTCTGTCAGTCTTTTGCCAAACATGATAACCCCTCCTCAAGTGTAATTTTACCACTTCGGGAAAATTCTTCATTTGACAAAGTGGGAAAATAATTTTCCCGAACTGGTATTTTACCACTTGACATTTTACCAGAACGGGAATAATATTGAATCGTCAAAAAGGAGGGGAGGTTTAAGGATGCCAGCGTACAAAGAATTTAGAATGAAGGCGGGCTTCTCGACATTGGAAGAAGCGGCGTCCAAACTGGGAATTGGCGTGAACACATTGTCCCGATGGGAAACAGGGAAACGAAATCCCAGTTTGGAATTTATCAAAAAAATGTCTGTTTTGTACCGGGTGACGCCCAATGAGTTGCTAGGTGTCGGGGAGGTCCGTGATGTTAGCTGAAAGATTGAGGTCGCTTAGGAAAGCGCAGAAGCTAACTCAGTCCGAGCTGGGACGGAGGGCGGGGATCCACCCCGTGACGATCTGCGAATGGGAAAAGGGCAACACGAGCGGCATCAAGCTCCAGAGCGTTCAAAAGCTCGCCGCGGCGCTGCAGGTGACGCCCAACGAGCTGCTGGGCGTGGAGACAGAGGGAGGCAAATGATGGACGACAACAAAAAAACCGCCCCGGAGGACGGCGAGATGACGCAGGAAGAAATCGCTGAGTATCTGGCGAAACTGAACGCACGGCTCGATCGTGTCATCGAACAATTCGATGATGTGAGCAACAGGATCCACAAGCTGGTTCAGGAACGAGAAGCGGAGGCCGCCGCAGAAAAGGCTTAATTACTTCTCCAGGACTTTCAGTTTCTTGTCGTGTTCAGAGACGAGCGCTTCAAGGGCGCGGAGTCTTCTGTCCAGTTCGTACAGTTGGGCCTGTACGTTCTGGTCGGCTTTATCAGAAACATCTTTTGCAATAGGCGTGTGTGTAGACATGGTTGTTCCTCCGTTGCTTCTGCGGCGGCGCGAACATTATAGCAAAATGCCCGGCGTAGACCGGGCGGGGAGGAGAACATGGGAAACGATTTTTACAAGCAATTTGTTCAGGAGCGGGATGACCTGACAGAGCTGGAGAAAAAGCTGCTGTGCCGGGGATGGGTCATGCTGCATGACCCCCAGGGCGGGCATGTATGGACGTTCCCGGAACGTCAGAAATGGTACGCAAGGGTACTCAATTCATTCTGGGGGCCGCTGCTGATCTCATTCCTCTTCGCTCTGGCGATGACGTTCTGGGTTTGTATTTCCAAACAGTAAGAGCAGTTCTCTAAGGCCGGCTCTGATGTCTGTGCTTTCGACGTGACCGTCGGCGGTTTCAATGAGCATTCGATCAAGCTGAAGTTTCTGGAGTTGTTTGATCTGAGCTGTACTCAACGAGAACAGATCTTCCCTGATGACGACTGTTTCCCGGGCTTCCAATCGAAATGGGAGCATCAGGCAGCCGTCCTGAGAAAAATCCTTTCCAGCCGGGCTCCCCATGAACAGGGTGATCTTTGGGAACTGGACGACGTGCTCAGGATCATTGATCAGAGAAACCTTGTAGATGTAGACGGGGAAGATGCTGAGATTAGTGATTCTGACGCCCAAGGCGGAGTTTGAACGAAATTGTTTTTCGTCTCTTTCCGGAATGAAAGAAGTCGGGCGCACGGGCATAAACGCTTTTTGCCCGTCATTGAAAACGGTTGTAACAACGGGCTCGATCTTCAACGACATCCGCAGCGAGCGCCAAAAAGTGTAAATGCTCAGACACAATCCGCCCCACGCGGCGAGTGTGGTGAGCAGTTCGGCGACGGACATGGAAGTCAGGAATTTCAACAAAGAAATCAGTCCTTTCGGAAAGGTTGATCAGATTATAGCAGGTGAGGAGGAGAGGACATGACGGCAATGGACACGCCTCTGGCCGAGGCGATGCAGACGATGACGGTGGGCGGCCTGTGCGAGGTGCTTGCCGGCTACCTGCGGACGCACGAGGTGATCGTCGAGGATCCGCGGGACCGCAACCTGAGCATCAAGGACGTGGCGAAGCTGATCGGCGTCTCGGTCAGCACGGTGCGGCGGATGATCGCCGACGGCGAGATCCCGGACGGAAACACGTCGATCGGCCGCGGCGGAAGGAAGTTGTGGTCGTACCGGAGCATACAGCCGGCGATCCTGCAGCATCAAAAAGGGAGGAAATGACGATGTTTGAAAAGGTGTTGGGTGCGCTGATGGTTTCGATCGACACGCTGGCGGCAGTGGCAGTGATGCCGGCGTATCTGGGCGGCGTGGTGGTTCTGGCAGTGCTGGCCGGCGCGATGGCGTGGTCGGCAGCGGCGAAGCTGGGGGTGTAGGCATGGACGCGGTGGCAAACAGGGCGATGTGCGAGATCTTCATGATCTATCTGGGCTGTGTGTGGGCCGTGATGCTGGTCGGTGCCGGCGTTGCGGAGATGTGGAGGCGGGCACATGATCGGCGATAAGTACCGCGAACCGGGCGACCGGCGGACGATCCGCGTCAGGGTGCACGAGGAAGCGGCGAAGCGCGGGCTGGAACGGTACAAGATCTACCAGGGCGATGAGGTGTACGGCGGCTACGTCGGCAGCAAATCGGTCGGCGAGAAGGAGTGGATGACCGAGGCGGAGGCGCAGGCCTATCTCGATCTGCTGGCGAAAGCCAGGAACTGGAAGAAGGTCTCCCGATGAGCAGGACGCGGATCCGCTACAGCAAGGACTTCCGATATGCGCGGCAGGCGTCGTGGTGGGAGCGGCTGAAGTTCCACCTGCGCCGCTGGTGCGACAGGTACTGCGGGGTGAAGTGATGGGCTGGCTGTTCTGGACGATCGTCGGGATCGCCGCGGCTGCGGTGCTCATGTTCTTTCTCTCCTGCGCCTGGCTGAATCACTTCCTTGACGGCATCGACGAAAGGCGGCACGAGAAATGACTGTCGTAAAAAACAACGGCGACGCCCGCTACGCGGTCGCGATCGCCCTGCAGACGGCGATGGCCGAGCTGAAGATGCGCCCGTCGGACCTCGGCAAGCTCATGCACGTCACGACGAACAGGGCGCGGTCATGGATCGATGAGGGGCTGACGCCTCGCAGCGAGCACTTCCAGCCGCTCTGTGAGGAGTTCGGCTTCGACCCCGACGAGTTCGGCTTCGAGATCCTGCGGGACGAAGACCTGCCCCCGATGGCCCCGGTTGAGTTCGGGCGGATCTTCGCTTCGGCACGCATGAAGCAGCAGTTGACGATCCAGTTCGTGGCCAGATGGAGCGGGGTCCACTACATCACCCTCAGCAGGATCGAGCGGGGCATCGCCCTCCCGCAGGAGGCCACGGTGAAGCGCCTCTGCGACGTGCTCGGACTGGACGAGGCCGAGATGCAGAAGAAAAGGCTGTGCGCCTTGAAGGGAGCACAAAAAAAGCGCCGCTGACGACTGGCATCGTCAACGGCAAACGGAAAAAGAGCGAGTGTCCTCTTGGCTGGACACTCCGATTATACCACACGGAGGTAAAAACAAATGTGTATCAACGAACTGGAATTTCAGCGCGATCACTTCTGTGAAGACTGCGCCCACTGCGAGGACTGCGGCGGATGGGACGACGGGTACGGCGCGCCGATGTACGTCGAAGAGCTGACCTGCCCGGCGCTGGGGAACCCCGAGGACCTTGGGTGCCCAAAGCGCGACGAATACCTCGAGATCCTCGAGGAGATCGAAGCGAAGGAGGAGGCGTTCGACGATGAGTAAGACACTGCAGGATACACTGGAAGACTTTCAGGACTCGCTGACCGATATCAGCCGGGTGGTGGAGCAGAGGCGTGACGCCCTGTCCGACCTGTTCGATGCGCTTGAAGGGGCGATCCGAAAACTGGATGACGCCCTTGAGGTTATCCGTGAGGAGAAGACGTTGACTTTCTCTGACCAATAGGAGGCCCATCATGGAGATCATTCACACTAAGATGGGGCTGGGAGGGCTGGAAGCCTTCACTCCCGGCATCTATGACTGCTACAGCAACGAGCTGTACCACGCGTACGCGGCCGTCAGCAAGAGCGACCTCGACCTGCTCCACAGGAGCGCGGCGCACTACAGGGCGAGCATGACGATACCGCGGGAAGAGACGTCGGAGATGCGGCTCGGCACGGCGCTGCACTGCTCGGTGCTCGAACCTGAGCGCTTCACCTCGACGTACATCGTAGTGGAGGGCGACCGCAGGACAAAGGCGGTGAAGGAGATCGTCAAGGCGGCGGAAGAGGCCGGGAAGATCGTCATGTCCCCGGATGATATGGACGCCGTGCAAGGCATGACCAACAGCATCATGGAGTCAAAGAACGCCGTGACGCTGTTCCAGGGAGCAGGCGCTGAACTCTCGGCTTTCGCCGACTTCGACGGCACCCCGGTGAAATGCCGGCCCGACATCTTCAGCGAACAGCTCGGCCTCATCATCGACCTCAAGACCACGATCGACGCCAGCCCCGAGGGCTTCGCCAGGGCATGCCGGCGCTTCCGCTACCATGTGCAGGACGCCTGGTACAGGCATGTGCTCGGGAAGGTGTTGGGTGTGGACGCTGACGACGACCTGTCGTTCGTGTTCTGCGCCGTGGAAAAGACGCCGCCCTACGCGGTGGCGTGGTACACGCTCGACCCGAAAGACGGCGAGCTAGGATGGAACGAAGCGCTCGCCGACCTGCATGTCTACCAGACAGCGAACGAGACCGGAATGTGGAGCGGATACTCGCCAAAGATCGAGACGCTCTCGCTTTTCAAATGACAGGAGGTATTCCCCATGTGTGACAACAATCAGCAGCTTACAGTGGCCAGCGCGGCCCCCGCGCCTTCGCAGTTGATCTCCCCGTTCAGCGACATCCAGTGCTTCGAGGCGGCGCAGAGGATGGCGCGCTGCCTGAGTGCATCCGACCTTGTGCCCGACACCTTCCAGGGCGAGAAGAAGGGCACGGCGAACTGCCTCATCGCCCTCGAGCTGGCGAACCGTCTGCGCGTTTCGGTGTTCGCCGTGATGCAGAACATGTACGTGGTACACGGCCGGCCGGCTTTCTCGGCCCAGTACATCATCGCCGCGGTGAATGCCTGCGGACGCTTCTCGGCAATCGACTACGAGAAGCGCACGGACGACAAGGGCAACGTGACCGGCTGCCGCGCTTTTGCGACTGAGCTGAAGACGGGCGAGGTGAAGCGCGGACCGGAGATCACTCTGGAGATGGCCAAGGCCGAGGGATGGTCGACGCGGAACCAGAAGTGGAAGAACATGCCCGAGACGATGCTGATGTACCGTGCGGCGACTGCGTTCGGCCGCATGTATGCGCCAGACGTGATGATGGGTTTTTACTCGTCGGACGAGGCGAAGGAGATGGAAGCGCCGGCCCGCCGCACCAGGGCGGCAGACCTCAACGCGATGGTCGAGGCCGCACCGGAACCCGTGGAAAAACCGGCGGAAGCCGCACCGGATCCCGCAGAAAAAGCGGCGGATGAGTTCGTCCTTGAAGGCGAGGAGGTCGTGCAATGAAGATCAACACCAACTGCGTCATCGTCACAGGCAACCTCACGAGGGACGCCGAGCTGCGCTTCACGGCGAACCAGAAGCCCGTGCTGAATTTCTGCGTCGCGGTCAACCGCCGCGGCATGAACGGCGAGCAGGTCGCCGACTTCTTCAACTGCGTCCTCTGGGGCAAAAGCGCAGAGGCGTTGGAGCAGTACATGACCAAGGGGAAATCGGTGCTCGTCAAAGGATCGCTTCAGACGCGCTCCTATGAGGGGCGCGACGGGAGCAAGAAGACCGCCACGGAGATCATCGCCGACGCGTTCGGCGGTGTCGAGCTGCTGGGCGGCGGACCGCAGGAGAGGACGGGCGGATCGCAGCCGCAGTCGTACCGCCAGCCGGCGCAGAAGCAGCGAAACGACTTCGCGCCGCAGGACGACTACGGTGCGTTCTCAGTTTCGGACCTCGATCCGGTGAGCGCTTCGCCTGCCGGGGATACAGCGGATATTCCGTTCTAGGCGGTGACGTGTGGTGGCGGGCAGTGGCGAGCAGTTCATACGAGTGCCCATCCCTCTCTGGGATGATGCACGCCTGACCGGCTCTGAAATCCTTGTCATGATCGCGCTGCTCCGCTACTACAACCGGGAGCAGCGGCGGTCATGGCCGTCGCAGGCACGTATCGCAAAGGAAAGCAGGCTGTCGGAAATCTGGGTGCGAAGGGTTTTAAAAGGCCTCGAGGAACGCGGTTACATAAAGTCGTTCAAAGACAATGGCCGCGGAAATTACAAAACATATGCAATAAGCACTCTCCCCAAAGACGAAGAAACCGAAACTCAGTTACGGGAACCCGAAACTCAGTTTCGGATGGAGGGGGAGGAGAAACCGAAACTCAGTTTCGAGAAACCGAAACTCAGTTATGGAGAAACCGAAACTCAGTTTCGGACTAACCGAAACTCAGTTACCCCGAACCAGATTAAGAAACAGATTAAGAAACAGATTAGTGAACCAGAAGGGCGACTTGCGTCGCCCGACCCGTGGACGCGCGACCAGCTCGCCGCGATCCGTCAGGTGGTAACTGCCCCCAGGCCGGCAAAACTGCCCGAGCTCCTGGCACAGTGGCGTGAGACCTATGGAGCGCAGGTCGTCGAACAGACGATCCGCAAGGCCCTGCGTTGGATGCAGGACAATGGGAGGCAGTACACGGACATGGGCCGGTTCATCGGCAACTGGTTAGCGCGGGATGCGAAGCAACCAAGGCCCAGGAAGTTCACGGCCCCGGATTACGGGGACAAACCAAAAAGCTGGCGTGAACTGATGCCGGCCTTCTATGAGGAGGACCCGAATGACAACCAATGACTGGAAGAAGTTCACCGAACTGATGACCACGGCTGCGGAGTATTATCGCGTTCAACCGTGGTCTGAGAGAGCGATGCAGTACGCCTTCGGCCTGCTCAAGGATCTGACGATTGAGCAGGTCGGTTGGGCGTTGACGCGGCACATGAGCGGGATCAACGGCAACTCATCGCGCTTTTGCCCAAATGCGGCAGATCTGCGCATGTGCATTACGGGTACGCCCGAGCAACAGGCCATCGCGGCATGGGTGGCCGTCCAGAAGGCAACGCACGACGTCGTCTACGGCAAGAGCGTCCGCTTTGACGATCCGAAGATCCACTACGCCCTGCAGGCGTGTGGTGGATGGGCCGGCCTGATCAACGCCAAGGTCGGCACTGACAAGGAGCCAACCTTCCGCCGTGCCTACGTGCAGGCGATCACAGACGGGATCGGCTGGGAGAGCGTCCCGGACCACATGCCTGGAGCGGACGAACTTGACGGGGGCTGGGACTGGAGCCCGAACCAGATCGAGAAGGTCGCGACGGTTCGGCAGCCCCACGGCCCCGTCCCGTTGAGGCTAGCAGCAAGTGACGTCAAGACAGCATAAGGAGGCGTTTCATGAATATGAATGATGAACAATTTTGTTTCAGCGTTCCACCAAACGCGGTTGCTGTTCTTGAAGAAACTAAGATCTCTCTGGAAGAAGTAAGGGCATTTCTGAAAAACCGAAGCGTTCCCGCAGATAAAGTTTTTCACGACGATGATGAGGTGAATGCCACGATCTACCTTGCAGGCATGAGTGAAATGCGGGAACGGGGCGGCCCCTTGGATATAACCATTGCCGACCTTGTCGGGATAACTGCGAAGTGGGCGAAGAAGGATCTCATCGACTATCTGTGCGAGAAATGGAGAAACCTTTACAGCAAACAGTGGGATGAAGATTGCGGGAAGGTGTCTGATGGAGCGACGTTGTGGGGCGTCTTCGTGAGTTGTGTCGCCTGCATGCAGGAAAGTTTCACCAATGACGCCCCGTCAGCGTGAAGAGCTGCAGAGCATCCCGATGTGGCAGATGGTTGAGGTGCAGAAAAAACTGAAGACCGCCGGCCGCGCGTACGCCCAGCAGTTGCTCGACGAGTACGAGGAGCGCCTCGCGATCATCTGCGAGGGACGGGACGCAACACCGGCGGATGTGTCGGCGGCGTGGGGGTATAGAAATGGATCCGAAGACTGAGCCGGCAGACGTTAACGGTCAGATCACGCTTGAAGAAGCGATAGGGAGGACAGGGGAATAGAAATGATAACGAGGTGCGTTTATTACTATGGTTCACAGGAGCTGAATGCACTCATTGTCGACGGCAGGATTTACTTTGATGCGCAGGATATTGCTGCGTGTCTTGGATATGTGCAGTCGAAGGATAAGCGGAAGCATACCGGCTGGCAGTGGACACTTTGCAAGGAAATGCCCTCCTGCATGAAACAATCGGTAACGCCAAATAGCGGTAGGACTGTGTACTACTACAGCGTGGCTGGTGTCATGTGGCTGGAAAAACGCGTTACATCAAAAGCTCGGCGAAAGATTGCTCGAGCCCTGCGAGCAGATTTTTACGACTGGTTCTATAAGGTATTCCCATACGAGGTTTTGAAATCGACTCCTCTGGTGAGGTACTACGAAGCGGAAAGATGCGCAGAGGTGGAGGACGATGACTGAGGAAAGCAAGTACCTGCTCAAGGCCATCAACGCACTGGCGGATGCCCGGGCGTACGTTGGGCACGTTGAGCAGATCAGGGGAGCGGGGACGGGAGAGATCAATGCGCCGATGCGCGGTGAGCTTCAGGTCATCAAGTCCCAAATCATGCGGGCGTACGACCGCTGCGTGTTTTTGTACGGAGCGGCAAGATGAGCTACCTGATCGACGTCACCCTCGAGGGCCTGCCGCCGACCGTGAACCACCTGTACCGCTCGGCGAACGGGCACCGGTACAAGACGGCCGAGGGCAAGGCGTACCAAGAGTCGGCCGCCTACGAGATGAGGGCGCAGAGGGCTGCACTGCCGGCGAAGCGGGCGCAGGGGACCTACCTCGGCCCGGTTGCCCTGCACATCATCATGACGACGCGCACGCGCCGGCGCTGGGACCTCGACAACCGGGTCAAGGCAGTCCAAGATTGCCTCATGATGGCCGGCATCATCAAGGATGACTCGCAGATCGACGAGCTCGTTGTGCGACGGGAGCCGTACCCGAAGCTGGACCGCACGCGGATCATGGTCATGACACGAGGTGATGAGTGGGATGGATGAGCGGATGGATCGGCTGCTTGCTGTACTCGATGAACTGATTTCTGAGCGCAACGAAGCCAGAGACGATGCTAATGCCCTGATGGCAATGAGAGACAACGCCAGACGCCGAGCCGAAGGGTACCGTGACATGCTGCAGGCACACGGGCTCCTGCCCGAGACGGAGCGCCTGCCGTGGGAGGAATCATGATCGAGCTAAAACCGTGCCCGTTTTGCGGGAGTGATGCCGTCATGCTTGAATGGGCCGCAGTAGGTGAATACTGGATAGCGTGTACCGGGTGCGAAATGAGGACGGCAGAGCATTTTGATCCTAAAGTTGCGGCATTGATTTGGAATCACCGCGCGGAGGTGAGCAATGACTGAGCAGGAAACGGTGCGCTGGCTGAGCCGCGCCTACTGGCTGCGGCTGAAGATCGAGCGGATGCAGGAGCACCGGCGCGAGAACGCCATGCTGATCGAAGGTGCGAAGGGCATCGACTACGCCAAGGAGATGATCCGCGGCGGCACGCCGACGACACTGGAAGACGCGGTGCTGCGGCTGGTGGACCTTGATGCGAAGCTCGCCGCGGAGATCCAGCGGTACAGCGTCATGGTCGACGAGATCACGGCGGTGATTCGCAGCGTCGAGGACGAACGGCTGGCCACGCTGCTGTATTTGCGGTATGTCAAGGGCGAGCGCATGGAGCGGATCGCGTGCGAGATGGGCTACGTCTGGCGGCACATCATGCGGCTGCACAGGCGTGCCCTCGCTGCGGTCTGCAAGATTTTGTCCGCCCCAAAGCAAGATGTCATAGAATGTCACCCCCTTGACATGATATAGTGTAGGCTGCGGAGCCCTAGGGGAATGGGGCGACGTAATCGCATAATCCTTTCGTGGACGGAGCCTACTCTCTCGGGCTCCGTCTTCTATTTTTGCCCAGGAGGTGAGCTGCTGTGGCGATGACGAATAAGCAGAAAAGGTTTGTCGATGAGTACCTGATCGATCTAAACGCCACCGCGGCCGCCGGGCGTGCTGGATACAAGGACCCGAACAAGGGGCGGCAGCTGGTAACGAAAGGTAACGTGGCACAGGCTATTGCCGAGCGTCTCAAAGAACGCCAGCAGCGCACCGAGGTCTCTCAGGATTGGGTGATCGAAAAGCTGAAAGACCTGGCAGTGCGCTCTTCGGAATGCAACGACGCACCGCACATGCAAGTGGCAGCGAAGACATTGGAATTGCTCGGGCGGCACCTGGGCATGTACACGGACAAGGTCAATGTGTCCGGGCAGCTTACTGTGAACTCCATCCTAGAGGAGCTGAGAAAACGTGGATGAGCTGCTCGCTTATGTGAAAGGCTGGCGCGAGAGTCCGGTGCGGTTCGTGAAGGAAGCGCTCGGCGCAGAACCTAGCCCACAGCAGGCGGAAGCACTCGAGGCTTTCGCACAGCCGGGTGCCCGTGTGACCATCGCGTCAGGCCACGGCACCGGCAAGTCGACGCTCATGGCGTGGTTGATCCTCTGGGCGATGACGTGCTTCGACGACGTCAAAGTACCGACCACGGCCCCGACGGCGCACCAGTTGAATGATGTCCTTTGGACCGAGGTCCGCAAGTGGGGCGCGAGGCTGCCGTCCTTGTGGAAGGACGCGCTTGAGGTGACGGCAGATCAGGTGAGGTACGCCGGCTGCACGGGGTTCGCGGTCGCCAGAACCGGCCGCAAGGAGAACCCCGAGGCGCTGCAGGGATTTCATGCCTCGAACCTGTTCTTCCTGATCGACGAGGCCAGCGGCGTCGACGACGTCGTCTTCCAAGTCGCGCAGGGCGCATTGAGTACGCCCGGCGCTCGCGTGCTCATGGCCGCGAACCCAACGAGGACCTCGGGGTACTTCTACAACTCCTTCCACAAGGATCGCGACAGGTGGCAGCGCTTCGTGTTTAGTTGCTTAGATTCCCCGCACGTTGCTCGCGAGTATGTCGACGAAGTTCGCACTATCTACGGTGAAGACTCGGACATCTACCGCGTGCGCGTGCTGGGGCTTTTTCCCCGTGCCGGCGACCTGCAGTTCATCGGCATTGACCTCGTGGAGACGGCACAGTCGCGGCACCTGCTGCCGCAGCAGTACAACTACGCGCCGACGATCCTCGGTGTCGACGTCGCCCGCTTCGGCGGCGACCGCACGGTGATCTTCAAGCGGCAGGGGCACTACTCCGAGATCGTCTGGACCTGTCAGGGCATGGACCTGATGGCCACGGCCGACCGCGTGGCCGTGCTCATGGACAAGCACAAGGCCGACGCCGTCATGATCGACGCCGGCGGTGTAGGTGCAGGCGTGTGCGATCGACTGCGGCAGATGGGGCACAGACCGATCGACGTCCAGTTCGGCAGCGCATCCGGGCTGGCCAACTGCCTCAATAAGCGCAGCGAGATGTGGTGGCGGATGCGCGACTGGCTGAATGAAGGCGGCGCGATCCCTCCCGACGAGGATCTGCGCGACGACCTGACCGGCCCCGAGTATCAGTTCACCACCAAGGGACTCGTCCAGCTCGAGAAAAAAGAGGACATGAAGAAGCGCGGGCTGCATTCGCCAGACATAGCGGATGCGCTTGCGCTGACTTTTGCTGTGCCGGTGAGCACGGCCTTGGACCGTTCGCAGCGGAAAGACGTTGCGGACGGTAATTTTGACTTGTTTGGGGAGTGATCGACATGGGCAGCAGCACGCCGAGCTACTCGGCACAGGAGACGTACATCCCGACGCCGGCCGCGGTGCCGGGCGCGACGGATGTGAGCAGCGGCAAGACCAACGAGTCGACGATGTCGCGTGAGATGGCCAAGCAACGCAAGAGACGCGGCGTGGCCTCGACGATGCGGGCACCGGTGAGCGACCTCGGCACGACGACCGGCAAGATGCGTCTGGGAGACTAGGCGATGGATGTCGCGTCGCTGAGAAAGCATCTGGAGCAGCGACGCGCAGCGCTGCGCCTGATCGAGCAGAAGCACGAAGGCCGATGGAAGGAACTGCGCGACTACGTCTGCCCGTACCGCGGCCGCTTCTCGGGTGAGATGCCCGACGAGTACAAACCGGACATGACGAAGATCCTCGACAGCACGCCCCTGACGGCATTGAGGATGCTCTCGGCCGGCATGCAGAGCGGCCTGACCTCGCCAAGCCGGCAGTGGTTCAAGCTGTCGCTGCACGATGCCGAGCTGGCCGAGATGCAGCCGGTGCAGGAGTGGTGCGACTACGTGCAGCAGTTGATGATGCGCATCATGGCGACGTCTGGTTTTTACCGGTCGCTCCATGCGCTGTACGAGGAGATCGCGATCTTCGGCACGGCGTGTCTCGTCATCATGCCCGACTGGGACCACGTCATCGACGTGACGACGCTGTCGACCGGCACGTACTACCTCGGCCGCTCGACCGGATCGCGCATCGACTCGCTGTACCGGGACCTGTGGATGACGGCTGGTGAAATCGCCAGCGAATTTGGCGAGGAGAACTGCAGCACGGCCGTGCGCAACGCGCTCGAGAACAACCGCGACCAGATCTTCGAGGTCCGTCACGCGATCGAGCCCGACACGATGGGCGCAACGCGGTTCGAGTGGATGAGCGTCTACTGGGAGCCCGGCAACGGAGAGGAGAAACTGCTGCGCGTCGGCGGGTACCACACGTTCCCCGCCTGCGCCCCGCGGTGGATGGTCGGAGAGGCGGATCTCTACGGGTACGGTCCCGCAAGCGAGGCGCTCCCGGACATCAAGACGCTCATGGCCATGAAGCGCGACTACCTGACCGGCATCAAGAAGCAGGTCAATCCGCCTCTCGTCGCCTCGACGCAGGTGCTCGAGGGCGGCGTCAAGACGATGCCCAACGGCATCACGTACGTGACGGGCGGCGCGGGCGGCCCGCAGATCGCGCCGCTCTACAATGTCAATCTCAACCTTGCGGATCTCGCGCAGTCCATCGAGCAGTATAAGAACGACGTCAGGAAGAGCATGTACGTCGACCTGTTCATGATGCTGTCAGAGCAGGACACCGGCCAGATGACGGCGCGAGAGGTCGCCGAGCGGCACGAGGAGAAAATGCTCGCCCTCGGCCCAGTGCTCGAGTCACTGGAATGGGAACTCTTGATCCCGGCGATCGACCGCATCTTCGACCTGATGCTCGAGCGCGGCCTTGTCCCCGAGCCCCCGGAAGAGGTGCAGGGATCCGAGATCAAGATCGAGTTCGTCAGCATCTTGGCGCAGGCGCAGAAGATGATGGGCTTGAGCGCGATCGAACAGGCGGTCGCCTTCGCTGGCCAGCTTGCGCAGGTTGACCCGACCGTGCTCGACACACTGGACAGCGAGCAGGTCGTGAGGACCTACCGCGATCTCGTCGGTGCGCCGGCATCGATCCTCCGCGAAGAAGAGGAGGTCGCCATGATCCGGGCGCAGCGCGAGGCGCAGCAGCAGCAGGAGCAGCAGCTCGCGCAGGAGCAGGCTGCCGCGCAGACGATGGGCACGGCCGCGCAGGGAGCGCAGGCGCTCTCGCAGACACCCGTGCAGGGCGGCGGGTCGGCGCTTGACGCGCTGATCGGACCGATGACGGAGGGCGCTCTGCCCACTGAGGAGATGGTGTGATGATCACGAGTGAAAAAGAGATCATGACGGCACTGCTGGCAACCGAGGCAGGCCGTCTTTTTTGTGGCACCTTGATGCGCGAGACCGGGGTCTTCGCCCCCATGACGAGGACCGAGACGAACGCTGTCCTGATGCTCGAGGGGCAGCGCAGCGTAGGCGTTCGCGTCTTCACCGCGGTCGTGAACGCAGGAGGTGATCCTGTGGCACTGATGAAGGAGTACGCGGTGTGGTTCAAGCAGCAACAGAAACAGAACGAGAAACAGCAGCAGGAGGAACAGAGCAATGGATAACGAGGACATTTCCATCGTCAACACCGAGCCGGCGAACGACGACATCTCGATCGTCGGGCAGCCTGACACGGAGCCCGCACCGCAGGAGCCAGCACCCGAGCAGGCATCGACAGACCAAGAGCAGGCCAAGTCGACAGACCAAGAGACCAAGTCAGAGGCCAAGCCCGACGACAAGCCGGCGGTCCCTGAGAAGTACGAGTTCGCGATGCCCGAGGGCTTCGTGGTCGATGAGGCGGCCGTCGAGGCCGTGACGCCGATCCTCAAGGAACTGCACTGCTCACAGGATACGGCGCAGAAACTGGTCGACCTGCACTTCGCGCAGATCCGCGCGATGCAGGAAGCGCAGGAGAAAGTGAAGGCCGAGACGCTCGCCAAGTGGGCGCGAGAGATCAAAGCGGATAAAGACATCGGCGGGCCGAACGTGCTGCAGAACCTGCTGCCGGGCACCCGTCTTCTCGATAGATTTGGCAGCGACGACCTCAAATCGCTGCTCCAGCAGACCGGTCTGGATCGACATCCAGCCGTAGCGCGGTTCCTTGTTGCTGTCGGCAGGGAATTCGCCGAGGACAGATGGGCGGACGGCGGCAAACGTGGGCCGGCGGGCGTGAGAACACCCGAGGCCGTGGCGAAACAGATTTTCGATAAAACATTTTAATTTTTAGGAGGAGATACTAATGGCAGTACTCAGCGCACTTTACCCCACGCTGCTCGATGTCGCGCGTCGCACTGACCCCAACGGGAAAATCGCGACCATCGTCGAGCTGCTCAACGAACAGAACCCGATCCTGAGCGACATGGTCGTGATGGAGTGCAACAACGGCATGACGCACAGAGGCACGATCCGCACCGGCCTGCCGCAGGGAACGTGGCGCAAACTGTATCAGGGCGTCCAGCCTGACAAGTCGACGACCCGTCAGGTCATGGACACTTGCGGAATGCTGGAAGCCTACTCGCAGGTCGACAAGGCTCTGGCCGACATGGCCCCAGATAAGGCGGCGTTTATGCTCACCGAGTCGACCGCGTACCTCGAAGGGCTCAACCAACAGATGGCCTCGACGCTGTTCTACGGCGATACGGCGGTCGATCCGGAAAAGTTCACCGGCCTCGCTGCTCGCTACAACAAGTATGGCACGAACGCCCAGAAGAGCAGCTACAACGTGCTCAACGCCGGCGGCGTAGGATCGGACAACACGTCGATCTGGCTGCTCTACTGGGGCACGCAGACGATGTGCGGACTGTACCCGAAGGGATCCAAGGCTGGCTTGAGCCATCAGGACCTCGGCGAGGTCACGCAGGTCGAGTCCGACGGTTCGATGTATCAGGTCTATCGCAGCCACTACAAGTGGGACCTCGGCTTCACCGTCCGCGATTGGCGCTACGCCGTGCGCATTGCTAACATCGATGTGAGCAACCTCGACGGTGCTTCCGCGGCCGACCTCATCACGCTGCTGATCAAGGCCTCGCACCGCATCCCGGCGGCGAAGATCGGCCGACCGGTGATCTACTGCAACAAGACGATCTCGACCTACCTCGATCTTCAGGCCATGAGTCGCAGCAACCTGATGCTGACCTACAGTGAGGTCGACGGCCATCCGCAGACCCGTTTCCGCGGCATCCCTATCAAGGAATGCGACGCGATCCTCGACAGCGAAGCGGCTGTTTCCGCTGATTCCTAGGAGGTGTTTTTAAATGATCATTGATAAGATGCTCCTGTTTGGCACGCTCGCAATGACCTCGAGCGGTGCCCTTGCTGACGTCGTGGACACCAAAAAGCCCGGCGACGCCATCGGCGATGAGCTCTGGTTCCACGTCCGCAGCTACGGCGACGGCCTGACCAATGTCGCCAGTCTGGCGTTCAAGCTCCAGACCTGCGCGGCCTCGAACTTCAGCTCGAACGTTGTGGACATGGTCACCGTGTCCGGCCTCGCGCCCGTCAACGGCGTGATCGACTTCGCCTGCCGCGTGCCTCCCGGAGCGCTGCGCTACCTGCGTGCGACGGTGACGCCCACGGCGGTCTCCGATACGACTGCGGCCGGCTGCGTCGCTGCGTTCCTGACCCACGGTCCTCAGCACTCCTTCGAGAACTTCAAGGCGTAGGTGAGCCTCATGCTCTACTACGTTGAGAAGACTTGCATCGACTTCAACGGCCGTTATTTCACGGCCGGCGAGACGGTCGACCTGCCCGAGGGCAAGCACAGCGCGCACCTGATCCCCGTGCCGGCCGAGGAGCCCGAGGCGGAAACGCCCGAGCCCGAAGAGGCAGTCGAGGAAACAGAAGAGGAACCGGTCGAAGAACCCGCACCGGCTCCCAAGAAGACAAGCCGCAAGAAGGCGGCAACAACCACGGAGGCGGAGGGCTAGTCCCTCCGCTTTTCTTTTAGTTAGGAGGACTGCCCGATGTACTCAGAAGTCAGCATTTGCAACTTTGCGCTCAACCACATGGGCATCGGGCGCGTGATCAGCAAACTGACCGACGCTACCGAGGAGGCACGCGCCTGCAAGCGATTCTACGAACACGCCCGCGATGAACTGCTGCAGGAGTATCCGTGGAACTGGGCGGCGTCGGTCAGCGAGCTCGCTGAAACGACAGAGACGAGCGCCTTCGGGGAGCACGTCTACGCGGTACCGGTGAACGCATTGCGGATCCGTAACATCTTCTCGCCCAGCGCCCCGCAAGTTCGCCCGAACTGGCACATCCGCCGCAGCCTCAACGGCGGGCGGATCGTCATCACGGACATCACGCCGGCATGGGCTGAGTTCACGGTCCGCGTCACGGACCCGACGGAGTTCCCACCGACATGGGCGGATGCGCTGTCTTGGCTGCTCGCGGCCAAACTGACGCTCTCGCTCAAGGGCGACGGCGAGGCCCGCAGGCAGGACATCATGCAGTATTACATGATGAGCAAGCAGAAGGCCGTGATGGCCGACGCGAACGAGGGGCTGCGCAACGGCGTCAACGTGGACAAGAACCTCTCGCTTGATGCTCAGGTCTCGGCGATCACCGAGTACATCGACTGCCGCTCATGAGTATGTACCCGATCCAGCCGAGCTTCGCGGCCGGCGAGCTGACGCCCTCGCTGTACGGCCGCGTGGACATGGCCAAGTATGCCGTCGGCCTCAAGACGTGTGAAAACTTCCTGATCCATCCGCACGGCGGGGTAAGTCGCCGTCCCGGCACGCACTACGTGGCAACGGCGGCCGGTCCCTGCCGGCTGGTGCCGTTCATCTACAACGAGAGCGTCGCCTACGTGATCGAGATCTCGGCCGGCACGATGCGGTTCTTCCGCGACGCGCAGCTCGTCGGCAGCCTGTCGGGTGTGCCCTACTCCCTCGCGGAGATCTGGGAATTGTCCTTTGCACAGAGCGCCGACGTGCTCTACATCTGCCACAAGAACCACCCGCCGATGGAGCTGGCACGGTACAGCGACTCCGTATGGACGCTGACGCCCTGCCGCTTCACACCGCCTCCCTTCAAAACGCAGACGGCCGAGCAGGCAGCGGTCACACTGACGGCTTCGGCTACGTCGGGCACGGTGACGATGACGGCCTCGGCCCCGGTCTTCGGCACGGGCAAGATTCCCGTCGGGGGTGCGGTCGCTCTGATCCAGCACGCCGACGAGGACTGCCAGAAGGAGACCGGCAATGCCGTCGCGCACACCGAAACGGTCAAGCTGCGCTATGAGGTCGGCATCGCCGAGTACTGCACCTCGATCTCCGAGGTCGGTGACGACTCGACGCCCCGGCCGAACTACGTCTACTCGCTCACGGTCACGGCCGAGCAGGCGGGGCACATGACTGTCGGCGACGCAATCGAGATCCGCGGCAAGACCGGCACGATCTCGTCCATCACGGCGATCACGGCCAGCAACAGCGCCCACGAGACGATCGGCAAGTACGAGCCGGGGCATGAGGGCGAGTACGCGATCGCCTGCTCCGGGTTCACGGTCACGCGATCGATGGACGGGTACACGGCCGAGATCAAGGGCACGCACACGACGCCGGCCGACGCCTCTTGGGGGTTGCAGGTCACGGTGTGGAAAGCGTGGCGACTGGAGAGCAGTGGGTTCTGGGCCGGTGAAGTCTACCTTGAACGCTACGACGCCGACGAGGGGCGCTGGGTGCGCATGAAGACATACACCTCAAAGGAGAGCGAGAACAGTGCCCGCAACTATGCCGACAGCGGCGAGTTCGACGAGCCCACGCAGTTGCGGCTGGTAAGCGACTCGTTCTATACGTTTGTGCCCGACGACAACGTCGAGGCCGACAGGGGATACTTCCAACTCGTCGCCGAGGAAACGGATCACCTCGGCTGGGGCACGGTCACGGCCGTGGCCTCCGGAACGTCCGCCACGGTCGACGTGGCAGAACCGTTCGTTTCCACCACGGGCACGGCGCTGTGGCAGGAAGGCGCGTGGAGCGAAACGCACGGGTACCCGCGTGCTGTGGGATTTTATCAGGAGCGCCTCTGCTTCGGCGGCAGCGTCTCCGAGCCGCAGACCGTGTGGTTGTCGCGCACCGGCGACTACTACAACTTCGGCATCTCATCGCCGACACTGGACGACGACGCGATCTCTGCGACGATGGCGTCGCGGCAGGTCAATGTTATCCGCCATTTTGTGGGCCTCGGCAATTTGGTCGTGCTGACCTCGGGATCCGAGTGGTTGATCTCTGCCGACGGTGCCCTGACGCCCACGAACATCAACGCGAAACCGCAGGGGTACCGCGGCTGCACCGGCCTCGACCCGATTGTCTGCGGCAACATGATCTTGTTCGTGCAGAGCCAAGGATTCCGCGTGCGCGACCTCGGGTACCAGTACGAAACCGATAGCTATAACGGCAACGACTTGTCGGTGATGGCGCAGCACTTGTTCAGAGACTACAGCATCCGCGACTGGTGTTACCAGCAGGAACCGGACAGCATGGCGTGGATCGTCCGCGACGACGGGGCGCTGCTGTCGCTCACGTACATGAGGGAACACGATGTTTTCGCATGGGCGCGGCACCCGACCGACGGCACGGTCGAGAGCATCGCCGCGATCCCCGGGGTCTTCGGCAGCGACGTGTACCTGTGCGTCCTGCGCAACGGCACACGCGTCATTGAACGCATGGAACCCAAGGCGGTCACGACCGCAGCCGAGGCGTACTACCTCGACAGCGGCGTGACGATCCGCAGCAACGCCGGCACGAAGAACGTGACCGGTCTGGCGCACCTTGCCGGCAAGAAGGTGCAGGTGCTGGCCGACGGCAGCGTGGCCGGCGAGTTCACGGTGTCCGCGCAGGGCACGGTGACACTGACGAAGGCGGCCAAACTCATCCACGCCGGCCTACCCTACCAGAGCAAGCTGCGCACGCTTGACCTCAACATGCAGCGCCAAGACGGCGTGCAGTTGACGCGGCGCTCCCGCGTGGCCGCTGTCGCGATCCGCGTCGAGCAGACACGCGGGCTGTGGGCAGGCGTCGATGAATCCCATTTGCAGGAGAGCATCGACCGCACGGCGGAGCCGTATGACGCGGCCACGGGCTTGCGGTCGTGCGACATCCATCTGAGCCTGTCAAGTAGCTACGTCGACTACGGCGGCGGCTCGGTGTGGATCGAGACGAAGGACCCCTTGCCGGCGTCAGTGCTGGCGATCGTCCCGGAGGTGAGCGCGGGTGGGTAGGAAATGGAAACATATCATTTCGGCGACGACAACCGGGGCGCACCTGCGCTACATCGCCGACCACTTCCGCCCCGAGGAGGCGCTTGAGTGCATGGCCTCGTGGGACGAGTCCCCCATCTCGGCGCTGGCCAGATCATGGGTCGAGTCGAGGACCGTCTACACCTTCCTAGCCCCGGATCGCACGCCGCTGTGCGTCGCCGGCGTTGTCGACAAGCCCCCGGAAGACGGGTGGCACGATTTCTGGATGCTTGGCACGACCGACATCCTTAAACACAAACTTGAATTCCTTCGCGCGTGCCAGCGGTACAAGGTGCAGTTCCTCTGCTGCTACCCGCGGCTCCGCGCCTACATAGACGCCCGGTACGACCTGTCCCTCAAGTGGGCTCGCTGGCTGGGCTGTGAGATCCTTGCGCCGGCTCCCTACGGGAGGAACGGCGCTCTTTTCTGTGAGGTGAGACTTCAATGGGCAGCGCAGTAATGATCGGACTCTCCGCCGCGGCGACGATCGGGCAGGGGATCATCCAATACAGAAATTCAAAGGCGCAGGCGGCCGCGTACGAGTTCCAAGCGAAAGCCGCGCGTGACTCCTACGAGGCGCAGGCCCGCATCGCCGAGCAGAACGCCGGCCGTGCCCGCGCGGAGTCCGAGGCCGTGTCGCAGGCTGGCGCTGTTGAGCAGAAGCAGGCACGGGACCGTATCCGCGCCATCCAAGCGCAGCAGGCTGCCGGCTACGGTGCGAGCGGGCTGTCGCTTGCCAGCGGCACGCCGATGTCTGTGATGACGGACACGATGGTGCAGGGCGAGGAAGACGTCCGCCAGATGGGGCTGAACACGGCCCGCAGGAAGTTTGCCTTGATCAATCAGGCGCAGGACTACACGACGAACGCGCGGTTCCAGCGTCAGGCAGGCCACAACCAGTATGAGGCGTACATGGGGCAGGCCAGCGCGGCACGAGCGGCTGGACGCAACGCATTAACGGGCAGCTTGTTTGCTGCTGTCGGGCAGGCGGCAGCGAACTGGGGCAACTTCAAGGCACCCGGGGCGAGTGCCGCACCGAAAGCGGCGTCCCCGATCAAGCAGTCATTCGCGACCTTCGAGGACGCACAAGTCGGCACGACGCCTGTGGCGATCTATCAGGGCAACACCGTGCTGCGGCGTCGGAGGTATTAAATGAGAGTCCCCGTCTACCAGCAGCAGGTCACGCCCCAGATCCCCAGCGTCCGCACGCAGGTGCAGGTGCCCGACGGCGCGACCGGCGTGGCGCTTAAGCCTGTTGACACTTCAGCCGGCCTTGCTCAGGGCGTCGAGTCCTTGCGGCTCGGCATCATGAAACTGCAGGAGAACAAGGAGCAGTTCGAGCTTGCGCAGTCTGTTACCGAGTTCCGGCGCAGAAACACTGAGTTCCTGAACGCCAAGGATACCGGCATTTTTGCGCAGCAGGGCGAGAACGTTTTCGGCAGCACTGAGCGCTACACGAAGTTCGCGACCGATCTCGCCGAGGAACTCGCGAAAAACCGTAAATGGTCTGGACCGGCGAGGCAGAGGTTCATGAGCGCGATCGACAATGTGGTGAACTATTCCACACAGTCGGTCATGCGCTTTGAGCAGGACGCCAGCGAGAAGGTCAAGAACGCCGTCTTTGAGGGGACCATTGCGCAGGCGTATCAGGACGCGTCCATGAACGTCCGCAACGAGGAGCTGTTCAGGGACGCTCTTGACACTGCCGTATCCGCGTCCGTCGAACGCTGGGCCCCGTTCGGTAAGGAGAAGGTCGCGGCTGAAACCAAGAAGCTCGAATCGCAGTTCTACTCGCTGCGTATCGCCTCCATCCTCCAGGACGACCCTCGCGCTGCACAGGCGATGTTCGAGAAAAACCGCAACGCCCTGCTGCCTGATATGCAGGTGAGACTTGACGCCAGCATCAAGAACAAGATGGAGCTGATCGAGACACAGGAGATGGGCGATCAGCTGATCCGCCGATTCGGCAGCAACGAGGCCGCCGGACTGGCGTTTATCCGCAAGAACTTCGAGGGCGAGGAGGAGCGGCGCTACGTTGCCGAGTTCAAGACGCGGTCGTCGGAACTGCGCTCGCGTATCGCACAGGGGCGTGCCGCTCTCGGGCAGGCACAGTCGGGCTTCTTAAAGGAGCTGAAAGGCAGGATGGACCAGGGGGAGAAGTTTACGCCTGCACAGCTCAACGCCTTCGCAAAAGAAGGGAAAATGTCGGCGGATGGCGTCCCGAAAGCATTGGCATATCAGGAAGCCCTGCGGACGCGTCCGCATATCGTAGACCGTCTTGCTAAGGAGATGGGAACCAGAGGCGAGAACTTCTACACTTTGCCGCCGAAAGAACAGGAAGACAGGATTAACGCTGAGGCGTGGGGTATGGCAAATGGCACAAAAAACGGTTGGAAAGAAAGCCGCGATAAATTCGTCAACGACCTCACCAATGCTCTCAAATTCGGGCAGACCGGTGAAGACACAGTGAAGCTCGCTGTAAAGCGCGGCCTTATCTCGAATCAAACCGGCGACGACATCATTGAGAAAAAGAAGCGCTATTCCCAAGCGCAGGTGATTGTGACGAAGCAGAATCGCACAGCGCTGGAAGGTCTGCTGAAAAAGTGGGGACTTGACAAGACGTCGATTGACCTGCGCCTTTACGATTTCGACAAGGTCGTGGAGAACATCGACAGAAAGAGTACCGACTTTGATGACCGCGTGCATAAGGCACGTGAAAAAATCGCTGCGGGAGCCGCGGAAACGTACGAAGTCAGTTTTACTGGTTTGTGGGGGAAGACTAAAGCCGGCAATGATTTTGATACGTTCAGTGCGCTGCGCTTTGTTTCTGATCCGCCGGACGAACAGAAGATTCAAGCGAATCTCGAAAAAAAGTACAAAGAAACTTCAAAGGAGGTGACGCAGAATGCCGGGAAGAAGTGACGACTTCATCCTTGATCCTGAAGACATGGTGGCGGGCAACAGCACCGACGTATTGGAGAAGATGGGCGACACGGAAGAGAGCGGCCCGCTTGATGAACGAGTGCTGACTGAGCCGGCGGCTGCGCCATCGCCTCAAACGGTAGTTACCGAGACTGAGTCTGAATCTGAATCTGGTGTCTCGTCCTCGCTGGTGGAGAAAGTCCTTGAAGGTGAGTACACTGATCCTACGGACTTCTACTCGGGTATCGACGCCGCTCCGAGGAAACAGTATGCGACTTATGAAGATGAGCTGGCCGACAAAAAGGCGACAGATACGGAGGTCGCGCCGCAGTCAGACTTCGGGATGGACGACCCGTCCGGAGGGGCGACGGACCGCAGCATAAAACCGTACTACAAGCCGCTCGGCTCCGAAGCATATGACGTGCTGAGAATGCGCTACTACGGGGAACGCCGTTTCATAGACGCCGCACGCAAGGAAGGATACAAAGACGGCGACATTCTCACGTACCTGCTTCGCGATGAGGCGCGGCGTCGAGCGCTTGCCGGCGGCGACAAAGACGCCCTGAAAGAGATCGACGAATACTACGAACGCGACAAGTACAAAGTTCAACTCGAGAATGCTCTTGACTACCTTCAAGACGAGACGCTCGGCAAACTGTACGGAGAACCTCCTGAAGTCATCCATAAGATGCGCTCGGCCTCCAAGCTGTTAAAGAAGAGCTTGACCGAGATCTTCTTTAATGCCGATACCAAGCGCGCCGCGCTTGAGCAGGTAAAAGCCTGGGAGTCCTGGTCGGACGCGCTGCTATCTCAGGGCCGCCTGGTTTTGGCACGTCATCGGATGTCTGTGATCGATTACAAATACGGCGATAAGGAATTCCCGCCAGAGATCCAAAAAGAATACGACGAGCTGGCGAAAACCGTGCAGCAGGAGAGTATGCGGTACAGCACGAGCTACGCGCAGACCGTGTGGGGATCACTCACACGTTTCTTCGGTCAGTCGCTGCTCGATCCCATTATGACGATGGGCGAAACTGCGATGGATGCCCCGGCGACGCTGTTTATCAAGTTCCCGAGACTATTCAAGAATGTTGCCGGCTGGATCATGGACACCGAGATGAAGAATCTCGCTCCCGGCTATAAAAGCAACAGGAAGCTGTCCATCAGTGACATGAGGGATGCGATAGATGTCCTTGAGCTCGTCACTACTGCGGTGTCTGCCGGCAGCGCTGTATGGGGCAAGGCGGCGGCGAACGCTCCTTTAAAAAATAGATTGGTGACAGCGCTGTGGCGCGGCACAGGGAGAGAGGCATTTTACTCAGCGACGCGGGGAGAGCAGTCTGGCGTGCTTCAAGATCTGCGTGAGAACGCGAAAGACGAGAACGGCAAGCCGCTCGATCGCGAGACTGCCTATATGATCTCTCTTGCGGCCGGTACCGTGAACGGCATGATCGAAGTCTGGAACAGAGATCTGGTGATGGCCCCGCTCGCGCGGATGTTCCCGCTGATTACGACAGCGAAAGCCGCGGGATCGGGCGGGATCCTGAAGGCCATCGGGCTGGGGAACATTAAAAAATCCCTTGATGGATACGCATCGCAGTTCGGGCGGGGCGGATTCATCGGGTTCCTGAAGGCATTCGGTGCAATCGCTGCGAAGGCTGCCGGCGAGGGCGTTGTCGGATTGTCGTCTGAAGCAGGGGAAGAACTCTTGCAGGGGACAGTGCAGCGCGGTGCTTCCTATGTCGGTACAGAGATGGCCAAGGGCAGGACAGCCGGCGAGGCATGGGGAACGATCCCCTGGTCAGAAGCGGTCGCCGGCGGAGTCAGCGATTTCGTCGAGGCTGTCGCGGATATGGGACCGGCGTTCCTCATGCAGGGGATCTTCCTCAACGCGGTGCCGTCTATGTGGGGGAAGTACCGCTATAATGCCAGGCCGGATGTTAAAGCCTACTATGAACGCTACGAAGCTGCGAAAGCAAAAGGCGCTGTAGAGGACGGCGATCTGCCGAACGAACCGACGAAGGCAGTACAGCCACAGGCAGAAGCTCCTGCCGATCAGGCGGCTCCCCAGACGACAGCGCAGGCAGAGGAACAGACGTCGACACAGCCGGCGGAGCGGCCCGCTGCGCAGACGGAAGAGCAGCCCCTGCCTGAGACTGAGACGGCCTACGATGCCGAGCGCAAGGAGGTCGAGGCTGCCTTCGGCACTGAGGAGACGCAGACGGAGGAAGAAGAAGTCCCGAATACGTTCTCCGACTACTGCTACATCAGCGGCGAAGACTATGACGCCTACCGCAAGACGCTGTCCGCGGAAGATCAGGCAAAACTCGATGCCGCCCTTGGGATCGATCCGAACGCTGAGAGGCTTTCAACCGGAGAGATCATGCTCCGCAGGCATCGCTATGAACGCAACCTTGGCAACTTCCCTGGCATGGCGGCAGCTCTGGCTGAGAACTACCGCAAGGACATGTCTGCGATGACTCGCCGCGAAGCGGCTAATGTGATCGCCAAGGTCAACGAAAGTATCATCGACGCCTACGAGCAGGACGAGACCCCGTTCGGAAAGGACGCGCACGCGGCTGAAGCTGATCTGGCCAAGAGAATTGAAGCGATGAACGTCGATTCGGAACTGTCCGGCAAGGCGGCAAAAGTTATCACGCACTATGCCTACCGTACGGCGAGCCGGATGAACGAGGAAGGCGGCAGCGTCAAGACCTCGCAGATCCTCCAGAACCTGAAGTTCAAGCGCCGCGAGGGCGAAGCGCAGGGTGCTATCACCGTAGCGTGGAATCCCGAGACGCAGGCAGACGAAACGCTGGGCTCTGTGGACATCAGCAACGACTCGCTCCTCAACGTGGTGCAGACGATCGTCCTCGGTCAGCACGCGAACGCCAGTACGATCTTCCACGAGTTCGGGCACGTCATGCTCAACGACCTGTGGCACCTCGCGCACATGAAGAACGCGCCGCAGTCCATCAAGGACGAACTGGCGACCGTGCTGCGCGTGCTAGGCGTCAGCGACATCGAGAGCGCGTTCGGCGTTCCGCTTGTAACGCTCGACGAGGCGACGCAGGAGCGCGTCAGAAATGCGCACGAGATGTTCGCCCGCAGCTTCGAGATGTACCTGCGCGACGGCGTGGCTCCGACCGGGCTGCAGAAAGTCTTTAACCGGATCCGCGAATGGCTGGTGGACATCTACAAGACCATCCGTGACCTCGGCTTCGACGAGCTGCTGCCCAACGAACTCCGCGACGTGTTCGACGACCTCCTCATGGCTCCCGAGCATGTCTATGCTCCTAACGGGACCGCTCAGGCGCATACGCAGACCATCGGCGGCGTCAATACGTTTGAGCAGAGGAGCTACACGCAGGAAGAAATCGACAGCTTTATTGAGAAAGTGGTCAACAAGGAAATTGAAGAGATCCCAGTTGACCAAAGCCTCGTGGCCAAGCTCGAAAAAGCCTCGCCAGAAGAGCTGTTATCAGAAGCGGGGGAAATGATCGAGTCCTATATCGGGAAGACGATCATCGATCCATTGGGTAATAAAGTCTACTTTGAACCAGGCAATACCGAAACCCCCAGGAAATATGCACTGCATCTCATCGCAGGGAAAGACGCCGCAGAAAACGATGACCTGAGCAAGGTTAGAGACAAACGTGTATACGGCTTGCTGGTTGCTCCGCAGACAATCAAAACGCCGGTTGCGATCACGCGTCAGGAGAATGGGCGAAAACTGTACCTTGGCCTGTATCAGTACGGTGATTATGGCCTGTCTAACGGGATTGTTATTGGAGTTGAAGAGGGACAAGACGGTCGTATAGTTACGGCATTCATCGCCGCAGGGGAAAAACGAGATAAAAAGGCAGCCTATGCATTCATAAAAAAACACCTCCTGAATGCTCAGGAGGTGTTGTATTTGCGTGGCGGCCTGTCCCCGTATCAGCGGCCCCCAACCGACCAACATAGGTCATCAGCTGATACGAGCCTCTCTATGTCCGGTACTCAGATTTTATCACAAGATTCTGGAGAAAACAATCCCAATGTCTTTAATCAGTCCGCTGCACCCAAGAGCTACGCCAAGCTGACCGACTTGGAGAAGACCGCATGGGATGAGGGCTCGCAGGGGCTGAATGAGGACGAGCTCCGCAAGATCAACGCCGGCAATATTAAGACGATCCGCGGCTTCGTCAACTCCTATTCAAGCATGCCCGACCTCAACGAGTACGCGGTCGCGGCTCTGGCCGGCTACGCGAAGAAGTGCTGGTACGCTCGCAGCGCCATTGCACTCTTCTCTGTCTTCGGTGATGAGACGGACCGCTTCACTGCGCTGCTGGCGGCGACCTCGCCGCAGTGCTCCGTCGAAACCAACCTGATGAATTCGCTCAAAGTCTGGGCGGCATGGAAGGAATGGACGAAGGCGCACCCCGACTGGGAGAAACTCGACGACGTCGAGAAGCGCCGCGCTGTCATCCAGCTGATGCGGGATAACGTGCAGCAGGCCGATCAGGTGGAGGGGAGTGAATCCAAGAAGAAAGCCAAGAAAGAGTCCCAGATAGACAAGGATACCGGTGAAAAACTCGGTCCCGTCCTTGGGGCTTGGGTGAATAACACCGTCCGCGCTCTGACGGATCCAAACGCGGCCGAGACCATCCATTCCGGTGCCAAGGTCAACAGCTTCAAGTACAACCTCCGCGGCGACCTGTCCTACGTCACCAACGACACGTGGATGGCGAAGTTCATCGGGCGTCTGCAGAAGATCTTCGGAGGAGGAGAATACAAGCCTGAAAACGCCGATCCCGGTTATTCCTCCGGTTATCTGGCCATGAACGCGAAAGTCCGTCTGGCTGCGGAATTGCTGACGAAGCTGACCGGCGAAGAATGGGCCCCTGCCGAGGTCCAGGAGACGATCTGGTCGTGGGCAAAAGCGATCTCGGATTACGCCAAAAACCTTGCGAAGACGCAGCAGAAAGAGTATAATAAGAAAGGAAAGAAGGGCGAAGCCCCCGTCACTCCTTCGTTCCGCGAGCTGATCGAGTCAGGCGTGATCACCGATGAACTGGTCGGCAGCACGGTCGATTTCGCACAGCTGTTCACGCAGGGCGACGGGGTCAATGATTACAGAGCGGTTCTTGAGGAGGCTGGCTATGGCGAACAACTCGAAAAACTCGACAAGGAAGTCGCGGCAAGTGACGCCGAGAGGCGGGGATCTCAACCCGGCGCTGACCGCGGAGCTGTACCGGATGTTCATGCCGGGATGGTCGCCAGATGGGACGCCGTTGAAGGCGGACGCGAGATCCTCTCCCGCGTCGCCGACCGGCTCGACGCCAGCTTCAGGGGCGAAGACGAGATCCATAAGAAACTTCTTGCGGTTAGATCCCAATTCGGGGCTTTCTTTGGATCCCGAGACGCGTACGCTGACGGATACCAAAACCGGGGAGACCTATCATATACGGACGGACAACTTCTCTCTGGAGGCACTCAGGAATTCTCTGCCCCTTATACGGTCAATCGAGGACGCGAAGAACCTGGACGACATGATCGAAGCAGCGGGTATGTAGAGTTTGATCTGGGGCTGAAGAATCCGGTCAAAGTCAGGGCAGCTGAATATGTGCTTGATCGCGGAGTCGCGGCAAACCTGAAAGAGGTTTTTGCTGCGACTCCGCGCTTTTATGAGCTGGCGATGGACGAGAAGAACATTGCCAAATCGGCCTCTGCATTCCGCAGGGCGCTCATAAGGGGCATGGAATCGCAGGGACCGTGGGGACTCTGCGTCGAGGTCAAGTCTCTCAAGACGTACATGAACCAGTCGGAGGACCCGGAAGCGCCGAAGATCGCGAGATTGGTTCTCGCAGAGGGGGCTCGCGCCGGTTTTGCTGTCGATGAAAATGGCGGGATCGTCTCGGCTTTCTCGATGAAGGGCGCGCCGATCGTTGACGGCAAGGAACTTAAGGCGAACGAGGACGGGAAGTACCCCAAGGTTGTCCAAGCGATGCTTCTACTCGCCGTACAGATGGGCGGCCGGCACATGGATTGCTTTGATACGGTTCTTCCTGAGACATACTCCCATATGGGGTTCCGGGCTGTGTCGCGCTGTGCGTTCAGCTGGGAGTTCCGCCCCAAGGGCTGGACCACTAAAACGACAAAACAGTACAGCATGTTTAATAACGGCGCTCCCGACGTTGTCTTCCTTGTTTATGACCCTGGCTACACCGGATTGTATAAGCCCGGCGAAGGCGTCATGTGCTCCGACTATGGCGCGGCCAGCAAGGTCGTCACACAGGAGATCGCCAAGCTGCGCGAACAGTCGCAGGCGCTGGCCCAGCAGCCCGCACAGACGTTCAACCAGGACGCGGTTGCCAACTCCATCGGCGACACCGAGCATGGTTATGGCGTCGCCGTCAACGAGAAGGGGCAGTTGGTCGGCGGGAGCAATCGGTACGAACAGTCAGCCTGGCACGGTACCGGCGAGAACACCGTGATCGAGAGGTTCAGCCGTGAGAAGAGCAACTCGGGCGCGGGCGGCAACGCTCACGGAGCCGGGGCTCTGTACGCCGCGCGGGATCGTCTGGTCGCGGCAGGATACCGCGAGCAGATGTCCAACACCGAGTTCCTCTTCACAAAGAACGGTCAAAAGATTGATCCAAAGCTCGCTGGCGCGCTGAGTCGTCATGTGAATAGTATACGTAACGTCGCTGCTGACGGTTTAGCGCTTGACGAAGACAGTCGGGTCCTGAAAGACCTTGCTGACGTACAGGAGCTTGCTAAAGGCACGCGAGCCGGCAAGACCTTCATGGCCAGACTGATCAGCCAGTATCAGACCCTGCTCGACAGGATCGACGCCGACCCGGAGATGACGCCGCAGGATTTCTACAATCTCAGAAACGAAGCGCCGTTCCGCGACGACGATATGGCCCCGTCGAACATCGCTGACGCTTACCATGCGGCAACGCAGAATGCGATCCGCGCCGGGAAGCCGGCTGCAACCATTGAGGACGTCCGTCATGTGATAGAGGAAGGACTACTCCCGAACAAGCTGTGGCGTGACGAGCTGTACGCTGATGCGGAGTTGCTGGCCAACGCGGACCTCACTGGCATCAGGGCAGAGGCACGCCAGTCGGGTGCCCTTTACGAGGTGGAGATCCCAGAGAACGACGTGCTCCTCAACGAGCAGCTGCGCTTCAGCGCGCAGCCGAAGGTTGTCAAGGAGGGCATCCGCGCGGCCTTCGAGAAGCTGACGCACGAGCAGAAGCGCGACTTCGCTGAGAATATCCTCCCCTGGAGCGAAGCCAAGGACGAGGTTTTCCAGTCTAAGGCGTCGTACATCAAGACGCTCCTTGATTATCTCAACAAGCCCGTGGATTACATCAACGGGTTGTTTAAGGACATCTCGGATCCCCGGGCGATCCCGCCGAAAGTCCTCAACGCGCGCTCTGTGCTGAAGAACTATTTCGGCTACACTGATGCCCAGATCGACACTTTCAGTGCCACTCGCAAAGCCGCGATGGCAGAGGCCGAGAAGGCCATCGCCAATGTCGACGAAACTCGCGCACGGCTGCAGGAACAGTACGAAAAGGAACACGCAGCAGAGATCGCCAGGGAAGAGGCGTTCTTTA
>ONNS01000056.1 GCA_900319275.1 uncultured Eubacteriales bacterium
CAGGTATAGGTTCTGACGCCCTTTTCCGTGCAGCTCGCTTCCTTCGTCACCACGCCCGTATTCCAGCTGTGCTCGGTCTTTGCGATCGTCTGGCCCGCCGTGATGATCTGGTTGCAGTTCTTGCAGACCTGATCGCCCGTGTAGCCCTCTTCCTTGCAGCTTGCGTCCTTCTTGTTCCGCAGCTCCGTGACGTGGTCGGTCATCGGGATATCTTCGGTCTTCGTCTCGTTGCAGATCGAGCAGGTATAGGTTCTGACGCCCTTTTCTTTGCAGTTGGCTTCCTTCGTCACCACGCCGCTGCCCCAGTTGTGGTCGTGCGGAGCGGGCTGGACGGAGACCGAGCAGCCGCCGACGGAGAAAGGCACCGAGAATTCATCCGAATCTCCTTCAAATGCGACTGCTTCGACCGATCCAGAGACCGAAACGCCTCCGCTAGTCGCATTATCTTTAACTATGAAGGTCAATGTGGCTGCATACCCGCTAATCGTCTCCACAGTAGCACTATCCCAGGATATGCTTGTCGCGCCTGCTGTCCAGCCGCTGCCCACCGCTTTGTTCGTCAGTTCCAGTTTTCCTGTATCGTAACTGGGTGTGAAATTAATGTATGCTGTACCGGGGTTGCTGGTTATAGTCACAGTAACGGTGAAGGTGTCTCCGGGATGCACCTCGCTCGCGCTGGCGCTGAGCTGAATACTGCCTGACCCTTCTGCCGCTGCTGACGCCGTCATCAGTGAAAGTACTAACGCAATGACAAAAACCATGGAAAACAGTTTTTTCATAATAGTTTTTCTCCTTCTATGAATAATAGATTTACATTCTTTTACTCCGGCCGGCTTACTTCAAAACCACGTTATCGCCCACGAGGTAACGGCGCAGGCGCACCAGATCCATGCCGGTCACCTTGCCGTCCCCGGTCACATCCGCGTTGGACAGGTCGATCTTCACATTGTCGCCCACCAGATACCGGCGTAGACGTACCAGGTCCATGCCGTTCACCTTGCCGTCACTGTTGCAGTCGCCGGGAAGACGGCTGACGATTTTTACCGTTCCGGCGTTTGACGTAAAGTTGATCTCCTGTTCATTCTGGTTTCCGGCTTCCATTGCCGACAGACTGACGGTCACATCTCCGTCTGTCGCACTGTCCGTGATCTTAAAGCGCAGCTTGGCAATCACGCCGGCCGCCGTGTAGTCTTTCTCTCCGTCCCAGAGCGCTCTGCTGCCTTCTGTGCCGAAGGTCCAGCCGGTCAGGCTTCCGTCCTCTCCACCCAGAAATTCCAGCTTGCTGTGGTCATACTCCACGAGGAAGAGCAGCATCATGATGCCCAGATTTTTGTCAAGCGTCAGATCCACTGTCACCTCGCTGCCGGGACGGCCCTGCACCGTGCCGACAGTGATCGTGCCTGCGCTGACCGCGTTGGCCTTCCAGATCGCATACAGCGTCACATCCATGGGAGGCGTGTAACTGCCCTTCATGCCACTTGTCGCGCTGGGATCGGTTGCCCACCCCTCAAAGCTGTAGCCGTCACGCGTCGGTGTCGGCAGGGTAATTGTGGTCGGACTGCTCTCCCACTGAGCGTACAGCGTCGCAGAGGCGTTGTCTGTATAGCTTGCACCGGGGTTATAATTCGTGCCGCTGCCGTCTGCCCGGGTATTCCAACTTTTGAAGGTGTAGTGATACGAGTCATCCACGATCAGATCCGTTTGACTCCCGCTTCCGTCATTGGCATCAAACAATACTCTGATGAAGCCTATCCGGTCAACATCGTGAGTTGGTATCGTACTGGACAGCGTCAGCGTTACGTCGTGCGTCTTGGTCTGGGCCGAGGGGGCGCCGCTGCCGCCGTTGGCGTCATAAGTGACGGTATACGCCTGTCGTTCATACTCACAGATAAAGCCGCAATAGGGTACGGCGTAGTAGCTGTAGTCGTTGGCATTGTTTGTGTCGAGCCATTCACCCACTTGTTTGCTGGCCGGTATTTCCTTTCCCACAATAGCGCCGTAATTTTCCTGTGCGCCACCGTTGGGTTCAGGCGTGTCCGTATCCCAATTACTGTAGGAATATGTTTCCCCCGTGATCCATTTCCAAACGCCTTCTTCAGCTTCATCGCTCAAGCCGATATAATAGACATACTTCGTGCATTCACTCAGCAGGCTTGCGACCAGGTTCTGTTCGTTGGCGTCGAGAATTGTAACCAAATGCCCGCCCTTATTCTCACAGAAATTCTTTGCTTCCAGCCATGTGACGCTGATATCGTATCGTTCATATTTGTTCCCTGTTGCCGTGGAAACGATCGTTTTTGCCGGGTTCTGTTCTTCTGGCGGGTCTGGTTCATACGGAATAAACTTCCACTTTTGCGCATTAGTATCATTATTCGACCATTGGGTGATATTCGTTCCATTCGTTATATCTCCGCTGTGTATATCCAAAGAAAAGCCGCTGCTTTTGGCCTGAATCCGGTAGCTCCCATCACTGTTTTTGGAGATAGACCACTTCTGATTGTTGCCGCTGTTTGCAGTATGTACCTGAATATCAGCGCCATCAGAGAGACTCGCCTGATAGACATCCAACGAAATGTTTGTATCTTTTTGTTTGATCGTGTAAAACCCGCCGTCATCAATATAACTGACGGTCCAAACATCACAGGCCTGTACAACACTTTCAATCGGCCCTGTAAGCAGGACGGTCGTTCCGGAAGCCGCAGGAACAGATGTTCCCGGGATGTCCATGTAATACTGCGGATTTCTAAACGCCGCAATAATATAGTCTCCGTCGGGAATTGTACGTCCTGCACCGGTTGTCATCGCCTGCCCCTGAGATGCTATACCAACAGTCTTTCCTGAAGTATCATACTCGAGCTGATAGCAATTGGATTGATAAAGTATATCATACCCTGCATTCTTCATATTCACAGCAGAAAAGGATGATCCGGCTGGATCAATAATCAGGAAATTGCTGTTTGATAAGGCGTCCGTACTATCCACATTCTCATAACCAACTACGGCAACATAGTGCTGTGGTGAACCGTTTACCTTTACAACTACCGGTTTCCCCTTTGAGATTTCAGAATACATCCTCTCATAGATTGCTGTCTTGCTGCCAGGGAAAAAGCCATCATAGGAGCCTTTCCACCACCCAACATCATATGCCTCTGGAGAAGCCTGATACTCTGTCCAAACATGGACTTGACCATCGAGAATTGTTCTGCAGTAAGCCAGCGCATAACATGCACACGGTCCATCAACTACTTGGTGACCAACTGATTTGATATGATCCCAATTGATATTTAACAGGGCACTGTTGCTTGCTGAGGCGTTATAAGCGTCTTGATTCTCTTCAGAAATCGATCCTATCAAAACATACACAAATTCTGTTGCATTTCCGCCCTCAATCTCGATTTCTTTAGTCTCGAGAATCTCATTTCTATCACATGAAGCTGTATATAGATATGATCCCGGCTGGAGCATCCAGCTTCCATCCTCTTCTGACTCAATTACGGTTGGATCACCATTTTCGTCAAGAATAGACGGATTATATACCGTAACAATCGTCTCTTTCGGCTCGCAGACAAACTCTACACGGACAGGTTGAGGATTTTCAGCCGTTTCCGTCTCTTCGGTTTCCGTCTCCTCGATTGCTGTCTCATCAGCTTCCGTTTTCTCAGCTTCCGTATTATTCCCGGTTGCGGGCTCTGCCTGCTCCTCTGCGGTAGCGATCTCTTCGAGCTTCGTCAGCCTGACCTCGATCTCCTTGCGATCATTTTCCCGCTCCGCGGTGGGAAGAACAGTAAAAGGCTCTTTTTCAACAGTCTCATAGCCTTCGGCCTCGGCGGAATATACATACTCCCCTGCCCAAAGCAGATAGCTTTTATCCACCTCTGGCGCGATGGGCTGCGGCTCTTCCTGTTCCCGCTCGGCGCGCTCGATCTCCTGCTGACTGTATACCGTGATCTCCGCCGTCTCGGGCTCGCAGCGGAAAACAACCGTGCAGGGCGTCTCCTCTGTGTCGGATGCTTCGTTTTCTCCCGTCTCATCCTCCGAAAGCGGCTCTTCGATCGCGGGTTCCTCAACCACAGGTTCCTCGGTCACAGGCTCCTCGGTCACAGGCTCCTCGACTATAGGTTCTTCGATCACCGGCTGCTCGATTACGGGTTCCTCGACCGCCGGCGCTTCGACAAACACGGGCTCCTCCGCCGGTTCGACAGTTACCTCTTCCTCTGGCGGCGTGAACGTCTCATTGTACGCTTCCGCGCCATCGTCCAGTTCTGCCGCTATGGCCTCAATGGGAAACAGCGATGCCAGCATCAGTACACACAAAAGCATTGCGATTACTGATTTTTTCATAGCGCTTTTCTCCTATATCCTTTTTTTGCAGAGCATGAACTCTTACTTCAAAACCACGTTGTCGCCCACCAGATAGCGGCGCAGGCGTACCAGATCCATCCCGTTGACCTTGCCATCCCCGGTCACATCCGCGTTGGGCAGATTGATCTGCACATTGTCGCCCACCAGATAGCGGCGCAGACGCACCAGATCCATGCCATTGACCTTACCGTCGACGTTGCAGTCGCCGGGCAGACGGCTGAAGATTTTCACCGATCCGGCGCTCGATGTAAATTTGATCTCCTGTTCATTCTGGTTTCCGGCTTCCATTGCCGACAGACCAACGGTCAAATCTCCGTCTGTCGCATTGTCCGCAATCTTAAAGCGCAGCTTTGCAATCACTCCGGCCGCTGTGGTATCTTTCTCTCCATCCCACAGTGCTCCGCTGCTTTCTGTGCCGAAGGTCCAACCGGCTAAGGTCCCGTCCTCGCCGCCGAGAAATTCCAGCTTGCTGTGGTCATACTCCACGCGGAAGCGCAGCATCATGACACCCGGGTTTTTGTCAAGCGTCAGATCCAGCGTCACCTCGCCGCCGGGGCGACCCTGCGCTGTGCCGACCGAGATCGTGCCCGCGCTGACCGTGTTTGATTTCCAGGTTGCGTACAGTGTCACGTTCTCTTTCGGAGTGTAGCTGCCGGTTACGCCGCTGGTCTCGCTGCTGCTTGTCGCCCAGCCCTGGAAGGTATAGCCGTCACGCGTCGGCGTCGGCAGGGTCACTGCAATGGTCGTGGTATTGGTGTTCCACTGGGCGTACAGCGTTGCGGCGGCGTTGGCTGTGTAGCTGGTGCCCGCGTTATAGCTTGTACCGCTGCCGTCCGCTTTGGTATTCCAGTTCTTGAAGGTATACTCGGTCGTGCGTGCCGCCGTCAGACTGGTCGGGCTGATACTGCCGCCGTTGGCATTCAGCGTCACCGTATAGCTGCCCGCCGCGCTGCTTGCGCGCGTCGGCTTCGTGCTCGAGAGCGTCAGCGCCGTGTCGTGTGTCTTGGTCTGGGCCGATGGGGCGCCTGTACCGCCATTGGCGTTATACGAAACCTTGTAGGTATCGGCTTTCCAGGTCGCATACAGTGTCACGTCTTTGCTCGGGGTGTAGCTGCCGGTCTCTCCGCTGGCCGCGGTTTTGCTCGTCGCCCAGCCCTGGAAGCTGTAGCCGCTGCGCGTCGGCGTCGGCAGGGTCACCGCCGCGGTCTTTGTGCTGCCGGTCCACTGGGCGTACAGCGTCACAGCGGCGTTGGCCGTGTAACTGGCGCCCGCGTTATAGCTGGTCCCGCTGCCGTCCGCTTTGGTATTCCAGTTCTTAAAGGTATAGCCGGTCGTGCGCGACGCTGTCAGACTTGTCGTCTTGACACTGCCGCCGTTGGCGTTCAGCGTCACCGTATAGCTGCCCGCCGCGCTGTTCGCCCGCGTCGGCTTCGTGCTCGAGAGTGTCAGCGCCGTGCCGTGTGTCTTGGTCTGGGCCGAGGGGGCGCCTGTGCCGCCGTTAGCGTTATAGGAGACCGTATATTTGCCCGTCGTCCAGACCGCGTACAAGGTCACCGTCGCATTGCCGTCTTTCAGTTCCGGCGCGATCTGGTCTGATGTCAGCGAAGCGTCGTCCTGATCGTAGACCGTACCGCTGCCGTCCTTGGCACGGCACCAGCCAACGAATTGATACCCTGCCCTGCTCAAACCGAAGGTTTCGACATTATACAGTCCGGATTCATGGCCGCTGCCATACTTCCAGTATGCAACGACGTCCGTTTTATTCTTTTGGATCATCCCGTTGGACGCCACCGCATACGATCCGCCGGAAATCACGCCGCCGTTGGCATGATATTTGATCGCCAGGGTGTTGTCCGGACATATCCAATGGGCATAGACTGTTTTGCTTCCGTTGATCGTTGTGCTGCTTTTGATCTGATCGCCGCCGGTCGCGCTCGTATACCAGCCGTCAAAGATATACCCGTCTCTTTTGGGCGTGGGCAGTGTTCCGTAAGTGGGCAGCTTACCGTCCTTATATGTCTTCGAGACGCTCGTCTTGTCTACTGTTCCGCCGTTGGCATCGAAGGTAATTGTCGCCTTCGTTGGTACTGTGATCGTGACCCATGCCGAGTTTCCGGCCTCATTCCTTGCCCTGACCCGGAAATAGTACTTTGCTTTATTGGTATTGTTATTAAATTCAGATTTGAAACTCGTGTCTGTCAGGATTATATAGCTGGTGTCTTTTTTATACGTTTCCCCATCCAGAGAGTATTGCACCTGATAATAATCCGCGCGTTCCGCAGCCGTCCATTTGATATTGAACATCATGGATTTGTCTTTAGTCTCTACCCAGGTTGCCTTGAGATCCGTCGGCGCACTTGGCTTCACGGTATCCGGCTGGAAGGACGCGCCTTTATAATGGGCAACATAGCCTATTAAATCAACTCCATCTAATTTAAAGTCTAACTGAGTTTTTAGCTCGTCGCGAGAAAACCGCACCACATAGTGATGTATAATATTATTACCACTTGGCCAATTGGAATCAGATACGTAAATAGCATCGTTGGTGACCAAAGTAACAAACATCGAGTGATCCGTGCCTTTACGAACACGAACGCGGATAATGTCGCCCTTACTGATGCTGTCTACGCCTTTGGCCCCTCTTGTAATCTTCCAGTTCGCGTCTACTTTTTCATTATTCCCACTTGCGCTTCTCGTATATGGGTGAGAGCCGAATATTGCGTCGGCCATATCGTTTGCAAACCCAAAACACTGCTTTGAATAGAATTCTCCTTGTTTATTCTTTGAAATAAATTTTTTCAATTTTGCGTCGAAAGTGGCTTCGTCTATCGGTTTTACCGCCGCCATCATGGCTTCCATCTCTTCGCCGTCTTCGGTGATGGCTTCCTCCGTGAGCTCCTCTTCCTCAGACTCAGCATCCTCAGACTCAGCCTTGGCATCCTCGGTCTCGGCGTCCTCGGCCTCCGGATCGTTCAGCAGCTCATCGGTATCAGTCCCGGTCTGCGCACTGTTTTCGTCCTGGGGCACAGTCTCACCCTGGGGCACAGTCTCACCCTGGGGCTCGGTCTCACCCTGGGGCTCGGTCTCACCCTGGGGCTCGGTCTCGCCCTGCGGCTCCGCCGGGGCAGTCTCTTCAAGCTTTGTCAGCCTGACTTCGATCTCCTCGCGATCCCTTTCCCGCTCGAGCGTGGAAAGGACGGTAAAGGGCTCCTCCTCTACGGGCACATAGCCCTCGGCTTCGGCATAGTAGACATACGCCCCTGCCCAGAGCAGATAGCTTTCGTCCGCCTCCGGGTCGATGGGCTTCGGTTCCACCTGCTCCCGCTCGGCGCGCTCGAGCTCCTCCCGACTGTAGACCGTGATCTCCGCCGTCTCGGGCTCGCAGCGGAACACGACGACGCAGGGACGCTCTTCCACCTCCGTCGGCACGGCTTCTTCTGTCTCGCCGCTCTGCACCGGCTCTTCAATGACCGGTTCCTCGATCACGGGTTCCTCGGTTACGGGTTCCTCGGTCACCGGCTGTTCGACCACCGGCTCCTCGATTACAGGCTCTTCAATCACGGGTGCCTCGATCACCGGCTCCTCGATCACGGGTGCCTCGACCACAGGCTGCTCGATCACGGGTGCCTCGACCACGGGCTGCTCGACCGCCGGCGCCTCGATCACCGGCTCCTGCGCCGGTTCCACATATACCTCTTCCTCGGGCTGAACTGTTGTCTCGAAGAATTCTTCCGGGTTTTCCGGAGTCTCTTCCACGTCTGCCGCCAGCGCCTCAGCGGGAAACAGCGACGCCAGCATCAGTACACACAAAAGCATTGCGATTACTGATTTTTTCATAGCGCTTTTCTCCTATATCCTTTTTTTGCAGAGCATGAACTCTTACTTCAATGTCACACCAGATCCATGCCGGTCACCTTGCCGTCCCCGGTCACATCCGCGCTGGACAGGTCGATCTTCACATTGTCGCCCACCAGATACCGGCGCAAACGCACCAGATCCATGCCGTTTACCTTGCCGTCGCCGGTGCAGTCGCCGGGTATCCTGTTCACCGGCGCGGCGCTGCCGTAATCTGTGGCCGAGAGTGTCAGATCGTTCTCGGGAAACAGCGAGAACATCTCCGGCGCGTAAGTATACGCCACCGTGCTGCCCCAGCAGCTGAAGCGGTAGGCCATATCTCCCCCGGCATAGCTGCCGCCGGCGGAGGCGTAACCCTTCAAAAACAGCAGATCCGGGCTGCCGATGGAACCGCTGTCACAGTTGGTGATATCTGCGAGATAATTCCTTCCGTCCGGCATGCGGACGATGTTCCACATGTGACCGCCGCCGCTGCCGTCCACCGCCATATCGCCGTAGACCGTATAGCAGGTGACCGCCGCAAAGCTTGAAAGGTCGCAGAGGTATTGGAACGCCTTGGAATACCCCTCGCACACCACGTTGGTGGAGCTGTCGTTGTCGAACACCCAGATGAGCTGCCAGGGGTTGCCGTAGCTGTAGGAATAGCCGCCGCCCGCCGCGCTGTCGTTATAAGCGACCCGATCGCAGATCTCCTGCTTGTAGCGGTTCAGCTTGCCCAGGTCATTCAGTCCCTCGGCGTCGGCGACAATGCCGCGGATATTGGATACGGCGCTCTGTACCTGCCAGCCGATCGTGGGATCGGTCGTAAAGCCGCCCTCCACATGGTCGGGGGCGCAGTCGCCGGAGACATAATAAGAAATGACATAGCTCGGCGGGATACACAGCTCGCCGCTGCCGTCCACCGAATAGCTGCCCGCAAAACCAAAGCTGAAGCCGCGGGTCTTGTCGAACCAGTAGAGCTCATAGGGGCAATCCTGGGTCAGCATCTGGACCACAAGGCCGGCATCGATCTGGTTTTGAATATAAGCGATGGCGTCGCTGTTGATGCGCCCGTCGACTACAATGTCCATCCCGAGATCTTCCGCGCTGAAGGAGGTCTTTCCGAGCAGCGCCGCGGTATCCACCGCGATTCTGGCGGAGTTGAGCTCTCCGGCGGCGATGCGCGCGATCTGGGCTTTATTTTCCCGGTAGAGCACGGCGTTCGGCCCGGTCAGGCTGTCGCCGAGATTTCTGGCCGCCTTGAGTGTCGGTCTGCTCCTGCGGGATAGCGAATCCAGCTCGCGCTGGGCATAAGCGGTCAGCAGCTCCTCGGCACTCTGCCCGTCGGTGTCCGGAGCGGCATAATCCAACGCGGCCTCGACCGGCGGAATCTGTGTCCAATCTACCGTCTCATCTTCTGTCTCGTCCGTCTTCGTACCTTCGTCGATGTCGCTCTCTTCGTCCTCATCGATCTCAAAGGCTTCGTTGAGCGCTTCGCCTGTCACGGGGGCGCCGGGCTCTGCTTCCTCTTGTATTGCGCCGTCTCCGTCCGGTTCTGTCTCCGGCTGCTCAGGCGCGGCTTGCGGCGTCACGGCCTCTGCGGCGTCCCCCTCGTCCGTGCCGGGCGTGGGATTGTCATCGGTCTCTTCCGTGTCCGGCGGCAGCGCCTCGCTCTCGTCCGGGAGCTCCTCCCCGGTATACATGGCCTCCGCGGAAAGTGCTTCCTCGCCGGTTGAAGCATCGGTTTCGACCCATTCCTCCGGGTTTTCCGGAACCGGGTCGGTATCTGACGCGAACGCCTTCGCAGGAAGCAGCGAAACGATTATTGCCGCACACAAAAGCACGGCAAACAGAGACTTCTTCATTGCCCTCTTACCCTCAATCGGCAGACGTGCCGACACGAAGCCGAAACGCTTTGGCGTTAGCGCTTATAACGACTTCCACCGTGCCGTCTGTGCCAAGCGCGAGGGTATGCAGGGTCTCTGCTTCCTTTTTGAAAGACTTTGACGAGCCTGAAACTGTCTGATATCTTATGGTTATGACAGGCATATTTTCCCTCCAATTCCAGTTGTTGACACGGGGCGCTCGACGGTATATACTTTACAAACAAAATCAGCATAAACATTTATATATCCATAAGAATCATCAAGCAAGCAAGCATGTCGAATCTGCACTGTTTCTTGTCAACTTCGCATCAGGAGAGAGTATGAGGTATCGTAAGCTGATCCGGGACATGGGCGTGATGGCGGTATTCCCGCTCAGTCAGCTCGTCCTTCTTATCCTTTGTATAACAAAAGCGCAAAACGGCTCGATGTCCGGCCTTCGGTTTTTCCTTTTGCTTGCAGGCTGCGCGCTTGCGGACGTCGGGATTCTTCTGTCCTTCCGCGCCATCAGAAGAAGCGCGCGGGAGGCGGCGCGTGTCGAGGCGATGGAGCGGCGCGTCGAAATGCAGAGGGACTATTATGAGAGCATCGCCAAAAAGTATGAGCAGCTGCGCCATATCCGGCACGATTGCGCCAACCACTGCTACACGCTGCGCATGCTTGTGCAGTCCGGTCAGTGCAATAAGGCCCGCGATTATGCGAAGGTACTGGAAGAGGAGATCCTGCGTTGATTACATTAACGGCATTTATATACAATGTGCTGCTTTGGATCCTATGGGTAACTACTGTTAATCTCTCTCTTGAAAGACGGTTTACACCGTCTGTTACATTCACGATCGAGCTTGCGGCTTTCATCCCCTGGTTTTGTATCAGCACATGGATCTCCATGTACTCCTCGCTGTGGAAGACGGCCTTCGGTTTTGGCTCTATTCTTTTTATGTTCTTTTTTCTGCACCGCGGAAAATGGTATGCCAGAGTAATCTTCCTCAGTATGCTGCTCGTTGTTATCGTCGCTTCGGAGATGATAGCTGTCCTTTTCGCACCGGCGGAAATTACGGCTGCCGGGTCGGAAATCCCGTTCGACTATAGCGTGTCCATTTTTGTACTTACGTTTGTCATAGAGCTCATTCTTCAGAGCATACTTGTTCTGGTCTGGAACGGAATAAAAAAGGGCTGCGGCATAGGCCTTTCTTCCTTTGAGACGATTTATCTCGCCGGTTTTCCCGCCATGCAGGTGGTGCTGCTGGTGTTCCTTCTGCCGGCCTTCTGGCAGGGCGGTTATGAGCCCTTTCCTCTCGCGGAGCGCGGTCTTCTGTTCGGCTCGATCATCGTCTCGAATGTGCTGCTGTTCGTCATGATTCGAATGACTGCAAATAACGCCGTGCAGGAGGAAGAGCTGCGCGTGAGAGAGCAAACAGCCGCCCTGGAGGCACGCCAGTATTCCTCACTGGCAGATACCGCGGAAAGGCTGAACGAGCTGAAGCACTCCCTCTCGGAAAAGTTTTTGGCCATCGCCTCGGAGCTCGCGTCAGAAGAGGCGCAGGGGGCCCTTGCGCTGACGGATTCGCTGCTTTCCGAGCCTTTATTTGAGCGCCGCTTCCCGGCCTGCGCCAACCGGGTGGTCGCGGATTACCTGAGTCATCGCGCGGACGCGCTGACGTCGAAAGGGATCCCGACGGAGTTTACTGTGTGTCTGCCGCCCAGTCTGTCGATACCGAACCCGGCTCTGATCTCCGCATTGGGAAATCTGCTGGATAATGCCGAGGAGGCGAGCGAACCGGCGGAGGAGCCGTTCATCCGTCTCAGCATGGATTACCAGAGCCCCTATGTCCGGATAAAGACGGAAAACCGGTTTTTGCCGCTGAATCAAGGACCGCGCCAGACATATGAAAAGCCGGAGCGGGGCCTTGGCAGTCTGATTCTGGCGGAGCTTGCAGAAAAATATGACGGAGAGTTCCGCTCCACGGCGGAACAGTCTACCTGGCGCGCGACAATTCTTTTAAAGGGGACAACAGATGAAATCACTGGCACTGTGTGAAGATAATGTCTTACATACCGGTTATGCGGAAAATATGATACATGAGGCGTTTGGCGAAGGCGAAGTATCTGTTCGCAGCTTTTCCAGCGGAGAAGCGCTGATCCAGGCGCTCACGGGTGAAAGCTACCTGCCGGATGCGGTGATCCTGGACATAGAGATGGACGGGGAGAACGGTATCGCCGTTGCTTCCCATCTGAATGAGCTTCTGCCCGATTGCCGAATCATTTTCCTCACAGGCTACGCCGAATACGCCTCCGAGGCGTATCTTGTAAAGCATGTGTGGTTCGTCCTCAAGGAGCAGGCGGACAAATTTCTGATCCCCGCAATCAAAAAGGCGCTTGGTGACAGCGCGAAGCTCCCTACATCGAAAACGATGCTGCTCCGCGTTGAGGGGAAAACCGTTATCGTTCCTGTGGAGGACATTCTGTATCTTGACAAATTCGGCAGAAAGGGAAGGGTTTTCTGCACGTCCTGCTGCTACACGGTTTCAGAACCGCCCGCCAAGCTTGTAAGCCCGGAGCTGTCCGATGATCTTGTACGCTGCCATCAGGGCTACTGGGTCAATCTGCGTCATGTGGCCGCGCTGGACCATGGCGAATTTGTCATGCAGAACGGTACACGGATCCCGATCAGCCGCAGCTATCGCGACGAAGCCCGTTCGCGGTTTTTTGACCTGTACAGGCCGTGATACGGCTTATCACGGAAGCATACTGAAATGAAAAACTCCGGTTTCCAGCCTGTTTTCAGACTGGAAACCGGAGTTTTATCGGTTCTTAGCGTATTCGCACACGCGGCGATCAATTCTGCGTTCCCTTGGACTTCAGATACTCGTTGATATAGTTGACGACCTTCTCGACATCCTCGGCGGAATAGCCGTGCACCATCATCGCGGTTTCGAGATCTTCACCGCCGGCGGCCATGCAGCCGATGCAGTGCATGCCCATCTGCATAAGGATCGGGGCGATATCGTCATCCACGGCCAGAATATCCGTGACGATCATGTTTTTGGAAATCATAGTGCATTCTCCTTTTTTATTCTATCTATAGTATGTACAGACTGTGCGTATTGTATCAGAAAGACGGTATCCCGTCAATTCCCTTCAGAAACTCAGCACAGAAAACAAGCTTTATATTTTATATCCGTTTTACTCCACCGGCTTGTAGGCAAGGCGGATAAAGAGGTGCCTGCGCAAAAATCTACGGAGCGATCTGGGGATCGCTCCCTACGGAATGCAGCTGTCGTAGGGAGGCATCCCCTGATGCCTCCGCGTACCTGTGCAAAAGTCCGCGGAGCGATCTGGGGATCGCTCCCTACTCACTTTTTATGCTTTTTGGCGTAGGAAAACATCCAGGCCACGATCGCGATGAGCGCCACGACGATGGCCAGACCCAGCACCAGATCCAGCATGCCGCCGAGCAGGGCAAAAGCCCCGGTGACCAGCTTGAAGACCAGCACCAGCGCGCCGATCAGGACGATGGCGGCCAGCGCCGCCGGGATCAGTTGTTTGAGATTCATGAATCATTCCTCCCAGAAAGAATACCATTATACGCCGCTGTCGATCGGCGGCCCGAGCCGCGAGAGCACGGCTGTAAAATAGTCCGGCAGCGGGCACTCGAGACAGACCGTCTCGCCTGTCCGCGGATGGATAAAGTGCAGCCGCCGCGCGTGCAGACACTGCCCCTCGAGCCCCTTTTCGGGCGAGGGTGCGCCGTAGAGCGCATCACCGAGCAGCGCGTGTCCGCTGTAGGCCATGTGGACGCGGATCTGGTGCGTGCGGCCCGTCTCGAGACGGCAGAGCAGATGCGTATAATCCCGATAGCGCGTCAGCACCTGCCAGTGCGTGACGGCGCGCTTGCTGTTTTTCTCGGTGACCGCCATGCGCTTGCGCTCGACGCCATGGCGGCCGATCGGCGCGTCGATCGTGCCGCTGTTCTCGCGAAAGCGCCCGCGCGCAACGGCCTCGTACTCCCGGTAGAGACTGTGGTCGGCCAGCTGCGCGGCCAGCGCGCGGTGTGCGGCGTCGTTTTTCGCCGCGATCAGCAGGCCCGAGGTGTCCTTGTCGATGCGGTGGACAATGCCGGGGCGCCGCTCGCCGCCGATCCCGGAGAGACTGTCCGCGCAGTGGAAGAGCAGCGCGTTGACCAGCGTGCCGTCCGGATGGCCGGGCGCCGGATGGACGACCATGCCGCGCGGCTTGTTGACGGCGATCACGTCCTCATCCTCATAGACGATATCGAGGGGGATCGCCTGGGGCAGCAGCGGCAGCTCCTGCAGCTCGGGCAGGCGGACGCAAAACAGGTCTCCGGCGCGGCAGCGGTAGTTTTTCTTCACGCTCTGTCCCCAGAGCGTCACCGCTCCGTCTTCAAGCAGCCGCTGAATCGCGCTGCGTGAAAGGCCGTCCATATGCTGCGCGAGGAGAGCGTCGACCCGGTCGCCGCTCTCCTCCGCCAGTATTTCGTTGATTTCGTCCATGCCTTACCTGAACTCGTTGAGGATATCGTCCAGGCTGTAGGTCTCTTCGACGGCCGGGGCCGGTTTCGGGGCGGGCGCCGGGGCAGGAGCCGGAGCAGGCGCGGGGGCCGGAGCCGGGGCCGGAGTGGGCGCAGGAGCCGGAGTCGGTGCAGGCGCGGGGGTCGGGGCAGGAGCCGGCGCGCTCTTTTCGGCCTGTGCCTTCTGCGCGCGATCCCACTCGGCAAAGGGATCCGAGGAATCACGCACAACTTCGCGCTTGCTCTCTGCCGCAGCAGGCTGACCCTGGCGGGCGGCGCGGGCAGCCTTGAACTGCTCGTAGTCTTCCTCGTAAGTGCGGCCGGCGCTCTGACGGCGGGCGGGCTTCACGCTCTCACGCTTCGAGGGCTTCGCGCTCTTCTCTTCCTCATAGTCGTCCTCGTCGTCATAGTCCTCGTCATCGTCGTAATCGTCGTCGTACTCTTCTTCCTTCTTCATACGGCGGCGCTCACGCAGAGACAGACGTTTTTTCTTCGCGTTTCTTTCTTCCTCGTAGTCGTCCTCATCCTCGTCGTCGTAATCGTCGTCGTATTCGTCATCGTCGTAATACTCGTCCTCTTCCTCGCGGCGTCTGGCGCGCTTATTGCCGCCAAAGAGGATGTACAGGATGAACAGCACGCAGCCGATAACAATGAAAGCGTCCGCCACGTTGAAGATCGGGAACCAGCTGATGAAATCGACCTTGAACATGTCCTGCACATAGGCATAGACCACGCGGTCGATGCAGTTGCCGATCCCGCCCGCCATAATGAAGATCAATGCCCAGCGGCCAAGACTGCCGCGCACCACGCGGGTGGCCAGCAGAATAATGACCACAATGGCAAACACGACGCAGATACCCGCGAAGATCAGCGTGGCATTTCCGCCGCTGAGGAATCCGAAGGCCGCTCCGTCATTATGCAGGTTGATCAGGCTCAGTATGCCGGGGATGACTTCCTTGATGCCGGAATTCTCGACGATATTCGCGGCAACCCAGTACTTGGTCCACTGATCCAGAATCACGATCAGCAGGGCAACGATGGCGTACAGCATATCTTTCTCCTATCCGCTCCGGCGCTCCGGAGCAAACATATTTCGCCGGTTTTTCCGGCCAGGGAGCCGCGGCGCGGCGTCCCATTGTGCACTGGGAACTTTCTGTTCTGCCCTTTACGCTTCGAGCTTCGCCACAACGGCGGCGCAGCGCGGGCACAGGCCGTCGGCGTTGGCGCTTCTGCTCTGCTTCCAGCAGCGCGGACACTTGACGCCGCTCGCCTCGGCCACGGCGATATGCAGACCGGGGTTCTTGCTGCCGTGTCCGGCAGCGGCGCTCTCCTCCTCGCTCCTGTCCTCGCTCACAAGGCACTCGGAGACGATCAGCAGATCGGCCAGATCCATGTCGGAGACGGCGCCCAGCAGTTCTTTCGCCGCTTCGTCCTCGGCGTGCAGCGTGACGGCTGCCTCGAGCGGCTTGCCGATGCGCTTGGCGGCGCGGGCGGACTCGAGCACGACGTTTACGTCGTCGCGCAGGGCAATCAGCTTGTCCCAGCGCGCCATGGCCTCCTCGTCGAGCGCGTAGTCGGTGAATGGCTTGTTCATGGTGTTATACACCACATTGCGCGTATCGTCGCCCTCGCGATGAGGCATGGCCTGCCAGATCTCATCGCAGGTGAAGGCCAGGATCGGCGCGAACATACGCGTCATGCTGTCCAGGATCAGCCAGAGCGCTGTCTGCGCACTGCGGCGTGCAAGAGAATCTCTCTCTTCACAGTACAACCGATCCTTGATAATGTCAAGATAAAAACTCGAAAGCTCGACGACACAGAAGTCGTTGATCGCATGGGAGACCACATGGAACTCGTAATCGTCGTAGGCCTGGGCGACCTTGGCGATCAGCGCGTTGAGGCGGGTGACAGCCCAGCGGTCGAGCGCGAGCATATCCTCCGGTGCGACCAGCGCGTTCGGGTCAAAGCCGTCGAGGTTGCCGAGGCAGTAGCGCGCGGTATTGCGGAACTTGAGGTAGTTCTGGCTGAGCTGCTTGAACACGCCCTTGTCCGAACGCACGTCCACATGGTAGTCGGCGGAGCCGGCCCAGAGACGAACCATATCGGCGCCGAATTCCTTGATGAGGTCAGCCGGGTCGACGCCGTTGCCGAGCGACTTGTGCATCGTGCGGCCCTTCTCGTCCACGGTCCAGCCGTGGGTCAGGCAGGCGCGGTAGGGAGCGCCCTTGCCGAGCGCGCCGACGGCTGTCAGAAGGCTCGACTGGAACCAGCCGCGGTACTGATCGCCGCCCTCGAGATACATGTCGGCCGGCCAGAAGCCCTGGTCGCGCTGCATCGAGGCGAAGTGGCTCGAACCGGAGTCAAACCAGCCGTCGAGCGTGTTGGTCTCTTTCGTAAAGTGCCGTCCGCCGCAGTGCGGGCAGACAAAGCCCTCGGGCAGCAGCTCGGCCGCCTCGCGGTCGAACCAGGCGTTGCTGCCGTCCTTCTCATAGACGGCGGCGACAGCTTCGATCGTCTCGTCGGTGCAGATGGGCTTGCCGCAGTCCTCGCAGTAGAACACCGGGATCGGCAGGCCCCAGCGGCGCTGGCGGGAAATGCACCAGTCGGCGCGCTCGCGGATCATGGCGATCATGCGCTCCTTGCCCCAGGCCGGAAGCCACTTCACGTCGTCGCAGGCGCGGACGGCCTCGTCCTTGAAGGCGTCGACCGAGCAGAACCACTGCGGGGTCGCGCGGAAGATGATCGGGCTCTTGCAGCGCCAGCAGTGGGGATAGCTGTGCGTGATCTCCGCCGAGGCGAAGAGACTGCCCGCGGCCTTCATGTCGGCCAGGATGATCGGATTCGACTCGTCGGTCTTCAGTCCGGCGTACTTGCCGGCATAGTCGGTGTGGCGGCCCTGATCGTCCACAGGGACAACCAGCTCGGTGCCATAGCGCATGCAGGTCTTATAGTCGTCGGCGCCAAAGCCCGGAGCGGTGTGCACGCAGCCTGTGCCGTCCTCCATCGTGACATAGTCCGCGTTCATGATGAGGCTGGGCTTGTCGAGGAAGGGGTGGCGCGCCTGCATATACTCGAAGAAGGAGCCGGGGTGGGTCTCGACGATCTCGTAGTTTTCGATGCCGCCGACCTTCATGACCTTCTCCACCAGGGGCTCAGCCAGGATATAGCTCTCGCCGTTGGGCGCCTTGACGATCGCATAGCTCTCGTCCGGGTGCAGGGAGATGCCGATATTGCCGGGCAGCGTCCAGATCGTCGTGGTCCAGATCAGGAAGTACAGCCGGGAGGTGTCGAGGTGGGAGAGCTTTCCCTTGTCGTCACCCATGGCGAACTTGACATAGACGGTCGTGCAGGGGTCGTCCTGGTACTCGATCTCGGCCTCGGCCAGGGCGGTCTCGTCCTTGGGGCACCAGTAGACGGGCTTGAGGCCCTTGTAGATGTAGCCTTTTTTGTACATCCGCCCGAAGATCCGGGTCTCCTCGGCCTCGAAGCTCTTGTTCATGGTCTTGTAGGGGTGCTCCCAGTCGCCCAGGATGCCGAGACGCCGGAAACCGGCCATCTGGCGCTGCACGTACTTTTCCGCATAGTCGTGGCAGGCGCTGCGGAAGGCGGAGACGGACATGGCCTTGTGATTGAGCTTCTGTTCCTTGATGATCGCGCTCTCGATCGGCATGCCGTGGTTGTCCCAGCCGGGAATGTAAGGCGTATAGTAGCCGCGCATCGCCCAGGAACGGATGATGAAGTCCTTGAGGGACTTGTTGAGCGCGTGGCCCATGTGAATATCGCCGTTGGAAAACGGAGGGCCGTCGTGCAGGGCAAAGCGGGGATGCCCTTCATTTTTCTTCAGAAGCTCGTGATAGACGTCCTGCTCGTCCCAGGCTTTCAGCATGTCCGGTTCGCGCTTGGGCAGACCGGCACGCATCGGAAAGTCGGTTTTCGGCAGGTTCAGCGTGGCATTGTAATCCTTGGCCATTGATTTCCTATTCTCCTAAAAAACATGAAATAATAGGGACTTTCTGCTGTCAGATGCAAGCATATTAAAATAGTCCAAGAGCGGGGCGCTCGCTTTTGCGTGCGCCCCGCAGAGATATACTACGAGGTTCAGGAAGCGCTGATTCAATCGAAGTACGCAGATTGGCGAGCAGATTTTTCGTCTGATGAAGGCGAGAAATTGCAGGAATACTTTGTGTATTTCAAGATTTCGAGGCGAAATCAGACGGAAAAGATGCCGTCAAGATGTGTGCGGTGATTGATTCAGCGTTTCCTCAAAGTGAGAAGGGCTGGGTCGTGTCGGAGGGATTGCGCTTGGCGGGCTTGACATTGTCCAGATCCAGCTGGAAATCCAGGTCCATCTCGGGCTCGGTGCGCAGCTTGGACACGTTGTCCTCGATGGCGCGCACGGCGTCCTCGATGGACGGCTCGGCGGGCGCGGCCGCCGGGGCAGGGGCAGGGGCGGGGGCCGGAGCCGGAGCCGGGGCGGGCGCAGGGGCGGGAGCAGGGGCAGCCGCCTTGGGCGCGGGAGCCATCGAATCCTTCACCTCAAGCTTGGTGCCGATCGTCTCGAGCGCCTTGAGCTCGGAGCCGACAAGCTCCTTGGCCTTCTTGAGGAACGCGGCGGTGACGACCTTGGCGTCGGCGAGACGCTTCTCCTCGGTCTCGACCTGGGCGGCGATGCCGCCGATCTTGGCCTGAGCCTGGGCCTCGGCGTCGGCGAGGATCGCGCTGGCGCGGCTGCGCGCTTCGCTCTCGATCTGAACGGCGAGCTTCTGCGCCGAAATAACAGCCATATTCAGTGCCTCTTCATTGGCGCGATACTCCTCGATCTTGTCGACGAGAACCTTCATCTTGCTCTTGAGGACGGTGTTTTCCTTCTGTGCGGCAGCGATCTCTTCGGCGAGCTCGTCGAGGAAATCGTCGACAGAGGGCTTATCATAACCGTTGATGCGAACGGTCGCGAATGTTTTCTCATGGATGTCCTGTGCAGTGATCATATCTAATATCCACCTTTCAATCTATATCTGTCTATATACTCTGTGGTTGACGGCTCAGAAATAACGGCTCTCCGCTCTGGGTTCGGTGTCGCCCTCGCCCTGGGAGGAGACCAGATCCACATTGTCGGGAGAGATGAAATAGGTCTTGGCCGAGACCGGTGTGATTTTGCCCTGCAGGGCAAAGGTGATGCCGGACTGGAAATCCAGCAGGCGGCGGGCCGTCTCGGTGGGCAGGCCCTCGAGCGTCATGACAAGGGAGCGCTTGTTGAGCAGATGCTGTACAAGCTCGCCGGCCTCGTCAAAGGACTTGGGGTTGAACAAAATCACCTGGGTGTCGCTGCCGCCGAAGTTTACCGTCCGCTCGCGCCGGGGCGTTCTCGGCTGCCGGGGGGTACGACGATTGCCCAGCGAGCTCAGTGCGCCGAACAATCCGCCGCTCTCGCCGCCCGTGCGGGCCGGGGTGCTCTCCTGGGCGGGCTCCGGCGCCGCCGAGGGGTTCGCGCCGAAGGCGTTATCAAAATCGATCTGCTCCTGAGCGGCCGTATTGGGGGCCGGCGCCGGACGGGCGGGCCTTTCGGCACCCTCGAAGAAATCGTCCTCATCGTCATAGGGCTGTGTCAGTTTTTTGAGTTCGTCCATGAGGCCCATGGCCTTACCTCCGTTGTCTTGCTGTATTGTCTACGAATAGATGCGCTCGCCGAAGATGGCTGTGCCGATCCGCACGATGTTCGCGCCGCAGGCGATCGCCGTCTGAAAATCGCGGCTCATGCCCATAGACAAAAAGTCCATATGTATATTATCGTATTTTTTGCCCGCATTGTCAACAAAAAGCTTGTCCATTTCTGAAAAAAAAGGTCGATTGCCGTCGACGCCCCGGCTGACGGGCGGAATGGCCATCAGTCCGCGCACGCGCACGGCGCCGAGCTTTGCGGCCTCTTCGAGCGCCCCTGGCAGCATTTCCGGCAAAAAGCCGGACTTGGAGCTCTCGCGGCCGATGTTGATCTCCAGCAGCACATCCTGCACGCACTGCCGATTCCTGGCGCAGCGGTCGATCTCGCGCAGCAGCTCCACGCTGTCCGCGCTGTGGATCAGCGCGGCGAGACCGACGACCTGGCGCACCTTGTTTTTCTGCAGATGCCCGATAAAGTGCAGTGCGGCGCCCTCGTAGGCGTTCTGCCGCTGCTTTTCCAGCATCTCCTGTACGCGGTTTTCCCCGCAGACCGGCACACCCGCGCGGATGGCGCGCTGTACGCGCCCGGCGTCGTTCATCTTTGAGGCCGCGACCAGCAGGATTTCCGCCGGATCGCGCCCGGCGGCCCGCGCCGCCGCTGCGATCTCCTCTTTTATTTTATGTACATTTTCTTCAATATCCATCATATTCTATTCTCTTTTCAAACGGATGTAAAAATGCCGTATCGCGTGGGCGGCTCTCCTCTGACGGGCGGCCGCAAGGGCCGCCCCTACATGTTTTTCGAGCATTTTACAGTTTTGAAGGATTGTAATTCGTAATTATTCTGTCCAACCTAATCAGGGGGAGTTCAGAGGGGCACTCCCCTCTGATTTTTCGCCTCGGAAGGCGAAAAATAAATTCAAAAATGTTTTTTCCGGGGACATGCGCCTCGGAAAAAACTCTTTACACCCCGCAAGTGTGCGAGGCGTCTCCCGCAAGCCGAGTGCGCGCAGCGGGGTGCTTCCCTTCTAACTTTTTAGTCCCGTAAGGGACTGAAAAGTTATTGTACAAGCACGGCCGTGGCCGTCTGCCAGTTCCAGTAGTTTCTCCCGGTCGTCAGCCGGAAGGTGACGGCGCACACGCCGTCCTCGCTCTCGGAGATCGCCGTGACCTCGGCGCGCCAGGGGTTGATCTGGTCCTCAAAGCGCAGCCAGACCACGCTGCCGCGGCGCAGCCCCCAGGCGTCGTCGGCCAGCGCCTGAAAGCGCCAGTCATAGCCGTAGATCAGCCGGCCGCCCTGCTTTTCCGCGGCCTCCACGCCCTCGCGCAGCACCGTGCGCAGCTCAGCGGCGCTCTCGCAGGCCTTGAGCGACACCGCCGTGCCCGAGACATAGAGCGCCGAGCGCCCCAGCCGCCGTCCGTTCGGCAGCTTTGTTCCGGCGCGGATCCTCGCGCCGTCCGCCAGTTCGAGCGCCGGGATGCTCTCCTCCTCGCGCAGCACCAGCCCCCGCAGCACCGGGGCCGATGCGGCCATGACCGGCACCGCCGTCGGCTTTGGGATTTGCGCGAGCGTATCCCGGAAGCCGGCGGCGGCGTAGGCCGCGAGACAGAGAAATGTCAGCATGGAGAGCAGGCGGTAATAGCGCCGCGCTCGCCCCATCAGCTCTCCTGCTCGAGCTGGATCGGGCGCGGCGGGACCATCGTGGAGATCGCGTGCTTGTAGATCAGCTGCTGCTTGCCGTCGGATTCGAGCACCACGGTAAAATTGTCGAAGCCGCGGACGATCCCGTGCAGCTGGAAGCCGTTCATCAGAAAGAGCGTTACAAGAGAGCGCTCCCTCCGGGCGGTATTGAGGAAGAGATCCTGGAGATTCTGCGTTTTCTGCATATCAGCCAACTCCTTTTTCTTGGGGCGGCTGACTGCTGCTCCTCGCCGCCCATCATAAGTATTTCGTGCCTGAGGCACGATACCCTTATGATAGGCCGCGGCGGTGTAAAAATTCTGTCGAAAGCCGGAGCGCCTGCGGAAAATCCGGCTGATTGTCCCAGTTGATCCGCAGTGCGTCGCCATAGCGGGAAAACCAGGTGAGCTGCCGCTTGGCGTAGCGGCGCGAGGATTGTTTGATGCGCGCGATCGCATCATTGCGGTCGAGCTCGCCGCGCAGCGCCATGGCCGGCTCTTTATAGCCGATAGCCTGCATGGCCGTACAGTTCGTGTCGAGTCCGGCGTCGAGCAGGCGCCGCACCTCGTCGAAGAGCCCCCCGTCCACCATTTGGTCGACGCGCGCGTCGATGCGGCGGTAGAGCTCGGCGCGCTCGGAGTAGCCGAGCACGATGGTCGCGGCCTCGTAGCGCGGCGGCAGGGCGCGACTGCGCTCGTCGTGCGCCGTGGCCGTCTCGCCGGTCAGCTCGTAGATCTCAAACGCGCGCACGATGCGCCGCCGGTCGGCCGCATGGAGCTTGTCGGCCCGGTCGGGGTCGATCAGGCGGAGCCGCGCGAGCATGGCCTCGCCGCCGATTTCCTCATAGTCCGCGTCGAGCCGGCGCCGCAGGGCGTCGTCGCTGTCGCGTCCGGCGAAGTTCCGGCCGGAGATCAGCGAGTCGATATACAGCCCCGTCCCGCCGACAAGGATCGGCCGCTTGCCGTGCGAGAGGATATCCTCGCAGCACTTTGCCGCCTCCTCGACGTAGCGGGCCACGGAGTAGTCCTCGGCGGGATCGGCCACGTCCAGCATATGGTGCACGGCGGCGGCGCGCTCGGCGGGCGTGGCCTTGGCCGTGCCGATATCCATGCCGCGGTAGATCTGCATCGAGTCGGCCGAAACGATCTCGCCGTCGAGCGCGCGCGCCAGCTCAATGCCGAGGCGCGTCTTGCCGGTGGCCGTCGGCCCGCAGACCACAATAAGAGTCTTTTCGCTCATACAATTCTTTTGAAAAGCTTGTCGAGGTCGCGTCTCGTCACGACCATTGACACCGGGCGGCCGTGGGGGCAGTACTTCACGCGCCCGGAGAGCACCTCGACGGCGATGGTCTCCATCTCCTGCACGCTCGTGTCCCAGCCGGCCTTGATCGCGGCCTTGCAGGCGACCGTGTGCAATATCTCGTCGCGCGCGCTCTGGGGGTCGAGATCGCGCCCGCGGCGAAGCTTTTCGCAGATCTCCTCGAGCGCGGGCACAATGTCGGCGATGTCGATGTCCGCCGGAACGGCGCGCACGATGTAGTCACGGTCTCCGAAGGCCTCGATCCCGAAGCCTAGCGCCGTGAGGAGCGCGGCGTTTTTTCCCAATATCTCGGCGTCCTCGCCCGAGGGGCGCCAGGTCACGCCCTGCAGCAGCGTCTGTGCCATGATCTCGTGCTCCTGCGCCTTCAGGCGGTCAAAATTCATGCGTTCGTGGGCAGCGTGCTTGTCAATCAGCAGCAGCTCCTCGCCCACCTCGACGATGATGTAGGTCTTCAGGGCCTCCCCCACGATTTTGTGGTCGGGCAGGCGCGGACTTTCCACATTTTGAACAGGTTTTTCCACAGGCAAGCTGTCCGAAAAGCCTGCAAAGGCCGGTGAATACTGGGGTTTTTCGTCCTTTTCGGGGCTGCGGTGCCCCTCGGAGAGGTCAAGTGCCGTCTGATAGGCCGCGCCGCGCTCGTAGAGCGTGTCGCGCGCCGCCGTTACAGCGCGCCCCATGGGGGCAGAAGAAGGCCGCACCGCGGGAGCCGGAGCTGACGGCCGCGTCATCGCCGTCGGAGCCGCCGCGCGCGGCGCGGCGCTCTCGCTCCGCCCGGTCGATGCCGGGCGCACGCCGTAGTTGTTCGCGCGGAAATCCCCGCTGCTCATGCTGCGGAAGAAATCCGGCTTGGCCGGCGCGGGCTTCTGCGGCGCGGGTGCGGGTGCGGGCGCAGGCGCAGGCGCGGATGCGGGGGCGGCGGGCTGCTCGGCGAGCCGATCCTCCCCCTGCAGGGCGGAGAGCGCCGCGTGGTACACCAGGTCGAAGACCTTTCGCTCCTGGGAAAACTTCACTTCCGTCTTGGCTGGGTGGACGTTCACGTCCACGCTGCCAAAGCTCAGCTCCAGATACAGCGCGCAGGCGGGGTAGCGCCCGGAGAGCAGGCTGTTCTTATAGGCCTGCTCCAGAGCGGCCTGCAGCAGCTGGGACTTGATGAAACGACCGTTGCAGAAGAAATACTGGGCGCCCCGGTTGCCCCGCCCCGCGGAGGGGCTGGACACGAAGCCCGAGACCCGCAGCCCCTCGTCCTCCCCCCGGCAGGGCAGCAGGGAGCTTGCCAGATCCCGCCCCAGCAGGGCGTAGACGCAGGAGTCCTGCCGCCCGTCCCCGGGGGAGAAGAACTCCTCGCTGCCGTCCCGGATGAGGCGCACGGAGACCTCCGGCCGCCCCAGGGCGCAGCGCAGCGCGGTCTGGACGCAGGCGGACGCCTCGCTCCGGTCGGATTTCAGGAATTTCA
>ONNS01000044.1 GCA_900319275.1 uncultured Eubacteriales bacterium
ACAATGGGGCAATCTCCAGATGGTTCAAGCTACAATGAAACAGGTGAAGGGAAAATCTTCTATCAGGGTAGTACCGATTTTGGAATCCGATTTCCATCTGTGCGTATGTACACAACATCACCAACAAGATTTGCTAAACAGGGTGATATTCTAATGAGTGTAAGAGCTCCAGTTGGTGCTGTCAATATTGCCAATACAGATTGTTGTATTGGTCGAGGCTTATCTGCCATAAATTCAAAAATAGGGTCAATAACATACATATACTATGTAGTACATTATCTGAAAGTACGCTTTGACAGTCTAAACACAGCAGGAACAACTTTTGGTTCGATAACCAAAGATGAATTATTCAATTTGCCTGTAGTTGTCCCATCTAATGATGTGATAGAACGCTTTGAGGCGATTTGTAAACCTATCTTTGATAAGCAAATGGAAATCGGATTTGAAATCGAATCATTGGTTAAGCAGCGCGATGAACTTCTACCGCTTCTGATGAACGGTCAGGTTTCGCTTCGAAATGGCGACTGACGTCGCCATTTACGGCTTCGGCTCGGCATAGTGAAAGCAAGCTTTCCCTCTGCTCTCGCCTCGCACGTAAATTCTGATTTATCGTTGCAACTCTTATATATTATTATAGAGTAAACAACAAATCAGAAAAACAATGAAAGAAAAAACGGAGAATAAAGCGAAACATTCCTCCTCCGCCGCGCTGATCTGGCGCTTTCTGAGAGGCAGCAAGGCGATGTTCCTTGTCGGCATCCTCTCGGCGGCCGTCACGGCGCTCGCGGATATGATAAATCCCCAGATCATCCGCGCGGCCATCGACAATGCGCTCGCCGGAAAACCCGCCGATTTCCCGCCGGCTATTATGGCACTGGTTGAGCGCGCGGGCGGCTTTGCCTACCTCGGCGAGCATCTCGAACTGATGGCCATGGCCATCGTCGCCGTGGCCGCGGTGCGCGCGGTGTGCACCTATCTCTTCCGCGTGTGCAACACCAAGGGCGCCGAGACGCTGGTGAAAACCGCGCGCGACAGTCTCTACGCCCATATCGAGCGCCTGCCCTACGCCTGGCACATGAAAAACCGCACCGGCGATATCATCCAGCGCTGCACCTCGGATATCGAGACCATCAAGCGCTTCATTTCCGAGCAGCTGACCTCGATCTTCCGCATCGTCATCCTGCTGGTGCTGAGCCTTGTCTTCATGCTCGGCATGAATCCGCTGCTGACGCTGATCGCCTTTGTGCCGATCCCGTTCATCATCGGCTACTCGCTGTATTTCCACCAGCGCATCGGCAAAAGCTTTCTCGAGTGCGACGAGAACGAGGGCAAGCTCTCGGCCATGGCGCAGGAGAATCTGACGGGCGTGCGCGTGGTGCGCGCTTTCGGGCGCGAGCGCTACGAGAAGGACCGCTTCGAAGCGCAGAATTCCCACTATACCCGTCTGTGGATCGACCTCGGCAAAATCATGAGCACCTACTGGAGCACGGCCGACTTGATGAGCGGCCTGCAGGTCATGCTGGTCGTCATCTTCGGCGCGGTGTTCTGCATCCGCGGCCGCATGGAGCCCGGCGAGTATGTGGCTTTTATTTCGTACAATGCGCTGCTGGTCTGGCCGATCCGCATGCTGGGCCGCATGATCTCGGAGATGAGCAAGGCCGGCGTCTCGCTCGACCGTATCGCCTACATCATGGACGCCGAGGAGGAGCATGACGCCCCCGGCGCCGCGGAGGCGCCGATGGACGGCGACATCTGCTTTGAGCACGTCAGCTTCGCCTATGAAAACAGCCCCGAAATGCTGCACGACATCACGTTCACGATGCCCGCCGGCACGACGCTCGGCATTCTCGGCGGCACCGGCAGCGGCAAATCGACGATGATGGCGCTGCTCGACAAGCTCTATCCCATTGAGGAGGGCCACGGCCGCATTACGATCGGCGGCGTCGATATACGCAGCATCGAAACCGCGCACCTGCGCCGGAATATCGGCATGGTGCTGCAGGAGCCCTATCTCTTTTCGCGCACGCTGGCCGAGAATATCGCGATCACGCGCCCGACGATCGACACCGAGGAGATCCGTGAGGCCACTCGCGCCGCCTGTCTCGACGAGACGATCGAGAGCTTTGCCAAGGGCTACGACACCTATGTCGGCGAGCGGGGCGTGACGCTCTCGGGCGGGCAGAAGCAGCGCGCGGCCATCGCCCGTATGCTGACGCAGAAAACCCCGATCATGGTCTTTGACGACTCGCTCTCGGCTGTGGATACCGAGACCGACGCAAAGATCCGCGCCGCGCTGCAAAAGCGCTTCGGCAGCGCCAGTATCATTCTGATCTCCCACCGCATCACGACCCTCGCAAAGGCCGACAAGATCCTTGTGCTCGACAAGGGGCGCATTGTCGAGCAGGGAACCCATGACGAGTTGAAGAGTGCCGGCGGCATCTACCAGAAGATCTACGAGATCCAGTCCGGGGTCGGAGAGGAGGCGGCTGTATGAGCGAGAAAAAGACAAAGCTGCCCTTCTTCGGCGTGCCGAAGCTGTGGCCCTTTATCCGGCAGTTCAAGCCGATGATCCTTTCGATGATCGTGCTGAATCTGATCAACAGCCTCGGGGATATCCTGCTGCCGCTCTTCCAGCGCTACGCCCTGAACCACTTCGTGGGCGAGGGAACGCTCGACACGCTGTGGCTGTATATCGCGCTCTATGTGGCGATGATCTCGACGATGGCCGCCCTGACCTATTACTGCACGCGGATGTCGATGAAGGTGGAGATGGGCACCAACCAGACGCTGCGCAACCAGGCCTTTACCCACCTGCAGACGCTGAGCTTTTCCTACTACAACCAGAACAGCGTCGGCTATATCCACTCGCGTGTCATGAGCGACACCGAGCGCATCGGCGCGCTGTTTTCCTGGACGATTTCGGACGGTGTCTGGCAGCTGGCCTATCTGATCGGCGCCGTGATCGTGATGCTGGCCGTGAACGCGAAGCTCGCGCTGTATGTCATGCTGATCCTGCCGCTGATCGTGCTGCTGTTCAGCCTGTTCCAGTCGAAGCTCGTCGCGGCGAACCGCCAGGTGCGCGAGCTCAACTCCCAGATCACCGGCGATATCAACGAGGGTATCACCGGCGCCCGCACGATCAAGACGCTCGCGATCGAGGAGCGCATGGAGCGCGACTTCCTCGGCGATACGGCGAAGCTGCGCCGCACGGCCGTCCACGCGGCCAGGCTGCGCGGACTGTTCGCCTCGACAATGGGTCTCGCCTCGTCGATGGCGCTGGCTATCGTGCTGTGGAAGGGCGGACTGATTGCCCGCCATGAGGTCGGCACCTTCTCGATGTTCATGTCCTATGCCCAGGGCATGATGGAGCCGGTGCGCTGGGTCATCGACGCGATCTCCGATTTTGTCACGACCCAGGTCAATATCGAGCGCCTGGTCCGCCTGCTCGAGACGAAATCCGACGTGGTCGACACGCCCGAGGTCATTGATAAGTACGGCGACGCCTTCGAGCCCAAACGCGAGAACTGGGAGGAACTGCACGGCGATATCGCCTTTGAGGACGTCTCCTTCCGCTATCCCGACGGGGACGAGATGGTGCTCGAGCACTTTGATCTGAAAATCCCCTTCGGCTCCAACATCGCCATCGTGGGCGAGACCGGCGCCGGCAAGTCGACGCTGGTCAACCTGGTCTGCCGCTTCTACGAGCCCACCGAGGGCCGCGTGCTGATCGACGGGCGCGACGCGCGCGAGCGCAGCCAGCTCTGGCTGCACTCGGCCATCGGCTATGTGCTGCAGACGCCGCACCTCTTCTCGGGTACTGTGCGCGAGAATCTGCTCTACGGCAACCCCAAGGCCACCGAGGCCGAGATCGACCGCGCACTTGAGCTCGTCTCGGCCGAGGACGTCGTCGCGCGGCTGGAACACGGGCTCGATACCGACGTGGGCGAGGGGGGCGAACTCCTTTCCACCGGCGAAAAGCAACTGATCAGCTTTGCCCGCGCGATCCTGGCCGACCCGCGTATCCTCGTGCTGGACGAGGCCACCTCCTCGGTCGACACAATGACCGAACAGAAGATCCAGTCGGCCATCGACACCGTGATCCGCGGCCGCACCAGCATCGTGATCGCGCACCGCCTCTCGACGATCAAGAACGCCGATTGCATCCTTGTGGTCAAAAGCGGCCGCATCGTCGAGCGCGGCACGCACGCGGAGCTCATGCAGAAACGCGGCTATTACCGCGAGCTCTACACCCGCCAGTACGAGGACGAGGCCACGGCGAACGTGCTGGGATAAGGCACTGTCACGTTTTTCCGGTATAATGAAAATCCTGATTCCTGTATCTGCCCTTAGGACGGGTGAATGCAGGAGTCAGGATTTTCCTTATTTGCAAATCGGGAACCTTGTGTCCCGCCTGCCGTCTATACAGACAGGGGGCAGTTGTAGCCGCGCGGTGTTTTGCATATCCTATCTCCTGAGAGTGCTTCGACCGTTTATAGAACGAGACAGGCTTTGGGAGTGGACGTATGACAATACCGGAACTGTTCCTGATCGCGCTGGGACTGAGCATGGACGCCTTCGCCGTGGCTGTGTGCAAGGGGCTGAGCGTCCGCAGTGCGAAAGCGCGCCGCGCGCTGCTGTGCGGCGCGTATTTCGGCGCGTTTCAGGCGCTGATGCCCCTGCTCGGCTATCTGCTGGGCGGGCGCTTTCAGCGCGTGATTGCCAGCGTCGATCACTGGGTTGCCTTCATACTGCTGAGCGTCATTGGTTTCAACATGATCCGTGAGAGCTTTACCGAGGAGACGCTTGACGACGACTGGAGCGCGCAGAGCATGCTGCCCCTGGCTGTCGCCACCAGCATCGACGCGCTGGCCGTCGGCGTCACGTTCTCGTTTTTCCGCGTGAAGATCATCCCGACGGCGGTGATGATCGGAGCTACGACCTTTCTGTTATCGGCACTCGGCGTGGCTGTCGGCGCCGTGTGCGGCGATCGGCTGCGCGCCTGGGCGGGGCGGCTCGGCGGCCTTTTGCTGCTGGGGATGGGCGTGAAAATCCTGCTCGAGCATCTGGGGCTGCTGACGCGTATTTCTTAATTTTCTGAAAATTCGGCAAATGCAATTCAAATTCGACAAAAAATGGAGTATACTGTTACGCACAAGAAACAGGACGTGGTTTTCGGCGTTTCTCAGAGAGGAGGGGAGAGCGTGCATTTATCCGGACTGAAACAATATATCGCGCAGCGCCGCTGGCAGGTGCTTGTGATCACGCTGCTGCTCTCCGCCGCCGTGCTGCTGATCCTGCTGGGCCGCGCCTTCTCGTGGTCAGGCCGGACAAAGGATGTCGAGCTGTTGACGGTCGTCGGGCCGCAAAACCCGGTGCCGGACGAACTGAACCTTGCCTTTACGCTGTTGGAAAACAGCGAAATGGTGGATTCCCGCTGCGCCGAGGCGCTCAACGCCATGCTGTCCGACTGCCGTGCCGAGGGCTTGACACCGCAGATCACGGCGTCCTTCCGCACGCGGGAGGGGCAGACGGCCCTGTACAACGACGAGGTCCGCAGTCTTGTGCAGAACGGGCTCACCGAGGAGGAGGCCCGTATCCGCGCGGCCGAGACCGTGGGCGCGCCCGGCGCGAGCGAGCACGAGCTCGGTCTTGCCGTGGATATCCGCGACGCCACCGATCTGACAGATGTCGAGGGCGCGGCCGTACAGTGGCTGCACAAAAACGCGTGGCGCTATGGCTTTGTGCTGCGCTATCCCGAGGGGAAGGAGAGCGTCACCGGCTACAGCTATCAACCCTTCCACTTCCGCTATGTCGGCCCCGACGCGGCCGAGCAGATCGACACGCTCGGCATCACGCTGGAGGAATACGTGGAGATGTTTTATTCTTAAGGCAACACCGCACAATTCGCCTTCAGCGCCTCCCGGAAAAAATGTGCCCTGATTTCGTCACTTTTTCTTGATATACACAAAGTATTTCTGCAAAAAAGTGCCATCATCAGAACCTATTTTTTCTCAGGATTCGCTCTCACCGAATTATGCGGTATTGCCTTAAATGTTGAGCCCTCGGGGGGCTCAACATTTACAATGACATAGGAGACAGAAAATTATGATCGACATTTCGCATGTGACAAAGAAATACGGCAAGGTGCTGGCCTGCAACGACGTCAGCTTCCATCTCGATCCGGGCAGTGTGACCGTGCTGCTCGGGCCGAACGGCGCGGGCAAGAGCACCATCATGAAGGCCATGATCGGCCTGCTGCGCTACGAGGGCGAGATCACCGTCGGCGGCTACCCCAACAAAAGCGTGGAGGCCCGGCGCATCCTGGGCTATATTCCCGAGATGCCCGCGCTTTATCCGAACCTGACGGTGTCGGAACACATGGAGTTCCTGGCGCGCGCCTATAAGCTGGAGGACTATCGCTCGCGCGCGGAGGAGCTGCTCGAGCGCTTTGAACTGACGGATAAGAAGCGCAAGTTCGGCGATGAGCTCTCGAAGGGCATGCAGCAGAAGCTCAACCTCTGCCTCGGCCTGCTGCCGAACCCCGATGCGCTGCTGCTTGACGAACCGATGATCGGTCTCGACCCGCACGCGATCAAGGAGCTCAAGACCGTGATCGAGGAGATGCGTGCCGCGGGCAAGACCCTGCTGATCTCCACCCACATCATCGACTCGGTCGATATGCTGTGGGACCGCACGGTCATCATGCAAAACGGCACGGTGCGCGCCAACGTGACGCGCGACGAGCTCGAGCGCAGCGGACAGAGTCTTGAGGAGCTGTTCTTCTCCGTGACGGAGAATATCGAAACTGACGGCGCGGAGGAGCAGCCGGAGACGGAGGAGCCGACGGCGCAGAAAAGCCGCTGGAGCCTGTTCGGAGGCGGACGGAAATGAGACTCTTTGGCTACTACGCTGTCCATGCAGTGTTCAACCAGATCAAAAAGCTCTGCCGCACCTGGGTGGTCGTGTTTATTCTGGTCTGCGCGCTCGGCGGCGGACTGATCGGCGTCGGCGTGGCGATGCTCGAGGACAAGGCCGAGGAGAACAGTGCAGACGAGATCGAGGAAGTGATCGACGACGAGCCGCTTGCGCCGGAGGAGATGGCGCGGCGACTCGAACTGATCGCCGGCGGGGCGATCCTGGCTCTGTTTATCTATGAGGCGCTGAGTGCCGAGAAGAACGGCAGCGCGATTTTCCAGCCGGCCGATGTGGCGCTGCTGTTTCCCTCGCCGATGAAGCCGCAGAGCGTGCTGATGTTCCGGCTCGGCACGCAGATCGGCGTCGCGGTGTTCGCAGGGCTCTATATGCTGCTGCAGCTGCCGAATCTGACGGTCAATATGGGCTTGAATCTCACCCAGGCCCTGAGCATGATCCTGATTTTTGCGCTCTCGGTACTGTTTGGAAAGCTGATACAGCTGACGCTCTATCTGCTTGGCTCCAACCACGCCCGCGTGCGCCGCGGCATCCGCCCGGCAGTCTATGGGCTGCTGGCGCTGCTGCTCGCGGCCTATCTCGCAGCCTGGAAGACGACCGGCGGCGGTGACGTGCTCGGAACAGCTGAGGCGCTCTTTAACGCCCCGGCGACGCGCTTTATCCCGGTCTGGGGCTGGATCAAGGGACTGGTGGCCTATGCCTGCGCGGGGGATCTGCCGCACTTTCTGCTCTCGCTCGGCCTGCTGCTGGCCGCCGCCGTGCTGCTGGTGTGGGGCATCGGCCGCATGAAGGTCGATTTTTATGAGGACGCCATGGCCAAGTCCGAGGAGACGGCCGAGCTGCAGCGCGAGGCCAGAGAAAAGGGCATGCTCGCCCGGAGGGGCTCCAAGGCCGAGCATTCAGACGCTGTGCGCCGCGACGGACTCCGGCACGGCTGGGGCGCGAGCGTGTTCTTTCACAAGACGCTGTACAACCGTTTCCGCTTTGCGCGCTTCGGCTTTCTGACCAAAACCACGGTCACCTATCTGCTGGCCGCGGCCGGGGCGGCGATCCTCGCACGGACGGTGCTGGACGATCATACGCTGCTTTATCCGTCCCTGGCGCTCGCGGCGCTGGCCTTTTTCCGCGCGCTCGGCAATCCGCTGGCGAGCGATACGAAAATGGAGCTCTTCCGCAGCATCCCCGAGAGCCCCTGGAAGAAGATCGGCTGGTCGCTGCTCGGCGGCAGTGTCTGCTGCCTGCTGGACGCCCTGCCCGCGCTGCTGCTGGCCTGTCTGCTGCTCGGGACAAGCCCGCTGCCGATCCCGGCCTGGCTGCTGCTGATCTTGTCGGTGGACTTCTACGCCACAATCGTCGGCGCGTTCATCGATCTGTCGGTCCCCGGCTCCACCGGTAAGACCGTCAAACAGCTGTTACAGATCTTTTTTGTCTATTTCGGGCTGGTGCCCGACGTGGCGCTGGTGGCCTATGGCATCGTGACGGAAAATGCCGTTCCGTTCCTGCTGATCGCCGCGGCCGTCAATATCGCGCTGGGGCTTGTGTTCTTCGGCGTCACGCCGCTGTTTCTCACGCCGCGCAGCGCACCGCGCATCGAGCCTGCCAACCACAGCGCCGAGACGCTTCGCGCCGCCAGACGGGCCTTCAGCCGCGCGTGGCTGGCACTGTTTGTCGCCCTCGCGGGCGGATCACTGGCGCAGATAGCCGCTGTCACGGCTGTGCAGCGCTTTGCTCCGGCCCTTTTGGACAACAGCATGGCCGTCTGGCTGCTGACCTTTGCACCGCTCTATCTGCTTTCGGTCCCGGCCTGCTTCCTGGTATTGAAGAAGCTCCCCACGGCTCGGCCCGAGCGCCGTGCCTGGCCGGCCTGGCGGCTGCTGCGCCTGGTGCCGATCGCCGTCTTCCTGATGTATACCGGCAATATGGTCGGCAGTGTGATCCAGGTGCTGCTGGGGGCGCTCAACCCCGTTGAGAGCTATGCCATGGCCGATTCTACGGCATTAAAAACGCTGTTCCTTGTGGTGCTGGCCCCCTGCATCGAGGAATTCCTGTTCCGCCGCGCGCTGATCGATCGGCTCGCGGTCTACGGCGAGAAGCTCGCTGTCGTTGTCAGCGCGCTGGCCTTCGGGCTGTTCCACGGCAACCTCTCGCAGTTCTTCTATGCGTTCTTACTGGGGCTGCTGTTCGGCTATGTCTATCTGTGTACCGGGCGGCTGCGCTATACCATCGCGCTGCATGTGGGCATCAACAGTCTCGGCAGTCTGGTCGGCCCGGCGCTGCTGGAGCGGGCAAAGCTTGAAACACTCGTTGCAGGGGCCATGCCGGACGGCTGGACGCTGGTGTTCCTGGCCTATGCCGCGCTGCTGGTCGCCATGTCGATTTTCGGGCTGGTGCAGCTGTGCATCGCCGTACACGATCGGGTGTATGTCTCAGCCCCGCTTGAGCTGCCGCGAGAGAAGCGGATATCCGTGGCCTTCGGCAACGTCGGTATGCTGCTCTTCACGCTCGCCGCACTCGGTCTGATCGCCAGCACCGTTCTTTTGTAGTCCGGTTTATAGTTCCGTTTGCTCTTGACAGAAATATCTTAATAAGATATTATTCAATATGAAAATATCTTATTAAGATAATACAGAGAGGGTGAGCGTGTGGATGCACCGGGCAGGAGACAGTCGGAGAGGATCTATGTCAAGGCGAATATCGCCTTTGACAAGACGGGCTACATGCACCCCACGGCGATCATCTGGGAGGATGGGCGGATCTTTCCGATCGAGACCGTGCGGGATTTCCGCCCCGGCTCGGCCGAGGGAGACGATGTGGGCGACTGCTATACCGTCGTGATCGGCGGACAGGAGAAGATATTGTTCTTCGAGCGTGCCGACCCCCGCTTTTCCAGCCGCTTCGGCCGCTGGTTTGTGAAAAAACAGTGACGCCGGAAGGGAGGCGCGGACAGTGCAGGAGAGAACCTATATCGCGATCGACCTCAAATCCTTCTACGCCTCGGTCGAGTGTGCCGACCGGCATCTCGACCCGCTGAACACCAACCTGGTCGTGGCCGACCTCTCCCGGACGGAGAAGACGATCTGCCTGGCGGTCTCGCCCTCGCTGAAGGCGCACGGCATCCCGGGGCGGCCCCGGCTGTTCGAGGTCATCCAACAGGTTGACATAATCAACCGCCGCCGGCTGCAGGAGTACCGGCGCCGCGTAGGGGACAAGGACGCGGCCTTTACGGGCGCGTCCTTCGACGCGCGGGAGCTTGCGCGCGACGCGGGACTCGAGCTCGGCTATATCACGGCGCCGCCGCACATGTCCCGGTATATCGAGATTTCATCGAAAATCTATGGCATTTATCTGAAATACGTCAGCCGCGAGGATGTGATCGTCTACTCGATCGACGAGGTGTTTATCGACGCCACGGCTTATCTCGCGGCCTACGGCATGACGGCGCGCGATCTCGCGATGGCCATGATCCGCGAGGTCTTGTACACCACCGGCATCACGGCCACGGCGGGCATCGGCACGAATCTGTATCTTGCCAAGATCGCCATGGATATCGTGGCCAAGCACGTCGAGCCGGACGCCGACGGCGTGCGCGTGGCCGAGCTGGACGAGCGGAGCTACCGCCATATCCTGTGGGACCACCGCCCGCTGACAGACTTCTGGCGCGTCGGCCCCGGCACGGCACGCAAGCTGGAGGCAAACGGCATGTTCACGCTGGGCGACGTGGCGCGCATGTCGGTGACGAAGGAGCCGGTCTATGTCCGGCTTGAAAAGCCCAACCGAGGCGAAAGCCCCGTGCAGCGCATGGAAAACGGCGAGGAGCTGCTCTACAAGCTCTTCGGCGTGAATGCCGAGCTGCTGATCGACCACGCCTGGGGCTGGGAGCCCTGCACCGTGGACATCGTGAAGCAGTACCGGCCCGAGAGCAACAGTCTCGGCAGCGGGCAGGTGCTGCACGAGCCCTATACCTTTGAAAAAGCGCGCGTCATCGTCACCGAAATGGCCGACGATCTGAGTCTCGAGCTGGTGCGCAAGGGTCTCGTGACCGACCGCATCGAGCTCTATATCGGCTATGACCGCGAGAGCCTGCAGGGCGAGCGCGGCAAGGCCTACACCGGCCCCGTGACCACGGATTATTACGGCAGAAAGGTCCCAAAGCACGCCGTGGGCGGCCGCCGCTTTGCGTTTCCGACCGGCTCCACCAAGCGCATCGTCGAGGCGGCGCTGAGCATCTATGACGAGAAGGTGGACCCGCAGCTTCTGGTGCGGCGCGTGAATGTGGCTGCCGGGCATGTCGTGCCCGAGAGCGAGGCCGAAGTGCTGACGGCCGAGCCCGAGGGACAGCTGGACCTGTTCACCGACTATGAAGCGCTGGAGCGAGAGCGCAAACGGCAGCTTGAAGAGCTCGCGCGCGAGCGGCGGCTGCAGCAGGCTGTGCTGTCGATCAAGGAGCGCTTCGGGAAGAACGCGCTGCTCAAGGGCACCAACTACCGCGAGGGCGCCCGCGGCCGCGAGCGCAACAACGAGGTCGGCGGCCACAAGGCGTAAAGGGAGAAAGAACGATGGGAAACCGGCCGTATACCTGGCGAGGAGCCGAAGAGAGCCACCAGTACGACGATATCATCGATCTGCCGCACTATGTCTCACTGACGCGCCCGCGCATGGGCATGCTCGAGCGCGCGGCGCAGTTCAGCCCATTTGACGCACTGACGGGCTATGACGAGTCGATCGACGAGACGGCCCGCCGCACCGACGAGCGTCTGCCGCTCTCCGAGCAGCAGCTCGCTGCGCTGGACGAGGCGCTGACGCGCCTGGAAGCGCTCTGCCGCGAGGCGGCCCGTGCGCGATTTAACGGCGAGGGCGAGCATCTGCCGCGCGCGACGCTGACCTGGTTTGTCCCCGACGAGCTGCTGCACCGCGGCAGCGGCAAGAGCGGCGGGACCTATTTCACGCGGCAATTTGCAATCCGCCGTGTCGACCGCGCCGCCGGTACGCTCAGCGTCCTGGAGGCGGAGCGCGCCCAGGGCGAGAAGAAGATCGCGCTGGCGGATATCGAGAGCATCGTAATCGAATAAGACAGCTGCAGCCGCCTGTGTGCGGCTGTATTTTTGTTAAATTTCTTTACAAAAACACGAAAACATTTTATACTGATAAGAAAGTAACGTACCCCAACCGGGGTCAGTTGATTTGAACGGAGGTATAACCACATGCTGAAAATCAAACGCTTTGCCGTCGAAAACCTGGCGGCGGGCTGTGTTACCGATGAAAAGGCGCCGCGCTTTTCCTTTACGCTTGAGAGTGACCGGAAAGGCGTCAGTCTGCAGAAGGCTGTGCTGCGCGTCGGCGCGTGGAGCGTCGAGACGACCGAGCAGATCGGCATCGCCTATGCCGGAGCGGCCCTGAAGCCTTTCACCGGCTACGACGCTTCGCTGACAGTCACCGACAGCGAGGGCGAGCAGGCCGAGGCGGCTTTGCATTTCGAGACCGGGCGCCTGGATACGCCGTGGTCGGCCCAGTGGATCAGCGATGCGAGCTATGTCTTTTATGAAAAAAAGATCTCGCCGCTGCCGATGGTGTTCCGCAAGAAGCTGACGCTTGCAAAGCCTATTGCGTCGGCGCGGATCTATTCGACGGCCATTGGCATCTATGAGCTCAGCCTGAACGGGGCGCGCCTCGGCGATCGCTATTTTGCCCCCGGCTTTACCTCCTACAAATCCCAGCTGCAGTACCAGACCTACGACGTGACGGACGCCCTGCGCGCCGATAACGAGCTGCTGGCCACCGTGGCCGGCGGCTGGGCGGTGGGCTCGTTCATCTTCACGCGGCAAAACCGCATCACGGCCAAACGCCAGGCATTGCTGCTCGAGCTGCGCGTGACCTATACCGACGGCACAACGGAGACCTTCGGCACTGATGACAGCTGGGAGGTCACCGAGCAGGGGAACTGCTATATGGCCGATCTCTACGACGGAGAGTCCTGGGACGCCACGGTCGATCTCGATAAGGCCGACTGGCACAAGGCGGCCCGGGAGAATATCGGCATTGCCCCGCGGCTGATCGCCGAATACGGCGCCCCGGTGCGCTCGCACGAGGAGCTCAAGCCGATCTCGGTCAAAAAGGTCGGTACGGCGCTCGTGTACGATTTCGGCCAGAACTTTGCCGGCGTCGTAAAAATGAAGCTGAAAGGCCGCCGTGGCCAGGTCGTCACGGTGCGCCATGCCGAGATCCTGAACGCCGACGGCACGCTGAACGTCAGCTTCCTGCGCACGGCCAAGGCCACGGCCACCTATACCTGCGTCGACGGCGAGCAGGAATACAGCCCGCGCCTGAGCTATATGGGCTTCCGCTATGCGAGTGTCGAGGGGATCGACGAGCAGGATCTCGAGCTCACGGCCCTGGCGCTCTATTCCGACGTCGAGAGCATCGGCGCCTTCGAATGCTCCGATCCGATGGTCAACCGCCTGCAGGAGAATATCCGCTGGGGCGCGCGCTCCAACTTTGTCGATATCCCGACCGACTGCCCCCAGCGCGACGAGCGCATGGGCTGGACCGGCGATATCGCGGTCTTTGCGCCGACGGCCTGCTATAACTTCGATATGAGCCGCTTCCTGGACAAATGGCTGCTGGACGTCAAGGCCGAGCAGACCAGCGGCGGCGGTATCCCGAACACGGTCCCCTCGCAGGGCTACGGCTTCCCGACCACGATGCCGCCGATCGCCGTGGCCTGGTGGGGCGACGCCTGTGTGCTGGTGCCCTGGGCTGAGTATATGGCCAGGGGCGATATCGAGCTGCTGCGTAAGATGTACCCGACCATGAAGAAGTACGTCAAGGCCTGCAAATTCTGGTGCTCCTTCGGCTTCGGCAAGAATCGCTATATCTGGAACGTGCCCGGCATGCTCGCCTTTGGCGACTGGGTCGCCCCCGATGTGCCGCAGATGAGCCAGTGGCAGGGCCGCGTCAAGTGGACCGGCACGGCCGCGCTCTGCAATCTCAGCGGACTCGTGGCCCGCATCGCCGAGCTGCTGGGTGAGAAAGAAGATGCCGCCTATTATAAAGAGCTGCGCGACAAGACCGCCGATGCCTATTGCTCGGTGCTGACCGACGGGAACGGCAAGCTGTTGAATGAGTTCCAGACGGCCTATGTGCTGCCGATCTATCTCCATATGTTCCCGGACGAGGCCACACAGAAAAAGGCAGTGGACAACCTCGCTCGGCTCGTGGAGAAGAACGACTATTGCATCGGTACCGGCTTCCCCGGCACGCCGTATATTCTCTTCGCGCTGGCGGACAACGGCCGCGCGGACGTGGCCTTCAAGATGCTGATGAACACGAAGTGCCCCTCCTGGCTCTACGAGGTCAGAGTCGGCGCTACGACGATCTGGGAGCGCTGGGACGGCCTGGACGAGAACGGCGTCTGCCCGATCGGCGACGACGGCACCGACATGATGATCTCCTATAACCACTATGCCAGCGGCGCTGTGGGCGATTTCCTCTACCGCCGCGTGGCGGGTCTCGAGCCGCTGGAGGCCGGGTATAAGCGCTTTGCCGTCAAGCCCCTGCTGGGCGGCGGCCTGAGCTGGGCCAAGGGCAGCGTCGAGACACCGTATGGAACTGCCGCCTCCGAGTGGCACCTCGAAAACGGTCAGTTTACGCTGGAGGTCGAGGTCCCCGTCGGCACCGGCTGCACGGTCACGCTGCCCGACGGCAGTGTCAAAACCTGCGTCAGCGGCAGGTACAGCTTCAGCTGCAAGGCGTAAGGGCTACAATCGAAGATATAAGCATCTGCCGGATGAAAGCGCAAGCCTTCACCCGGCAGATGCTTTTCGCAGAAGTAAAAAACACTTGGCAAACGTCCGAAAGTCTGTTATGCTACGAAATCATTTGAAAGCAAAAAACCGAGGTGTTTTCACCCATGGCAGAAAGAACCAGTAAGGCCCGCCAGATATTGCTGCCCACAACCGCTGCCCTGGTCTGGGGCATGGCCTTTGTCGTACAGGATATCTGCGCCGATGCGATCGACCCATTTACCTTCAATGCTGCGCGCTTCCTGGTCGCGGCTGTGGCGCTGCTGGCGGTGTGCCTGCTGCTGCGGCTGAAAAAGCCGGAGCGGACACCCACGCCGGGCGAGCAAAAACAGTACCGGAGAGCGCTGCTGCTCGGCGGCCTCTGCTGCGGGACGGCGCTCGCGGCGGCCTCGGCCTTCCAGCAGGCTGGCTTCTCGGCCGGGACCGAGGCCGGCAAGGCGGGCTTTATCACGGCGCTCTATGTGGTGCTGGTGCCGGTGGCCGGGCTGTTCTTCGGACGCCGCCCCACGGCGCAGATCTGGCTGGCCGTGGCGCTCGCGGTGGCTGCGCTCTACCTGCTGTGCGTCAAGCGCGGCCTGACGCTTGCGCCCGGGGATCTGCTGGTGCTCGCCTGTGCGCTGTGCTTTACCGTGCAGATTTTGCTGATCGACCGTTTCAGTCTCCTCGTCGCCGGCGTGGAGCTCTCCTGCGTCCAGTTTTTTACGGCGGCGATTTTGTCCGCGCTGCTGATGCTTTTCTTTGGCACGACGCCGCTTACGGTGCTGCCGCAGTATACCTGGCCGATCCTGTACATGGGCGTGATCTCCGGCGCGCTCGGCTACACACTGCAGATCTTTGCGCAAAAGGGCGCCAATCCCACGGTGGTCTGCATCCTGCTGAGTCTTGAGAGCGTCTTCTCGGTCCTCGGCGGCTGGCTCTTCCTGGGGCAGCGCCTGACGGGCCGCGAAACGCTCGGCTGTGTGCTGATGTTTGCCGCCGTGATCCTCGCCCAGGTGCATATTCCGATGAAATCCAAAGACTGAGACCTGATTTTCGCAGTTTGCCTCTTGATTTTTCCGGCATTTGCTGTAATATAATATACCGTCAAAATAATCAACTCTCAGGAGGAATTCAACATGTTTTACGAGATAGACATTGCCGGCCTTAAGCGTAAGCTGCCGCTGTGCAAGGTCAGTGATGACCTGTACATCGGCGCCTTCGTCATGTTCGGCGATGTGGAGATCACCGTTCACGCCGCCGCCGAGCTGCTTAAGCGCGCGCCGGAGTATGACTATATCATTGCTCCGGAGGCAAAGTCCATCCCGCTGCTGTATGAAATGGCCCGCCAGAGCGGCGCCGAGCGCTACTTCCTGGCCCGCAAGGGCCCAAAGGCCTATATGTCCGGCGTGTTCGAGGTGAACGTCAAGTCCATCACCACCATGGCCGTGCAGAAGCTCGTGATCGACAAGGCCGACGCCGAGTTCATCAAGGGCAAGCGCATGCTGATCCTTGACGACGTCATCTCCACCGGCGAGAGCCTGCATGCCACCGAGGAGCTGGTCCGTCAGGCCGGCGGTATTGTGGCCGGCAAGATGGCCGTCCTGGCCGAGGGCGACGCCGCCGACCGCGACGATATCATCGTGCTGCAGAAGCTCCCCCTGTTCAACGCCGACGGCAGCATCAAAGCGTAAAATCCTGCCATCATATAACAACAAACGCCGCCCACCTGGGCGGCGTTTGGCGTTAAAAACTGTCAGCTTTATGTTGACAGAGAGACAAAAAATAAGTATTCTATTCTTGGGCGCAGGCCCAAAACAATACATAAAAAAGGGGGCAACGTCATGGACGGTGGAAGTAGTACCGGCACAGTTGAGGGCCGAAGTCTGACTGCGGAGAGCCGCCCGGCGCGCCTTCGCAACTGGTAACTGTTCAGTCCCTGACGGGACTAAACAGTTAGAGGGGGATGCGCCCTGCTGCATGCACTCGCTTGCGTGAGACGCTCGCACACTGGCAGGGCGAGGCGTGTTTTTTCCGAGGCGCATGTCCCCGGAAAAAACGGATTTAATCTCTTTTTCGCCTTGCGAGGCGAAAAATCAGAGGTGTTCCCCTCTGAACTCTCCCTACTCATGGCAGACTGAATAGTTACCGCAACTGCATATAATAGCAGATATCGGCCTGTGTGTCGGCTTCCAACTCTCTGGACGAATACGATGAAGAGGAGGAACGACCGATGGCAGAACATCAAGTGACAGTCGAGAAAACCATTCGCACCCTCTTGGAGGGGAAAAAGTACCAGACACTCAAGGACATTCTGGAGACGATGAATCCCTCGGACCTGGCGGCGATTTTTGACGAGCTGGACGAGGAGCGCATCCCGCTGCTCTTTCGTCTGCTGCCCAAGGAGCTCGCGGCCGAGGCTTTCGCCGAGCTCGAGCCGGAGGCACAGGAGCTGCTGATCCGCGGCTTTTCCGACACGGAGCTCCGCGAGCTGATCAACGAGCTCTACGTCGACGACGCCGCCGACCTGGTCGAGGAGATGCCCGCCAACGTCGTCAAGCGCATCCTGGCCCAGGCCGACCCGGAGATGCGCAGCGAGATCAACCAGATCCTGCGCTTCCCGGAAAACTCGGCCGGCTCGATCATGACGACCGAGTATGTCTCGCTGCGCCCCGCAATGACCGTTTCGGAGGCAATCACTCGCATCCGCCGCACCGGCGTGGACAAGGAGACCATTTACACCTGCTACGTCACTGAAAACAGACGGCTGCTGGGCACGGTCTCGGTCAAGGATCTGCTTTTGACCGAGAACGACGATACCCCGGTCTTGCAGATCATGGACAGCCACGTCATTTCCGTCAGCACCCTGACCGACCAGGAGGAAGTGGCACAGATGCTCTCCAAGTACAACTTCCTGGCGCTGCCTGTTGTGGATACGGGCGGATTGATGGTCGGTATCATCACTTTCGACGACGCGATGGACGTCATGGAGGAAGAGGTCACCGAGGATATCGAAAAGATGGCCGCTATCCTCCCGTCGGAGAAGCCCTATCTGCGCTCCAACGCCTGGGAGCTCTTTCTGCACCGCATCCCCTGGCTGATGCTGCTGATGGTATCGGCGACCTTCACCGGTATGATCATCACCGGCTTCGAGAGCGCGCTGGCCGCGCAGGTCGTGCTCACGGCCTTTATCCCGATGCTGATGGACACAGGCGGCAACTCCGGCTCGCAGGCCTCGGTCACGATCATCCGTGCCATGAGCCTCGGCGAGCTCGAATTCCCCGATCTGCCGCGCGTGATCTGGAAGGAGATCCAGACGGCTTTCCTATGCGGCGTGGCGCTCTCGGCGCTCTGCTTTGTGAAGATCATGCTGATCGACCGGCTGTTGCTGGGCAACACGGATATCACGGCGCTCACGGCCTTTGTGGTCTGCTTTACGATGGCGGTCACGGTGCTGATCGCAAAGCTCGTCGGCTGCACGCTGCCGATGGCGGCCAAGAAGCTTGGCTTCGATCCCGCGGTCATGGCGAGTCCGTTTATCACCACGATCGTCGACGCGCTCTCGCTGCTGGTCTATTTCGGCATCGCCAGCGCCCTGCTGTTTTCGTGAAAAGAAAAATCAGATATCAACAGCAGACAGCCTGTGATTGAGCAAATCACGGGCTGTTTGTCTTCAGGTTAATCCCCATGCGCAAACGCGCGCACCGGAATAAATGAAAGCGTAAGGCGCAGGGGGATTAATGCGCATGTTTTTCGGCTGCCCCGCAAGGGGCGAGAA
>ONNS01000019.1 GCA_900319275.1 uncultured Eubacteriales bacterium
AAGAAAAAATTTTGCTTTCGCAAAACTTTTTTCAAGCTTTGTTCACTTTGCTGTGTTCAAATCTCTGCCGTTCCTCGCGGCTTGGCTAATATACACCCTGTCTCGACGATTGTCAAGCATTATTTTGCATTTCTCGCAAGAAATTTTTGGCAGCCACATATTGTAGCTTTCACAAGCCATACTATACCACATGTATCATAACTGTTCAGTCCCCTTGCGGGGACTAAACAGTTGGGGGCACTCGCGCTTATCGCAGCGGCTTTAGGCCGCTTTGGTCGGCGCGAGGCCTCGCTAAGCTCGGCTTTGAGAGTTTTTGCCGGGGCAAAGCTCCGTCAAAAACAGATTATATGTTGTTTTTCGCCTTCCGAGGCGAACAATCAGAGGGAAGGTTCCCTCTGAACTCCCTCTTGAAAGTACAGGACTGAATAGTTACCATGCATCATATTTTTACACATGTTCCTCCGGTGCATCCGGAGAAGAAGCCGCGCTGGCCGCAGCCGCTGCAAACTGAATCCGTGATCGAGCTCTTCAAGCGCTGCGGCGACTTCAACCACCGCAGCATCGCGGTCGGCCTTGATCAGAAAGAGACGGTCTCCGTCTGCTGGCTTGACGGGCTGGTGTCGGGCGACATGATCAGCGAGCTGGTGCTGCGCCCGCTTACAGAGAGCGCGCGCACCGAGGGGCTCGCGGCCGAGCGTCTCGCGGCGCTGCTGCTGCGGGGCGGGATCTACGCCTATACCGTGCAGAAGCGCACGCGGCTCGATGACGTGATCGCGGATCTCTGCCACGGCTGCTGCGCGATCGTGTTTGACAGTCAGTCGCTCGCACTGTGCTTCGAAACGCGCTCGTCCAACGTGCGCGCAATCGGCGAGCCGACGCTCGAAAAATCGCTGAAGGGCTCGAAGGACGCTTTTGTCGAGACGCTGCGCACGAACACGGCCCTGCTGCGCCGCCGGCTGGCGACGCCGAGTCTCAAATCGATTGAGAGCAGCCTGGGGCGCAAGTCTTCGACGCGCGTGTCGCTCCTCTATCTCGAGGACGTGGTCTCGCCCGACCTGGTGCGCGAGGCCGCACGGCGTCTCGATACGCTCGACGTCGACGCGGTGCTCTCCACCGGCGAGCTCGAGGAGGCCCTGTCTGACGCGCCGCGCTCGCCGTTTCCGCAGGTGATCCACACCGAACGCCCCGACCGCTTTGCCCAGTATCTCAGCCAGGGGCGCGTCGGGCTGCTCGTGGACGGCCTGCCGATCGGCCTTGTCGTGCCGGTCAGCTTTGCCGAGTTCATGAAGGTCAACGCCGACGCGAGCCAGCATTTTCTGATTGCGAGCGCGCTGAGCGTGCTGCGCTGGCTTTCGCTGCTGCTGGCGCTGTTTCTGCCGGCGGTGTATGTCGCCATGGCCATGTACCACCAGGAGATGATCCCGACGCGGCTGCTGCTGTCGATCATCGAGGCCAAGCAGAACGTGCCCTTTTCGACGCTGCTCGAGGTGTTGGGCATGCTGCTCTCATTCATCATGCTGCAGGAGGCCGGGCTGCGGCTGCCAAACCCGATCGGCGACACGGTGTCGATCATCGGAGCGCTGATCGTCGGGCAGTCGGCGGTAGAGGCGCAGGTGGTCTCGCCGATCGCGATCATCGTGGTGGCCGTGGCCGGGATCGCGGGCTATACGCTGCCGAGCCAGGATCTGGCCTCGGCCGTGCGGCTGGGCAGCATAACGGCGCTGTTTGCGGCGGGGCTCGCGGGTCTGTACGGCGTGGGGCTGTTCGCCTGTCTGCTGCTGTGGCACCTCGGCACGATCGACAGCTTCGGCGTCAGCTATCTCGCGCCGCTGAGCGAGGATCACGCCGGCGCTCTGCGCCGCCTGCTGCTGCGGCGGCCGCCGAGCCTGCGCATACTGCGGGACAAACTGCTCCACCCCAGAGACAGGAGGAGACAAGCATAACTGTCCAGCCCATATGGGCTGAACAGTTATGTGCGCCCTGCTGCATGCACTCGCTTGCGGGGGACGCCTCGCATCGTCAAACGAAACTCGCTCCAGTCCGCTTCCCCGGTTTCCGTAAGAGCCGGGAAAGCTCCCTATCCGCTCCTTCCGTTTTCCTCTCAAATTCAAAGCAGACGCTTTGAATTTGTAAAGGACGAGCAGCGAAGAGAGCAAGCTTTCGCCGCCTTGGCGGAAGCGAGACGATACGGAGCTTGCGAGGACGCGCAGGGCGAGAAGTGTTTTTTCCGAGGCACATGTCCCCGGAAAAAACGCATTTAGAACTTTTTTCGCCTTCCGAGGCGAAAATCAGAGGGGATAGCCCCTCTGAACTCCCCATACAACAGGAGGCTGGGTTATAACGAAAAAATCTTTGTCTCTACTATTTATAATAATCTGTGCGCTGTCGCTCGGCGGCTGCGGAATCTTTGCCAAGGCGCGCGAGGTCGAGCACATGCTGGTCATTCAGACGCTGGGGCTCGACCGCAGCAAAAGCGGGGTCCGGCTGTCGCTGGCCTCTACCGCCGGGGCGAGTGACATACAGCACCCGACCCGCATGCAGGGCGACGGCCCCTCGATCACCGCGGCGATCGAGACGATCCGCAGCGGCAGCAACGAAACCGAGCTCTTCTGCGCCCACACCAGCCATGTGCTGATCGGTGAGAAGGCGGCCGAGGGCGGTGTCGGCGAGCTGCTCAATTATATCTGCCGTTCGCCGGAGCTGCGCATCAGCGTGCCGATGTATATTGTCCGCGGCGCAACGGCGGGGGAGTGCGTGCTGAGCGTCGGCGACGAACGGCACGGCATCTGTGACGCGCTCGACGCGGTGGACGGCGATATCCGACTCCGCGGCGACGGGCGTATCACGAGCGCGGCCGAGATCGCCCAGGATCTTTCGCGCCGCGGCAGCGCCCTTGTGCGCGCGGTCCGCTGCATCCCCTCGGCCGAGCGGCCGCAGGAGGACGCCGCTGGCGGCGCCTCACAGGAACAGGAACTGAAAACCGTGGCGGCCGACGGCTATGCCGTGCTGGCCGGGGATGCGCTGGCCGCCTTTATCGACCGGGAAAACGCCGTCGGCGTGGCGCTGCTGACGGGCTCCGCCGGTCTCTGCGAGCTGCCGGTCAAGGACCGCAACGGCCGGACGCTGACATTGACGCTGACCGACGGCAGCAGCCGGCTGCGCCCGGTCTGGGACGAGGAGGGGGCGCTGGTCGGTCTGGAGGTGGACGTGCGCGCCGCGGCCATCCTCAGCGAGAGCGGGGAAGGCCTCGGGGAAGACTATGAACAGTCGCTGACCGCTCTGCTCGAGCAGGAGCTCTCCGCGCGCATCGCCGCCGTGCTGACGCTCGAGCGGCAGCTCGGCGCAGACTTTCTGGGGCTGGAGGAGCGGCTGTCGCGCACAGAGTCCGCCCGCATCGACGCAATGAACGAGCCCTTTGAGGAAGCGCTCGAGGATTTGCGTTTTCAAGTCAGCGTCAGCGGGCAGCTGACGCACACCGGCGATCTGCGGGAGGATCTGACATGAGAAAACAAGACCTGTCCGCACCCGAGCTGCGCGCACTAGGCGCCGTGCTGCTGCTCGCCCCGGTCATGCGGCTCTACCCGGCGCGGACGGCGGCGCTGGCCGGGCAGGCCGCCTGGCTGTCGCCGCTGCTGGCGCTGCCGGTGCTGCTGGTCTACGGCTGGCTGCTGCGGTATCTGCTCGCAGGGCGGCTGCCGGGGGAGGATGCCCCGGCACTGCTGCGCCGCGCGCTGGGAGAGCGCGCCGGGGGTGCCGCGGCTTTTGTGATCGGGCTGTTTTTTCTGTTTTACGCGGCCTTCACACTGCGCAGCGGCGCGCAGCGCTTTATCACCACGATCTTCCCGCAGGCAAAGCCCACTCCCTTTGTGCTGAGCATGGGGGCCCTCGCCGCACTGGCGGCCGCGGGACCGATACGCGCCCTGGGGCGCTGCGGCAAGGTGATTTTGCCCCTGTTGCTGCTGGCGCTGGGCTTTGTCCTGCTCGCCGCGCTGCCGTCGGTGCGGGTCGATAACCTGCTGCCGCTTCGGCCGCGCGACGCGCTGAGCGCGCTGCGCGGAACCTCGCCCTCGATCGACGCAGTCGCGCTCGTGCTGTTTGTGTCGCTCTTTCTTTCGATGCCGGAAGAACCGGGGCGCTTTGCGGCGGGCGCCGGCTGGATCGCGCTGCTGTGTCTGCAGCTGAGTCTGCTGGGCATTGCGCTTGTGGGGAACTTCGGCGCCGAGCTCACGGCCTCGCTGCAGCGGCCGTTTTTCTATCTGGTGCGCAACCTCGTGTTCTTTCAGGATGTGGAGCGCGTCGAGGCGCTGGTCGTGGCGCTGTGGGTTTTTCCCGATTTTCTGCTGGTCTCGTGCTCGCTGTTCGCGTGCGCACGCTGTCTCTCCGCGGTGCTGAAGCGGCCGGAGCGGCCGCTCGCAGCGCTCGGCGGCGCCGCCGCGGCCCTGCTCGGCTGTTTTCTCGGCCGCAGCGCCGGGAGCTATACCGCCCTCTCCGAACGCATCGTCCCGCTCGTCGGGATGAGCCTTGCGCTGCTGCTGCCGCTCTGTCTTCTCCTCGGCCGGTGGCGGAAGAAAATATAGGGATAACGCGTATGGGCGCTCCCCCGTCCGGGGAGCGCCCATATGCTGTGTTGTGAATCGTATTACTTCTTCTGTACGTACTTCAGGCAGTCGATCGTGACGGCAGCGAGAATGATGATGCCGGAGAACACGAACTGCAGGTTTGTGTCCACACCAAGAATCGTCAGCGAATAGGTCAGTGCAGTGAAAATCAGCACACCGACGACGATGCCCTGGATCTTACCGATGCCGCCGTTGAAAGAGATGCCGCCGACCACGCAGGCCGCGATCGCGTCGGTCTCCCAGCCCTGCCCGTACGAGGCGGAGCCGGAGCCCACCATGCGGATGCACTCAAGCCAGGCGCCAAAGCCGTAGAGAATGCCCGCGATGGCGAACGCCGTGATCGTCACTTTGAAAACCGAGATACCCGAAACCGCCGCCGCTTCGGCGTTGCCGCCGACGGCGTACATATTTTTGCCCAGGGTGGTCTTGTTCCATACAAAGTACATGATCGCGATCGCCGCGACTGCCCACAGGATAATGGTCGGGAACTTGCCGATCTTCGGGATAATCATGCGGGGGATCGTCATTTCGATCGCGCCGAAGGAGACGCCCTTCGTGGCGAAGGTCATGAGGCCGAACATGATCAGCATATTGGCCATGGTGGAGATAAAGGGGTGGATCTTAAATCTGGCCGTGAAGAAACCGGCAAAGGTGGTAAAAGCCGTGGTCACACAGCAGCAGACCACCAGCGCCAGCACCACGCGCACACCGACCGGGAGATTGGAAAAATCATAGATATGTCCGAACAGCGCGCCGGTGTTGATGCCCTTGTGCATGATCATCGTCGCAAGCACCATGCTGGTACCCACCATGCGCCCGACGGAGAGGTCCGTGCCGCCCAGCAGGATCAGACCGCCGACGCCCAGCGCCAGGAACATACGCGGTGAGGCCGCCTGCAGAATATTCAGAATATTGTTCATCGTCAGCAGCTGCGTGTGCTTGACCACAGGGGCTAGGATGCACAGCAGAATGAACACACAGACGATCGCGATGTACAGGCCGTTGGTGAGGAAGAACTGTTTGACGTTGAAGGTATATTTATAGGCTTCCCATTTCTGCTTCTGCTTTTCCGCAAAGGTAAAGCGGGACAGACGCAGCAGGTCGATCAGATGATAGCGGTGGGCGAAGGCCTCGTGCTGCCGGTCCTTGATCTCCTGGAGCGTGGCGTCGTGCTTGAGCTTCGCGTCGAAGAGCCGGTTTTTATAGACATATTTTTCGTCCTTGATCTCGCCCTTGTCCTTCAGTCTGGCAAGCTCGCTCTCATGCTGACGCTTCAGCTCCTGCAGCTCCGCATCGTAGCGGGCGCTCTCCTCGTTCTTCTGCGCCGCACAGGAGGCGACTATCTTGCTGTAGTATTCCTTGTCATAGTGCTCGTCGAGATACCCGACCGCACTGCCGATCAAGGCTTTGATCTCGGCGCGGTTCTTTTCCTCCACCGCCTTGGCCTCGGTCAGGGCCGCCTTGTCCTCGGCAATGATCGCCGCTTTCTCTTCCTTGGTATAGTTGGCGTTTTCCTTGACGATCGCCATGTGGTTGGTCAGCGAGACCACCTTGTCGGTACCTTCGAGACGCAGCGCGTTGATCTTTTTCTGAAGGCCGCCGATGGTTTCATTGATTGGCGCGAGCAGTTGCTGCTCCTCTGCTGCGGAGAGGATGACGCTGTTTTTCGTTTCCATGCTTTCTCTTCTGCCTCCGATCACAGATATTTTGCGCTGAGTCGCAGGAGTTCCTCCTGACTGGTCTGCTTTGTGTTGACGATGCCCGCCAGGCGGCCGTTGGACATGACGCCGATCCGGTTGGTGATGCCCAGGATCTCCGGCATCTCCGAGGAAACCACGATGATCGCCTTGCCGAGCTTCGCCATTTTGATGATCAGCTCATAGATCTCGTACTTGGCTCCGACGTCGATGCCGCGGGTCGGCTCGTCCATCATGAATACCGCGGGGTCGCGCTCCAGCCACTTGCCGAAGATGACCTTCTGCTGGTTGCCGCCGGAGAGGGCGGTGATCGCATCCGAGGGGCCCATACACTTGGTGTGCATGACGTTGATCTCGTTGGCGGTGGCCTTGACCATTTTGTCGGTGGAGAGCGCAAAGCCGGATTTGTAATGGCTCAGATTCGTGATGGTCGTATTGAAGGTCAGATCGCCCTCCAGGAACAGGCCGGTGGCCTTGCGCTCCTCGGTGATCATGGCGAAGCCATGGGCCATGGCGTCCTTCGGGCTTTCAAAGTTCATCAGACGGCCTTTGTAATAGACCCGTCCCGCCGCGCGGGTCCGTGCGCCGAACATCGTCTCCAGCAGCTCGGAGCGTCCCGCTCCGACCAGGCCGTAGAGACCGAAGATTTCTCCCTCGCGGACGTCAAATGAGATGTCTTTCAGGTTCGGCGCAAATTTGGTGGACAGATGCTGTACCGAGAGTACTGTGTCGCCCGGTGTGTTGTCCACCGGCGGAAAACGGTTATCGAGTGATCGGCCGACCATGGCGGCGATCAGCTCGTTCATATTCGTATCCTTTGTCTGGCGGGTCATCACCAGTTTGCCGTCCCGCAGGACGGAGACCTCGTCGCAGATTTCAAATATCTCGTCCATTTTGTGGGAGATATAGATTAAAGAGATGCCCTGCGCGCGCAGATTGCGCATCATCTCGAAGAGCTTGTCTACCTCCTTGACCGTCAGAGAGGAGGTCGGCTCGTCCAGAACGATCAGCCTGGCGTTATAGGAGATCGCTTTTGCGATCTCGACCATCTGTCTAGCCGAGACGGACATAGTCTTCATCGGTGCCGTGAGGTTCACGGTCATGTTCAGCTTGCGGAAAAGCTCGGTCGCCTCGTTTTTCATGCGGGCCTCGTCCACGATGCCCAAGGAGTTCTTCGGGTAGCGCCCCAGAAACAGATTGTCCAGAACGTTGCGCTCCAGACACTGGTTCAGCTCCTGGTGCACCATGGCCACGCCGTTTTCCAGCGCATCCTTCGGGCCTGAGAAGTTAACCTCCCTGCCGTTGAGCAGGATGGTGCCTTCGTCCTTCTGATAGGTGCCGAACAGGCATTTCATCATGGTCGATTTCCCGGCGCCGTTTTCGCCCATCAAGCCCATGATGCTGCCCTCTTTCACATCCAGATCGATGTGATCGAGTACGCGGTTGCGGCCAAAGGATTTGCACATACCCCGGATCGACAGGACATTTTTCACTTTGTTTTCAGCCATACGTTCTTCCCTGCCTTTATTGGTGGAAAATAGGAAAACGGGTCATCAGGAAGAGGACTTCCTGATGACCCGCCCTCTCAGTCGGGATTAGGATTTATAAAGCCGGCAGTCATTACTGCATGAGCTTCGCCATGTAGGAGGCGGCGTTGTCCGTCTTCACCATGTTGATGCAGAAGCCCTCATAGGCGTCGGGGTTGGCCAGGCGGTCGATGATGTTGCCCTCGGTCTGGCCGTCGCCCTTGACGTACTCGACATTCAGGTTCAGAACCTTGTCATAGTTCTGCAGCTGGGGCAGATAGGTGGCATTCAGGAAGTTATCCGTGGAATTGAAGATGTCGAGCCAGACATTCTTCGCAGGCGCGTCCTCCTCGCTCAGCTGCTTGCTGAAGGCAGGGTTGGGGGCGGTGGCATCCAGGAAAGCCTCATAGTTCGCCGCGGTGACAGCGCCGTTGAGGGCGTAGAAGCAGCGGGTCGCTTCGTCATAGTAGAACAGGTCGTCGGACAGGACATTGCCGGCGGCGTCGGGGATGCTGATGCCGGTCATGATGTCCACGCCGTCGAGCGCGTTGCGCAGCGTGCGGAGCGTCAGATAAGCCTGCACGTCGGCGTTCTGGGAAATGGTGCCGCAGTAGCCGTCTGCGATGGCGGCGACAGCGTCGCTGTTGGCGTCATAGCCGAAGGTGGGAACACCGATCTCCTTGGACCAGGCGTTGAAGACAGCCATGCCCATGCCGTCGTTGTTGGAGACGACCACGTCAATCTGATCGCCGAAGGCGGCGCTCCAGGTGTTGATGGCGTTGCCGGCGGTGGGGGCGTCCCAAGTGGCGCCGGAGTTGTTCTTCATCTCCTGAGAGGCAAGCTCACGGACAACATATTCCTTGTCGCCGATGACGATGGAGCCGTCCTTCACGTTGGAGGCGGCACCGTCCAGGTTGGTGCCGATGGGAGTGGGATCAACGTCGTTGATGTCGCCGACCTCGGTCTTGCCCTGGGCGCTGTCGGGAACAGCGGTGCCGAGAGCCAAACGCGCGCCGCGGGTACGGGCGATGGAGTCGTTGTGGCCGACGTCGCCGATGCAGAGCACGTAGCCGATAATGCCGTCGCCGTTGCGGTCAATCTCAGCGCCCTGGGCCTGCAGATAATCGACGATCATCTGGCCCTGCAGGACAGCGCCCTGCACAGCGTCGAAGCCGACATAGTAGGTATTTCCGTTGAAGGTCAGCGCGTCCATGTCCAGCTCGCCGGTCTGGCTGTTGGAAGGCTGGCGGTTGAACCAGATCACGGGTTTCTCGTAGTTGGGCGTATCGGCGAACGCTACACCGCTGAGCGCAACAACCATGACCATTGCCAGAAGCATTGCCAGAATCTTTTTCATGTTTGTTCCTCCTTATGTTTTATACTGCGTTTTTCCGGCCGCTCTGCGGCCGGATTCTGGCTATAATGTACAACCAAACCATAAAAAAGTCAAGGTTATTTTTTCTATTTTGACAAATATTTTTAAGGATTTTTATACTATTTTAATTATGCTTTTTGCGTGAAATACAGTCCCTCCGTCAGCAGAAAGACGCAAAAAATGTCGGCAGCCAAGGCGCTCCAGGGCGTCGGCTGCCGACTTGTCTGTTTTATACTATTCTCAGCCGATTTCGGTCTCGGTCAGATAGGCGAGAAGATCGGGCTTTTCAAAGCCTTCGACAAAGTCGACGCTCAGGTTGTCCATCCGCTCGTAGAGCTTCTCGGAGAAGTCCTTCGTGGCGAACAGGCCGCGCGCGGTCGCGGCGCCGCCGCTCGCGCTCATCAGCTCCGCGTCCGCCTCCAGCGGCAGGCGCAGAATGACGTGATAGCCGTAGCTCGACTGCACCGGCTCGGAGACCTCGTAGTCCCCGAGGGCTTTGGTGGCATCCTCAAACTCGCTGACCATGACGCCGGGGGTGAAGGTATAGCCGTTGGGATAGGCCGTCTTGCCGCTGTCCTCGTCGAGCTCGTCCTTGAGCTCGGCAAAGCGGGCGAGCAGCTCGTCCTTGTCCTCGATGGCGCGCAGCTCGTCGGCGATCGCCTGCGCCTTTTCGAGCTTTTCGGCGACAGCCTCTTCGCTCAGCGCCTCGCCGGTGGCGGGGTCGACCGTCATAAAGAGGATGTGATTGGCGCTCATATAGCCGCTCTCAAACATATACTTCAGGGCGTCCTCTTCGCTGACCTTCTCGGCGTTCTCGCCGTAGAGCGCGCGGTAGGTGTTGTTATAGAGATAATCCATGCTCACAAGACGCTCCATGATCGCGCGGGTCATATAGCGATCCTTGAGATAGCTGTCGATCTCCTCCTCGGTCGCGTCGTCACCGAGCGCGTCGGCAAAGGTCTTGGCCATTGTATCGGCCACGGCGCTCAGATCCTCTTCGGACAGTCCGGCGTCATTCTCCTCCGAGAGCTCCGTGATGGCGACCATCAGGCGCACATATTCCCCGGTGGAGCTCAGCGCATAGTCGGCAAAGGTCTCGTCGGGGTTTTCACTGTCGCCCCAGGGGTCGGACCAGGTGATGCTGCCGCCGTACATCGCCATCGTGGCGATATAGTTCTCGACGCTGTAGGCCTCGTTGGAGAGGAAATAGAAATATTCCTCCCAGAGGAGGTCCATGCCGCCGACCGTGGCAATGACCTCGTCGGCTTCGTGCGTCGCAAAAAGCTTTTCACGGTCGAGCGTCTGGATGATGATGGGCTCGGCGCTGGGCTCAGCCGCGGTCTCGCTCTGCGCGGCTTCTTCGGTATTCTCCGCGCTGTCGGCGCTCTCCGTCACGGTCGTGTCGATCGGGGCGGCGTTCTCCGTCGTCACAGTATTTTTCTGGCTGTTGAGATAGACGATGACGCCGATCAGCACCAGGCAGGCGACCGCCAGCACGGCGATAAGCACCTTCATGCCGTTCGACTTCGGCGCGCTCTCCACGGCGGTCTCCAGGGGCTTCTGGGCTCCGCAGCTGCTGCACACGTCGCTCTCGTCGCCGTTGGAGGCCCCGCAGCTATTGCATTTCCACATAATTGGTTCCTTCTTTCTTCAAGTATGAATGAATGCACTATACGAATATCGGCTTTACTCAGCAATCTTTGGAACTCGGCAATGGCTTCCCCTTGAGGGGAAGCTGTCGCGGCGCGTGTCCGTCCGCGCCGTGACTGATGAGGTGTCAGCGTTCGTTTTTCTGCGTTGCTTGATCGCAGCATACCACCTCATCCGTCATTCGGCTTGCGGGAGACGCCGAATGCCACCTTCCCCTCGAGGGGAAGGCTTTTCTGCCAAAAGCCATTACGCACAAGACTATATCACGCCGCCGTGCGTTTCTCAAGTCCCGGCAACGGAATTCACAGTTTTTTCACTCTGTCCCGCCCAGGCGCGGGCAAAGGCGCGGGCCTCGTCGATGACGCGCGCGCGGCTGCGGATGTGCAGACTGAGCGCGGGCTTGCTGCCCGCCTCGACGCGCAGGCGGCCCTTGTACTCGCTGCTCGCGTACAGGCGCGAGACCTTTTCCATGTCGAAGTTATTGACAACAAAATGGAGATACCCGGCCTTCTGGGTGATATCGGTGATGCCGGCCGCTCCGGCCTCGCCGCGCAGCAGCGCGACGTGGATCAGCGCGTTAACGCCCGGCGGCGGGTCGCCGAAGCGGTCGACGAGCTCGTCGGTCAGATCGTCGGCGTCGGACTCGGTGCGGATCAGCGCAATGCGGCGGTAGATGTCCATGCGCTGCTCGGACGAGGGGATGTAGCGCTCGGGGATATTGGCCGCGACAGCGAGGTCGGCCGAGCACTCGGCGCGCTGCGGCGCCGCCACGCCGCGCGCCTCGAGCACGGCTTCGCTCAGCAGCTTCATATACATATCATAGCCGACGTCGATCATGTGGCCGGACTGCTCGGCGCCGAGCAGATTGCCCGCGCCGCGGATCTCAAGATCGCGCATGGCGATCTTGAAGCCCGAGCCGAACTGCGCAAAGTCGCGGATCGCGTTGAGGCGCTTTTCGGCGATCTCGGTCAGCACCTTGTCGCGCCGGAAGGTCAGATAGGCCGAGGCCCGGCGCGTCGAGCGGCCGACGCGGCCGCGGATCTGGTGCAGCTGCGCAAGGCCCATCTTGTCGGCGTCCTCGATGATCAGGGTGTTGACGTTCGGGATGTCGATGCCGGTCTCGATGATCGTGGTGCAGACGAGCACCTGGATCTCGCCGCTCGAGACGCTCTCCATGACGTTTGCAAGCATGGTCTTGTCCATCTGCCCGTGCGCCACGGCGATCGTCACGTCGCCGAGCTGCTCCTGGAGCTTGCGCGCGGTGCGCTCGATATCGTCGATGCGGTTGTGCAGGTAGTAGACCTGGCCGCCGCGCTGCAGCTCGCGCCGGATGGCGTCGGTGAGGATGCCCCAGTCGTGCTCCATGACGAAGGTCTGCACGGGCAGACGGTCCTCGGGCGGCTCCTCGATCGTGGACATATCGCGGATGCCGGACATGGCCATGTTCAGCGTGCGGGGGATAGGCGTGGCCGAGAGCGTCAGCACGTCGACGCCGCGCGAGAGCTCCTTGATGTGCTCCTTGTGCGTCACGCCGAAGCGCTGCTCCTCGTCGACGACGAGCAATCCGAGATCCTTGAATTTTACATCCTTACTGAGCAGCCGGTGCGTGCCGATGACGAGGTCGATCTTGCCGGAGGCGAGCTCCGCGAGCGTCTTCGTGACCTGGCCGCCGGTGCGGAAGCGGCTGAGCACCGCGATATTCACCGGAAAACCGAAAAAGCGCTGCAGGGCGGTCTGGTAGTGCTGCTGCGCGAGCACGGTCGTCGGCACGAGGATCGCGGCCTGCTTGCCGTCGAGCACGCACTTCATCACGGCGCGCAGCGCGACCTCGGTCTTGCCGAAGCCCACGTCGCCGCAGAGCAGGCGATCCATCGGGACAGGGCTCTCCATGTCGCGCTTGATTTCATAGGTGCATTTGAGCTGATCATCGGTCTCGGTATAGCCAAAATTCTCTTCAAACTCGTTCTGCCACTCGCTGTCGGGCGAAAAGGCGTGGCCCGGCAGGCGCTGGCGCTCGGCATAGAGGGCGATCAGCTTTTTCGCCATGTCCTTGGCCGCGCTCTTGGCGCGCGAGCGGGTACGCGCCCACTCGGTGCCGCCGAGCTTCGAGAGCCGGACGACCTGCTCCTCGCCCGCCCCGGTGTACTTCGACACCATGTCGAGCTGGGTGGCCGGGACGTAGAGACTGTCGGTCCCGGCGTAGTTGATTTTGATATAGTCCTTCTCGAGCCCGTCGACGTTCATCTTGACGATGCCGGCGAAGCGGCCGATGCCGTGGTTTTCGTGCACGACGATGTCGCCGACCGAGAGATCGGCGTAGGACTCGAGCCGCGTCTGGCCCTTGGGCAGCGCCCGTCGGTGCTCCTTTTTTCCCTTGCGGCGGATCAGCTGCGCGTCGGTCAATATGGCGAGGCGGATGCCCGGATAGTCGATGCCCGCCGAGATCGAACCGATGTAGATGCAGCACTCGCCCTCGCGCGGCAGCTTGTCGGGCGTTGCGCGGATCAGCGCCTTCAGGCCGTTGTTCCCGAAGAACTCCTGCAGCACCTTGGCGCGGCGCTCGTCGGCGGCGAGGACGGCCACACGGTAGCCCTGCTTGAGATAGAGCTCGACGTCGTCGGCAGCGGTTTGGGCCGAGCCCGCGTAGGACGGCAGCTGCCGCGCCTGCACGCTCAGCAGCGTCTTCGGCGGCAGGGGATTGCGCCCGACCGTGAAGGCGTCGGCCATGTAGACCGGCAGATCCTCGAGGCGGCGCAGGAGCTCGTCAAACGAGAGCTGGAAGCTGTCCGGCGACATGGCGACCAGGCCGCGGCGGTTCATCTCCTGCACGTCCATGGAGAGCTGCTTCTGATACTCCCTCGCGCGCTCGGCGCAGCGGTTGGGCTGGTCAAAGAGGACGATCGCGTCGGCGGGGATATAGTCTGCCCCGCTCGCCATCGGGTAGATGACCGGCAGATAGCGGTCGGCGTCGGAGAGCGTGCCGCCGTTCAAGAGCTTGTCGGCGTCGGCGCGCATCGTCTCGGCGAGCTTCTGCGCGCTCTCGCTCGTGCGGCGGCGGGCGTAGCGGTTGGCATAGTCCTCGACCAGTCGGCCGAGGCCCGCCGCGCCGCCCTCGCCGAGACTCGGCAGCGTCTCGGCCGCCGGGAGGATCGTGCAGCGCTCGATCGCCTCGGTGCGGCGCTGGCTCGAGATGTCGAAATGGCCCATCGAGTCGACCTCGTCGCCCCAGAACTCCACGCGCACAGGCTCATGCTCGGCCGGGGAGAAGAAGTCCAGAATGCCGCCGCGGCGGGAGAACTGGCTCGGGCCCTCGACCTGCTCGGTGCGCTGATAGCCGCAGCGCAGCAGTGCCGCCTCGACCTCCTCCATCGGATAGCTGCCGCGGCTGTCGAGCACGAAAGCGGCTTTTTCGAGCGTCTCGGGCGGCATCGTGCGCTGCAGCAGGCCCGAGACCGACGCCGCGGCCAGCCGCACGCGGCCGCTTCTCAGCCGGTGCAGCGCGGCGAGGCGCTTCTGCTCGCTCTGGTGCGAGACGGCCTCGGCCGCGAAAAAGGTATAGTCGCGCATGCCGAGCGTTTCGACCTCCTCGCCGAGCATGGCGCGCAGGTCGTTGGCAAAATTCTCGGCCGCGGTGTCATCCGGGGAGATGACGAAGACCGGGCGGTCGAGCGTCTGGCAGAGCGCCGCGGCCAGGTTGGCCCGGTGCACCGCCGAAAGCCCGGAAACGAGCGCAGGAAGTCCTCCGCTCTCCAGCAGGGAGGGGAGGGCGGCAACTTCCTTATTTTCAAATATCTGTTGAATTAAAACGTTCATACGCGAGACAGTATAGCAGATTCAACGCGCGTTCGCAATCGTTTTGTGTCCGCCCGGCTGCAGGATGTCTGTCCATTCGGAAACCTGGCAGCGTCCGTCATATGCCATATCTGTGGAATTGGCTCCTGTTGCTACCACCGTGCCATCTGAACGCAGGCCGACTGTGTGTGCATTTCCGGCAGAAATGGCAACGATGTCAGTCCAGTCTGAGACGTTACGCTCGCCGTAGCCGTTCGATCCCACGGCCACAACAGTGCCGTCTGAGCGAAGGCCCACGGTAAACCCTTCGCCCGCAGAAATCGCAACGATATCCGTCCAATCCGAAACGTTGCACTGACCGGATTGATTGGATCCCACGGCCACAACGGTGCCGTCCGACCGAAGACCGACGGTAAACCCATATCCCGCGGAGACGGCGACGATATCCGACCATGCGGAGACCTCGCACTGACCGCTGTTGTTCGTTCCCAGGGCCACGACGGTGCCGTCCGAGCGAAGACCGACCGTATGATAGTAATTCGCAGAAACAGCGACGATGTCCGTCCACCCATATTCTTCAAGCTCACCGTCGACATACTGGCCATGGGCAATGACGGTACCGTCAGACCGCAGTCCGACAGTCTGGTGCTGATCGGCGGAGATGGCGACCATGTCCGTCCAATCGGAGACATCACATACCCCGAAGAAGTTTTCGCCCACAGCCACAACGGTGCCGTCCGACCGAAGGCCGAGAGTGTGCTCCCAGCCGGTAGCGACCGAGATGATGCCCGTCCAGTCGGAGACATCCATCTGGTGTCTGTGGTTATTTCCCACAGCCACAACACTTCCGTCATTCCGCACAGCTATGGTATGGAGAAATCCCGCGGCGATCGTCTGCTGGATCGATGAAAGCGCACGGGCGCGGATGAAGGAGTCTTTATAATCGCCCAGCGCCTCAAAAGCAGCCTGTGCCTCCGCAAAGCTTCTGTCCGCGTACAGGGCAAGCGCCATGTTATACTGCGCATCCAAAGCAGCAAGCCTGCAGTTTTCCAATTGCTCTTCGCTGTCTCTGTAGCCCTCCAGGGCTGCAAAGGCGGTCATAGCCTCTTCATACCTTCCGTCCGTGTAAAGCGAAACTGCGCTGTTGTACTGCTTGTCCAACAGTGCAGCCTTACAGGACTCGATCCGCTCGGCGCTGTCCTTATAGCCCTCCAGCGCCGTAAAGGCATCCATGGCCTGCTCGTACTCCCCGGCAGCAAACAGCGCAGCTGCTGCCTCGTACTGCTCGTCTATCGCAGCTTCCGCGTTGACATCCTTCTGCTCCGCGCTGTCTTTCCCGTCGTCCGGCGTTTCCGCCGCGGTGACGGCTTCTTCAGGCATCTCCGTGACCGTCGGGTCAACCTCTTTGCTGTCCTTTTCAACAGGAAGCTGTGCTCTTGCCACCAGCAGTCCAATCATGACCACGACTAACAGGGAAAACAAAACGGCAAGTCCTTTTTTCATTTTCTTCCTCCTATTTCAGGGGTGTCGTCCGGGGAGATGACAAAGACCGGGCGGTCGAGCGTCTGGCAGAGCGCCGCGGCCAGGTTGGCCAGGTGCACCGCCGAAAGCCCGGAGACGAGCGCGGGAAGTCCTCCGCTCTCCAGCAGCGAGGGGAGGGCGGCGACTTCCTTGTTTTCAAATATCTGTTGGATCAAAACGTTCATACGCGAAACCGTATAGCAGATTCAACGCGCGTTCGCAATCGTTTTGTGGAGGAACAGTCCACAGCTTCATGTGAACTTTTATGGAACACCTTGATTAAACGCACCTGATTGTGGTATCTTATAAACGTAAGCATAAGGTGACATGAGAGGAGGATCATTATGTGTCAGGTATTCGTTGATATACCAAACGAGGTGCTGTATGATACGCACATGAGCGCCACGGATGCAGCGGCCTTTGTAAAGCAGATGGTCGCTCTTGGATACTACACACACAACAATGTATCCATCGGATACTGCGCAAAAATCGCCGGGATGACAGAAGAAGAGTTCATCACATTTTTGGGGCAGAATCGAGTCAGCATCTTCCAGTTTGAAGACGAGGCAGAACTTGCAAGGGATTATGCCAATGCGTAAAGTCATTGTGAATTCTACGCCGTTGATTGCGCTGAGCAAAATCAACCGGCTGGAGCTTCTAAAAGAGCTGTACGGAGAGATCACCATCCCCGAAGCAGTTTTTCATGAGGTCACAGCAAAAAACGACTGCGTCAGAAGAAAGCTTCTTGAAAGTGGAGCATGGGTGCATGTTCAGCAAATCTCTGACAACAGCGACAAACGGATGTACAAGGCAAAGCTGCACGACGGAGAAGTTGAAGTCATGATCCTGGCTCAGGAAGCGAAAGCCGATCTTGTTATCATCGACGATAACGCCGCGAGAAAGACCGCGATTTACCTTGGCCTGCCGCTGACCGGAACGATCGGCGTCCTGCTTCGTGCCAAAGAAAAAGGGCTTGTTTCCAGGATCATGCCCCTGATAGAGAGCATGGAGAGAAATGGTTTGTATTTTGGCCCACAGTTGAAAGCGTGGGTACGCAGCCAGGCGCAAGAATAATACAGAATAAATAGGGCTGTAGCAAATGACGCTACAGCCCTGTATTTTGTGACAATTCCCAGATTACCGTAGGGGCCGCCGCCCAGCCTGTGGCCGGGCCCGTTGCGGAGGTATCTAAATAGAAGTACAAATCCATGGCAAATGCATACAAATGTACGAGTTTGCCATGGATTTCTGCATACTATTGGATTGTTCAGCCGGGCCGCCGGGGGCGTCGGCCCCTACGCTTAACGTATGATAATTGTGTTTTGTCACAGCCCTTTTTTCCCGCCCAGGACCATCCGTTCGGCGCGGCCAGGCTGGAAATCCGTCAGGGCAGGCGGATATCGGTCCAGTCGGAGACCTCGCACTGGCCGTCTTCGTTCCGCCCCACGGCGACGACGGTGCCGTCCGCGCGTAGCCCCAAGGTGTGAAATCCGCCCGCGGCTACAGCGACGATATTCGTCCAGTCAGAGACCTCGCACCGACCGTCTTTGTTAAATCCAACGGCGACGACGGTGCCGTCCGCCTTCAGTCCGACGGTGTGAAATCCGCCCGCGGCCACGGCGACGATGTCCGTCCAGTCGGAGACCTCGCACTGGCCGTCCTCGTTATACCCCACGGCGACGACGGTGCCGTCCGCTTTCAGCCCGACGGTGTGAAGGTTATTCGCTGCTATAGCAACAATACCCGTCCAGTCAGAGACTTCGCATCGACCGTCTTCGTTAAATCCAACGGCGACGACGGTGCCGTCCGCCCGCAGCCCCACGGTGTGATATCTGCCCGCGGCCACGGCCACGATATCCGACCAGTCGGAGACCTCGCGCTGGCCATAGTTGTTAGCCCCTACGGCGACGACGCTGCCGTCCGAGCGCAGCCCGACGGTGTGATATGTGCCCGCGGCCACGGCGACAATGTCTGTCCAGTCAGAGACCTCGCACTGGCCGTCTGCGTTCTGGCCCACGGCGACGACGGTGCCGTCCGCCTTCAGCCCGACAGTATGAAGCTCGGATGGAGCCACGGCGACGATATCGGTCCAGCCGGAGATATCACACTGGCCGTATTTGTTAACCCCCGCGGCGACGACGCTTCCGTTCGCCCGCAGTCCTACAGTATGAAACGCACCCGCAGCGATCGTCTTCCTCTTCTCAATACGGAGCGCGAGCAGTTGTTCCCGTGTATCACTCGCCTCGTTCGCACGTGCGGCGCTGTCGCGGTAATCACCCAGTGCGGTAAACGCTGTTATTGCACCGCTATAGTCCTTTGCCGCGAGCATGGCCTCTGCTTTTGCGTAAGCGTCCGCTCTTTGCGCCTCGCGCGTTTCTTCCACTCTTGCAGCGCTGTCGCGGTAATCCCCCAACGCTATAAACGCCGCGATCGCGCCGTCGTAGTCCTTCGCCGCGAGCAGGGCCTCGGCCTGGGCGTACTGTGCTGCGTTCAAGGCCTCGATTCTGGCCGCGTCCGCTTCCGCTGCGCGTGCGGGGCTGTCCCGATAGTCCCCCAGCGCGGTAAACAAGGATATCGCGCCGTCATAATCGTTTTCAGCAAGCAGCGCCTCCGCCGATGCGTAAGTAGACTCCCGGATCGGCCTCACGATCTCTGTCTCGTACAGCGCGGCGAAGTTCCCGGTTCTGACCGTGAAAAGATAGCTCGTCGCGGGCTGGTCCTCGCGTGTGAGATAGAAGCTGACCTCGCCGTCCTCGGCACAGAGGGCCGCGGCGACGGGGTTCTCCTGCGGCGTCCGGTCAGGGAAATGCAGGATACTCTGTGCCTGGTCCTCCCATATTTCCACGCAGTCCCCGCCGCTGGCCATGTCACCGTAAAGCTGCGTCTTTGTCCCGTCCGCGGCCTTCATCAGGACGGAAAACCCGATCGACTCGTGCAGCGTGTTTCGCACCTGCTCGTCTCCGTTTTCGTACAGCAGGATGCAGACCCGATTTTCGTCCACGCGCAGCTCGGCCTCGAGCGCCCCGTCCGTCACGCTGCCGCTCTTGTAGCTGCCGGACGCGCGCTTCGTCATGCCGAGGTAGTAATCCTCCGTCGCGTCGCCGAAGGGATCGAGATAATACGATTTTTCCCAATCCGCTGTAGACCACAGCGCACTCGCCCCGCCGGTACAGAAGATGCAAAACAGGACAACAGCAGCCAAAAGGGAAATCAGTTTTTTCACAACAGAACCCCCTCTTCCGGTAATTCTCATTTTTTGCTGTATTCTACAGCCCCGCGCCGATCAAAAAGTCCCTGACCTCGAACAGTGAAGGGAGGATGATCTCGGCCAGGCGGCGCATCTCGTCGGTCGGCGGCAGGATATCCGGCACCATGATGGGGTGCATGCCGCCCGCCGCGGCCGCGCGGATGCCGTTGTAGGAGTCCTCGATGACCACGGCGTCGCAGGGCTGCACGCCGAGCGCCTCGGCGGCCTTGAGGAAGATCTCGGGGTCGGGCTTGCTTTTTGTCACCATATCGCCGCAGATCACCGCGTCGAAATAGGGGAGCAGCCCGGCCTCCCGGAGCTCGCGCGTCACATAGTCGCGCGACGTGGAGGAGGCGATCGCCATCGGGACGCCGGCCTCGCGCAGCGCGCGCAGGAGCTCCGGCGCGCCGGGCTTGACGGGCAGGCCGTCAGCGGCGCAGGCTTCGTCGTAAAAGCGATTCGTCAGCGCGAGAAAGGCCGCCGGATCGACGCGCTCGCCGTAGGCTTCCGTTAGAATGGCCTTGCTGCTGGCGATATTGGTGCCTACACAGCGCGTATAGACACGGTCGATCCCTTCAAGTCCCAGCTCGTCGGCGGCCTTGCGCCAGCATTGTACCGAGACCGTCTCCGAATCAAAGATCACGCCGTCCATATCGAACAGCACGCCCCAGCGCTGCCCGGGTTGTTGAAATACTGTCATGCTCCGCCGCCTCACTGGTACAGTCCGGCGCGCTGGAACATTTCGTCCACGTTCTGGGCCGTGTAATAGCGCTTGATATAGAAGCGGGTGATCTTAAAGGGGTCGCTGCCCGTGACATAGACCTTTCCGCCCATATCGACGCCAAAGCGGTAATAGTTGGGGATCTCCTGCAGCGTGTAGATGTTCCAGGAGCCGCGGGGATAGCAGAAGACAAAGGGCTCCTTGCCGGTGATGCGCGTGATTCTCATCTTGGACTGCGCGAGCTCCTTGGTCTGGGCCAGAACGCTCAGCGTGTGCATTTCGGCGTGGCTGTGGCTGTGGCTCTGAATGCTGACAAGACCGCACTCGGAGACCTCTTTGATCATCTCGTCGGTCATGTACATATTGCCCCATTTTTCGTAGCCGTTGGTAATGACAAAGAAGGTGGCCTTGAGATTGAACTGCTTGAGCAGCGGCAGGAGGTTGGTGTAATTGTTGGTCATGCCGTCGTCGAAGGTCAGGATGATCGGTTTTTCATAGTCCTCGATGTGCTCGAGATCCTCAAACCAGATGCAGTCGAAGCCGTTGTCGACATAGTACTGGAACTGCTCGAGGATGTCCTTGCGCAGGCAGTAGAGCTCCTCGTTGTCGTGGTAGTAGTCGTCCACGCCGTGGTACATGATCACCGGCACCGTATAGCCCTCGGGCACCGCCCAGTCCCCGGCGCCGGGGGTGCAATAGAGGTGGTTGTTCTCCTCGTCGTCAAAGCTGGAGATGACCAGGGCCGCGTTGACCGAGCGCACCGGCAGCCAGATTTCACCGTGATAGCGCAGCACGTCCCCGTCCAGCTTCTGCGCCGCGCCGTCGCGCAGGAGATCGTCCCGGCCGACCGTCAGCGAAATCTCGCTCTTGCGCCAGGTGAAGGAGAGCGTGTCGCCCTTTTCCGTCACAGCAAGGCCGAGGGCGTCCAGATACTCCGCGGCGCTGACATAGGCGATCTCCCCGATGGCCACGCTGCCGCTTGCGAGCAGCGTGCCGTCCACGGTGACCGGGCCCATCGCCGGGTAGTCCGGCTCGGGTGTCGGCGTCGGCGTCGGGACGGGCGTCGGTGCCGCTGTGATTTCCGGCGTAGGTTCCGCCTCTTCCATAATGTCCGCTGCGCGCTCGCGGCCGGTGCAGGCGGACAGAGCCAGCAGCGCCGCGATCAGCAGCAGCAAAACCGTCCGCCGGAATCGTTTGGATTTTATCATAGAGTTTCCCTCTTTCCGCTTTGCAGCGGCAGACGGCGCTTTCCCCGTCTGTTGGGCTGCCAAGGCTTTGTTTATTATACAAAGAAATTCCATCTTTGACAAGGGATTATGCCGGAAATCCGTATTGAAAAACCATCGGATATGAAGTATAATAATGTGTCGCCGCTCTCACACCGCGTGACGGCGGACAGACGCCTCATCAGCTATGGAGGATTCATCAACAGTTATGACAAAGAAAAAGCACCGCAGAAAAAGAAAAAAACACAGCACACGCGTGCTCGTTGTGCTGATCGCCCTGCTGCTGCTTGCGGCGGCAGTCGCGTATTGTATGTATACGTTCCGCTATGTCAAGGGCCGTTTCTACCGCCGGGGCGAGACGATCGACCTCACCGCTCTCGAGGTAACGCCGCAGGAATATGACGAGATCCGCGCTCTCTATCCCGACGCCGAGACGGTCTGGACCGTCCCGATCGGCGACGGGCACTATGACTGCCGCGATACATCGATCACAGTCGGTGAGTTCACGGCGGACGATCTGCCGCGCTTTGCCTATATGACGGCCCTGCAGCGCGTGGACGGCAGCCACTCCCACTCGCTCGCGGCGCTCGCCGCGCTGCGCGAGGCCTATCCGTCCCTCACGGTCAGCTGGACCGTGCCGCTCGGTGACGGCGAGAGTGTGCCCGATGACGCCGTCTCGGCCGCGGTCACGGGCCAGACCTCCTTTGAGAAGCTGTCGGCCCTGCTGCCCTATCTGCCGGAGCTTCAGGAGCTCGACCTGCGCGAGGCCGTGTTTGCCGACAGCGACGAGCTGAAGGCGCTGAAGGAGGCTTTTCCCCAGATCCATATACGCTCGCGCGTGACGATCCTCGGACAGGAGTTTGACGCCGAGACCGATACGCTCTCGTTCCCGGATCTGCCGGAGGAGTCCCTGCCGGAGCTGATCGCCGCGGTCGGCAATCTGCCGGACGTGACGGCGATCGACCTCGGCACAGCGGTCTACCCGGCCGATCTGATCGCGGCGCTGCGGCAGGCCGGCAACGGCGCCGAAGTCCGCTGCCATCTGAATTTCTACGGCGTCGAGGTCGACGCGCTCAGCGAGGAGATGGATCTGAGCGGTACGCCGATTTCCGACACGACGGCGATCGGCTATGCCGTCGAGGCGATGCCGAATCTCAAGAAGATCATCATGTCCGACTGCGGCATTCCCGACGCCGAGATGGACGCACTCAACCGGCAGTATGAGAGCGTGCGCATCGTCTGGACGGTCTACATCAAGGGCTATGAATGCCGCACCGACGCGGACAACTTCTGCATCTCGCGCATTACGAGCCATTACGGCGATATCTTCAACGAGCACGTCGCACCGCTGCGCTACTGCACCGACATGGTGACGCTCGATCTCGGCCACATGTATTTTGACGATATTTCCTTTGTCTCGAACATGCCGCATCTGCGCCACTTCATCATCGGCGATACGCTGGTCACGGATTTAAGCCCGCTTGAGAACTGCCAGGAGCTCTTCTATCTGGAGATGTTCCTCACGCCCGTCAAGGATCTGAGCCCCCTGACGCGCATCCCCTCGCTGCGGCACCTGAATATCGGCTATGTGCGGCCGGACGACTACACGGCCGTCTGCCGGATGCCCTGGCTCGAGCGCCTGTGGTGGATCGGCAACAACCTGTCGCAGGAGCAGCGCGACGAGATCATCGCCTCGCTGCCGGACACGACGGTCTGCTTCTTCGACGGCGAGTCCTCGGTGCCCTCGAGCTGGCGCAACCACGACAGCTACCGCGAGATGCGGGATAACCTGGGCATGTGGTACCAATTTTGATAACTTTTCAGTCCCTGATGGGACTAAAAAGTTAGAGAGGATGCGCCCTGCTGCATGCACTCGCTTGCGTGAGACGCTCGCACACTGGCAGGGCGAGAAGTGTATTATCCGAGGCGCATGTCCCCGGATAATACGAATTTGAATTCTTTTTCGCCTTGCGAGGCGAAAAATCAGAGGGGGACCCCCCCTCTGAACGCCCCCTATAGACGGGAGCTGTATATATTATCCTACTCTTTACAGGACGGTTCACGTATGAAAAAAGTCCTCCGCGGCGCCAAACGCCGCCTCTCGGCGGGGAAGATTGCTCTGCGCATCCTCACCGTCTTTCTTGTGACGGTCATGCTGGTGCTCCTGACGCTGCTTGCCGCCATCTTTCTGCTGGAAAAGGGCCCGTCGACAGCGGCGCGGGACATGTTTGTCTCGACCGTGCGCGAGACCAGCGCCGTCGGCTTTCTCGCCAATTTCTTTCTGACCGATGCGGAGATCGCCGCGATTGAGAACACCCCCGTGGAGGACGTCTATGTCCCCACCGATACGACCCTCATCAACATCGAAAGCCCCGCGGAGCGCGCCGCCGACCCCTCCGGCCACTGGACGCTCAGCGACCTCGGTCTCACGGACGAGGACGACGACGGCATCATTCTCGATAAGGTCGCCGGCGAGGGCTATTCCGGCTTCATGCTGATCGTGCGCAACCCCGCGCGCGTCATCATGGGCTCGGTGGTCGAGAGCTTCGGTCACCGCGGCTATACCGTGGCCGAGCTGGTGGCGCACTTCGACGCCGTGGCCGGCATGAACGCGGGCGGCTTCCAGGACCCGAACGGCCAGGGCAACGGCTCGCTGCCGAACTCCACGCTGGTGTTTGACGGAACGCTCTACTATGACAGCTGGGGCAACGGCACCGGCTTTGCTGGCTTCGACGACAAGCACATCCTGCACGTCGGCCAGTATTCGCGGCAGGACATTATCGACAACAATATCCAGTACGGCGCGGCCTTTGGGCCGGTGCTGGTCGCCAACGGCGTCGCCAAGGACGACAGCTTCTTCAACGAGGCCGTCAACCCGCGCACGGCCATCGGCCAGCGGGCCGACGGCGCGGTGCTGATGCTGGCCATCGACGGCCGCCAGGTCACGAGTCTCGGCGCGCGCTATTCCGACCTGGTCAAGGTCATGCTGCGCTACGGCGCCGTCAACGCCTGCAACATGGACGGCGGCAGCTCCTCAATGATGTGGTATCAGGGCGGCTATGTCAACAACACGTCCTCGGTCGTCGGCATCCGGCCGATCCCCAGCAGCTGGCTGGTTTTGAAGGAGGAGGCGGTTTCGAATGGCTAAACGGCGCAAATCCCGCAGCTTCTTTCTGCCGGGCCTGCTGGCCTATGTGATGATCTGGCTGGTCGCGCTGCTGGTCGGTCTCCGCTATTTCTGGATGTTTTTAGAGGATTACGAGGCCTCGCGGCCGAAATACACGGTCCGCGCCTTTGAGGAGACCTTTGATTTCTCCTCCCAGCGCGCCTATGCCGAGAGCTGGCTGCAGACGCTCAACCCCGCCGTCAACACGACCGACGGCTATTTCGAGCTGCTGGTCGACGAGATGTCGAACGATATCAGCTGTCTCAAGCACGCCGAGCGCTCGAGCGACACCCGGCAGGTCTACGCGATTTTGCACGACGGCAAGCCGATCGGCGAGATGACGATGCAGATCACCGGCAAGTCCGGCTTTGGCTTCGACGTCTGGCAGGTCACCGACGTGAGCTATGACTTCTCGGATCTGACCGAGAGCTATTCCACGACGATCCCCGAGGGCTGGTCGCTCTACTGCAACGGCAATCTGATCGGCCCCGAGGCGATCACCGCGCGCGGCATCCCGATCCCGCTGCTGCGCGACTTTGACGCCGCGGAATACGAGCTGCCGACGCAGGTCACCTATACGGTGGATAACTTCATCGGAGACGTGCGCGCAGAGGTCCGAAACAGCGCCGGCGAGCCTGTCAACGAGCTCAACGAGCAGACGATGACCGACAACTGCACGGACGCGGAAAAGGCCTCGCTCGACAGCTTTCTCGGCAACTACATCGAACGGCTTGTCAACTACTCGTCGAACTACCACGGCAACCGCTGGGGCAACTATGAGAGTCTCGCGCAGCTGATCGTCGACGGCAGCGAGCTCGAGCACCGCATGCGCGAGGCCATGGACGGACTGAACTATGTCCCGGCCCGCAACAACCCCGTCACGGCGATCACCGTGCACAACTATATGAATCTCGGCAACGGCCGGTACTTCCTGAAGCTGACCTACAACGTCGACGTCCTCGGCCAGACCACCGACGTCAACGCGACCGAGAACAATCTCGAACTGATCGTCACCCAATACGGCGACGGGTATTTAGCGCTGACCCAGCAGTTTTATACATGAAAAAGGGCGCGTTGCAAAATACAAAAAATCGCGAAAAGCCGGTCATTCACGTAGGGGAGGGGCTTGCCCCTCCCGGCAGTACAATGTTATTATTTTAAAACAATATACGGCGTAATCGCAGCATTTAAACAGTTGCGCGCACGGGAGGGGACAAGCCCCTCCCCTACCGCAGAACCGTCTTTTGTGCAGCTAATCCGCATTTTGCAACAGCCCTGTTTTTTGTAAAAATTTTCAAATTACCGTAGGGGCCGACGCCCTCGGCGGCCCGTATAGAACAGTTTGAAAAAATGCAATAATTCACGAATAAAGCACAAAAATGTGGTAAATTTGCTGTGGTAATATGTAATTATTGAGATTTTTCTGTGCGGGCCGCCGGGGGGCGTCGGCCCCTACTCTTCACCCCAGACTCTGCGCGCGGCAGAGCTTCGCATACGCGCCGTTTTTGGCCATCAGCTCTTCGTGGGTGCCCATCTCGACGATTTGCTCGCCCTCGACGACGGCGATCTGATTGGCATGGCGCACGGTCGAGAGCCGGTGCGCGACGATGATGCTCGTGCGGCCCTGGCTCAGCTCGTCCATGGCGGCCTGGATGCGCTGCTCGGTCACGGTGTCGAGCGCCGAGGTGGCCTCGTCAAGGATCAGGATGCGCGGGTTTTTCAGAAAGACGCGGGCGATCGAAATGCGCTGCTTCTGTCCGCCCGAGAGCATCACGCCGCGCTCGCCGACATAGCTGTCATAGCCCTGGGGGAGGGCCATGATCTCCTCGTGGATCTCGGCGCGTCTGGCGGCGGCGATGATCTCCTCATCGCTCGCGCCCGGCCGGCCGTAGCGGATATTCTCGCGGATCGTCCCGGCAAAGAGAAAGACGTCCTGCTGCAGTACGCCGATATTCCGACGCAGGCTACGCATCGTCACCTGCCGGATATCCCGGCCGTCGACCGTGATCGAGCCCTCCACGACCTCATAGAAGCGCGGCAGCAGATTGCAGAGCGTCGTCTTGCCGCCGCCCGAGGGGCCGACCAGGGCCAGCGTCTCGCCGGGGCGGATGTTGAGATTGATATGGCTGAGTACCGGGACGCCGTTGTCATAGGAAAAGCTGACGTCCTTATACTCGACATGGCCCTCGACGGTGCCGAGCGTCTCGGCCCCCGGGGCGTCCTGGATCTCAGGCTCGGTGCGCATGATCTCGAGAAAGCGGGAATATCCGGCCGCGCCCTGCATATACTGTTCGGAGAACTGGGCCAGTTTGCGCAGGGGACTGACAAAGGTCGCCACATACAGGCTGAACGTGATAAGATCGACATAGTCCATGCGGCCGAGCATGATCAGCACGCCGCCGACGATGACGACCACGACCTGGGCGATGCCCGCAGTAAACTCCATGCCGCTCATATAGCGGCCCATGGCCTTGTAGTAGTCCACCTTGGCGCCCTTGAAGAGCTCGTTGGTCCGGTCGAATTTGGCGGCCTCCTGATCCTCATTGGCGAAGGCCTTGGCCGTGCGCACGCCGGAAATGCTGCTCTCGATGGCGGCAAAGATATCGGCGGTCTTGCGCTTGACCTCGACATTGGCGCGGCGCATGCTCGCACGCTGCGACAGTGTAAACCACAGGCACAGCGGCAGCACGATCGCCAGCACCAGCGCGAGCTCCCAGCGGATCGTCGCCATGACGATCAGCGAACCGACAAGCGACAGCGTGCAGATGATCAGATTCTCCGGCCCGTGGTGGGCGAGCTCGACAACCTCAAAGAGGTCGCTCGTGATACGGCTCATCAGCACGCCGGTGCGGTTTTTGTCAAAGAAGCTGAAGGACAGTTCTTCGATATGCGTGAAGATGTCGCGGCGCATATCGGCCTCGGTCAGCACGCCCATACGGTGGCCGACGACCGTGATGATATAGTACAGCACAGCCTTTACCAGATAGGCCAGCACCATGATGCCCATGACCAGAAAGAAGACGGTATAGCGCCCTTCCGGCAGATAGCGGCGCATGGCCGCGCGGGACACATAGGGAAACATCAGGTCGATCGCGGCGACCAGCAGCGCGCAGGCGATATCGATATAAAAAAGCTTTCTGTGCCGATAGATATAGGCGAGAAAGCTTTTGATGGGTTTGTCGTTGTAGTTGATCTGCATAGGGACCTTTCTTTTTCCGTTCCGGGCGGCTAATCGCCGCCCCTGCTTGCATAACGGTCGCGCTGCGCAACGGCCAGGGCGTCGCAGCGGTTGTTGTATTCGTTGTCGGCGTGGCCCTTGACCCAGTGGTAGTGCATCTCGTGCTGTCTTGTCAGATCCAGCAGCATCGTCCAGAGATCCGGGTTCAACGCCGGTTTTTTGTCGGTCTTGACCCAGCCGCGTTTTCGCCAGCCCCAGGCCCAGCCCTTTTCAAGGGCGTCGATGACATATTTGGAATCGGAGTAGAGCTCGACGACGCAGCTCTCCCGCAGGGCCAGCAGGGCCTGGATCACGGCCGTCATCTCCATGCGGTTGTTGGTGGTCTGCTCTTCACCGCCCGAGAGCTCCTTTTCGTTGCCGTTATAGCACAATATCGCGCCCCAGCCGCCTGGCCCGGGGTTGCCCGAGCAGGCCCCGTCGGTATAGATCGTTACCGTTTTCATCGTATTACTTTTCTCCAATAATTAGGGGGAGTTCAGAGGGGGAAAGTCTCTGATTTTTCGCCTCGGAAGGCGAAAAAGAAATAGAAATCTGTTTTTGAGGCAGCTTTGCCGCTTCAAAAACACACTAAGCCGAGCTATGCGAGGCCTCGCGCCGACCAAAGCGGGCTAAAGCCCGCTGCGATAAGCGCGAGTGCCCATCTAACTGTTTAGCCCCTTCAGGGGCTGAACAGTTACTTTTAGCTTTGTTCGTATTTCCGTTTCAGAATCATATACTCCTCCCGCTCGATCAGGCCGTTTTTCAGCCATTCGTCGAGCTGCTGCACTCGCATCTGCCGGTCGCGGTCAAAGTGGTCGACGCCGGTGTTCTCGCAGACGACGCAGTGGGCCTCGGGTTCGGGGAAAGCCCGGTGGATCTCGACCTTGGGCTCGTGGCGCTTCATGCTGTGGCGGACAGCAGCCGTATTTTTTCCCTGTCCGGCGGCTTTGCCGCGCGAGGCGATGACGGACTTGCAGCAGATCCAGATCAGCACCGCGACGAACGCGACGGCAACGAGCGGCCCGACGAGCTCGCTTTCAAAGCCGTTTGTAAGGCCGGAGAGAATCAGGATCAGGATGCCAATGATGACGCCGACACCTTTTCCGCCCTGTTTTTTCTTGTTTTTATTCTCCATGTCCCTCTCCTTTCACCGCTTTACAGCCGTCTGTTTTCTGTCCTTTTATCAGGATTCTTCCTCGCCCGAGGGCTCGGCCGCCTCTTCGCTCTCGCGGTCGGTCTTTTCGACGTCGATCACGCGGCTGCCCTCCATGAGGCGCATAACGCGCACGCCCTGGGTCGAGCGGCTGAGCATCGAGATGCCGCCGCAGCTCATGCGGATCATCGTGCCGTCGTCCGAGATGACGAGAATATCGTCCTCGGCGTTGACCATGCGCACGGCCGCGATATTGCCGGTTTTTTCGGTGACGCTGTAGTTCTTGATGCCGAGACCGCCGCGGTTGTGGACGCTGTACTCCTCGATCTTCGTGCGCTTGCCGTAGCCGCGCTCGGTGATCGTGAGGCAGGCCTCGCCGGCCGCGGTGCTGTCGGCGCCGACGACATAGTCGCCCTCTCTCAAGCGGATGCCGCGCACACCGACGGCCTGACGGCCCATCGCGCGCACGTCGTTTTCGTTGAAGCAGACCGCCATGCCCTGGTAAGTGGCGATCAGAATGTTCTCGTTCCCTGTCGTCGCGATGACGGCGATCAGCTCGTCGCCCTCGTCGAGCGTCAGCGCGCGGATGCCGTTCTGCCGGATATTTTTGAGCGCCGACTGCTCCATGCGCTTGACGGTACCTTTGCGCGTGACGAAGACGAGATAGCTGTCCTCCTCCCAGCTGCGGCTGTGGATCATCGTGCTGATCTTCTCATCCGCGTCGATCGGCAGGATATTGACGATGTTGCTGCCGCGCGCGTTGCGTCCGGCCTCGGGGATGTTGTAGCCCTTCTTGACGTAGACGCGGCCCTTGTTCGTGAAGAACAGGATATGATCGTGCGTGGAGGCTGTGAAGACTGTTTCGACGTAGTCCTCCTCCTTGGTGGCCATGGCGCGCACGCCCTTGCCGCCGCGGCCCTGGGCGCGGTACTCGCTCGAGGGCAGGCGCTTGATATAGCCGCCGTGCGTGAGCGTATAGACGCAGTTTTCTTCCTCGATCAGATCCTCGATGTCGATCTCGTCGGCCACGTCCTGGATTTCGGTGCGGCGCTCGTCGCCGTACTTGTCGCGGATCTGGATGAGCTCGTCCTTCAGTACGCCCTTGATCTTCTCGGGATCGGCCAGCAGTTCTTTGAAGTAACTGATCTTCTCTTCGAGATCCTTGTACTCCTGCTCCAGCTTCTCGCGGTTGAGTCCCTGCAGCGCGATCAGACGCATATCGCAGATGGCCTGGGCCTGTACGTCGTCAAGCCCGAAGCGCTCCATCAGGTTCTGCTTGGCGTTGTCGTAGCTCGAGCGGATGATGCGGATGACCTCGTCGATGTTGTCCTGGGCGATCAGCAAGCCTTCCAGCAGATGGGCGCGCTCCTCGGCCTTACGCAGATCGTAGCGCGTACGGCGGACGATGACGTCCTCCTGGAAGCTCAGATACTCGTCCAGAATATGGCGCAGCGAGAGGATCTTCGGCTGGGTCTGGTTGTTCACCAGGGCCAGCATATTGATCGAAAAGCTCGACTGCAGGGCCGTCTGGGCAAAGAGGCGGTTCAACACCACCTGGGGGTTGGCGTCCTTTTTCAGCTCGATGACGATGCGCATGCCGTTGCGATCGGTCTCGTCGCGCAGGTCGGAGATGCCCTCGAGGCGCTTGTCGTGCACCTGGTCGGCAATATTCTTGATGAGCTGTTTTTTATTGACCTGATAGGGGAGCTCCGTAACGATGATGCGCACACGGTTCTGCCCGTGCTCCTCAAATTCGGTGCGGGCGCGGATCACAACGCGGCCGCGGCCGGTGGCGTAGGCCGCCCGGATGCCGCTGCGGCCCATGATGATGCCGCGGGTCGGGAAGTCCGGCCCCTTGACGTGCTGCATCAGATCGGCGAGCTCGCACTCGGGATTTTCAAGCACGCAGATGCAGGCGTTGATGACCTCGCGCAGGTTGTGCGGCGGGATATTCGTCGCCATGCCGACGGCGATGCCGCTCGAGCCGTTGACCAGCAGGTTTGGGAAGCGGGAGGGGAGGACGTGGGGCTCCTTGCGGCTCTCGTCGAAGTTGGGATCCCAGTCGACCGTCTCTTTGTCGATGTCACGCAGCATCTCCTCGGCGAGCTTGGCAAGCCGCGCCTCGGTATAACGGTAGGCGGCGGGCGGGTTGCCGTCCACGTCGCCGAAGTTGCCGTGTCCGTCGATCACCGGGTAGCGCAGCGAAAAGTCCTGCGCCATGCGCACAAGGGCGTCGTACACGCTTGCGTCACCGTGGGGGTGATAGCGGCCCAGCACGTCGCCGACGGCGGTCGCGCACTTGCGGTATGGCTTGTCGCGCGTCAGGCCGTCCTCGTACATGGCGTAGAGGATGCGGCGGTGCACCGGCTTCAGGCCGTCGCGCACATCGGGCAGGGCGCGGCCGACGATGACCGACATCGCATAGTCGATATAGCTCTTCTGCATCTCCCCGACCAGCTCGGACTCGGTGATGACCTGATTCGGGAAGGCAATATCCTCGGGTTTATAATCTCTTTTATGTGCCATGGTTTACCTCATCAAATATCCAAGTTCACAACGTACTTGGCGTTCGTCTCGATCCACTCGCGCCGCGGCTCGACCTCTTCGCCCATCAGCACCGTGAAGACCTGGTCGGCGGCGATGGCGTCGCCGAGCGTGATGCGGCGCAGCGAGCGCTTCTCGGGGTCCATCGTGGTATCCCACAGCTCGTGGGGGTCCATCTCGCCGAGACCTTTGTAGCGGCTGATATCAAGCTTGACGTTCGGGTTGTCCGCGCGCATCTCGGCCGAGATCTTATCGCGCTGCTCATCGGAATAGGCCACGCGCGTGGTCTTGCCGCGCGTCAGCTTGTAGAGCGGCGGCACCGCGGAATAGACATAGCCGTGCTCGATCAGCGGGCGCATATAGCGGAAGAAGAAGGTCAGCAGCAGCGTACGGATGTGGCTGCCGTCGACGTCGGCATCGGCCATGATGATGATTTTGTGGTAGCGCAGCTTTTCGATGTTGAACTCGTCCCCGATCCCGGCGCCGAGCGCCACGATCAGCGGATAGAGCTTGTCGTTGCCGTAGATTTTGTCAGCGCGGGCCTTTTCGACGTTGAGCATCTTGCCCCACATGGCGAGGATCGCCTGGAAGCGGCTGTCGCGGCCCTGGATGGCCGAGCCGGCGGCACTGTCGCCCTCGACGATGTAGATTTCGCAGAGACTCGGGTCGCGCTCGTTGCAGTCCTGCAGCTTGTCGGGCATCTGGCCGGACTCGAGCCCGGTCTTGCGCCTGACCGACTCCTTGGCCTTGCGCGCGGCCTCGCGGGCGCGGTTGGCCATCATGGCTTTTTCGAGAATGGCCTTGGCCGCGGCGGGGTGCTCTTCGAAATAGGTGGTCAGCTGGTCGTTGACGATGCTGTCGACCAGCGTGCGGATATAGGCGTTGCCGAGCTTCTGCTTGGTCTGGCCCTCGAACTGGGCCTCGGGCAGCTTGACCGAGATGACCGCCGCGATGCCCTCGCGCACGTCGTCGCCGCTGACCTTATCGTCGCCCTTGATGATGTTGTTTTTCTGGCCGTAGGCGTTGATCACGCGCGTCAGCGCCGTCTTGAAGCCGGTCTCGTGCATGCCGCCCTCAGGCGTGTGAATGTCGTTGGCAAAGGAGATCAGCGTCTCGTTATAGCCGTCGTTGTACTGCAGCGCGATCTCGGCCACTGCGTCGTTTTTCTTGCCGCTGAGATAGATGACCTCATTGTGGATCGGCGTCTTGTGCTTGTTCAGATAGCTGACAAACTCGCGGATACCGCCCTCGTAGTAGAGGATGTCGCTGTTTTCCTGTCCCTCGCGCTCGTCTTTGAGGATGATCGTCAGACCGCCGTTTAAAAAGGCCTGCTCGCGCATGCGCTTGTGCAGCACCTCATAGTCGTAGACCGTGTCGTCAAACATCTCGGGATCGGGCTTGAAGCGCACCGTGGTGCCGCTGCGGTCGGTCTCGCCGACGACATGGATCGTCTCGGTGATGTCGCCGCGGGAAAAGGACATCTGGTAAATTTTGCCTTCTTTGTGGACCTGCACCTGCAGCCACTCGGACAGGGCGTTGACGACGCTCGCGCCGACGCCGTGCAGGCCGCCGGAGACCTTATAGCCCCCGCCGCCGAACTTGCCGCCGGCGTGCAGCACCGTGAAGACGACCTCGAGCGCAGACTTGCCGGTCTGCTCCTGGATGTCTACCGGGATGCCGCGCCCGTTGTCGCTGACGCGGATGATATCACCCTCCTCGATCGTCACCTCGATGGCCGTGCAGAAGCCCGCGAGCGCCTCGTCGATGGAGTTATCCACAATTTCATACACCAGGTGGTGCAGGCCCGAGGAGGACGTGGAGCCGATATACATGCCCGGGCGCTTGCGCACGGCCTCCAGCCCCTCCAGGACCTGGATCTGACTGGCGTCGTATTCCTGGCTGATTTTTTCCTTTTCGTTCATTTCAGACATATTCTTTTCGTTCCTATGCAGTGATTCTTTTCCTGTCGCGCCTCTCTCTTTACGAGATGACGCTCTTATTTTCCGAGCGTCTGAGCAGCGTGGCCGTGGCCATCTGACTCAGCGTTACGCTCTTCTTTCCGTTGTTTTCACAGCTCACCACGAAGCTTTTGGGGATATCCTCCGCGGCGTTGACGACCTCGCCGGCCTTTTCGGCCATGCTCAGAAATTTTCTTGTCAGATGAGACTGTGAGGTGATATCCAGATCAAAAATCCCGATGATGCTGCTTTCGGGAATGACGGTCCCTTTGCCTAAATGTAAATACATGATTAGTTGTTAGTGGTTAGTGATTAGTGGTTAGGAGTGAGGAGTTAGGAGTGAGGAGTTAGGAGTTTGTGATTCATGAGTTCAGTATTCATTAACCCCTGATCCTCCCGTTGTCGACAAACAGCACCTTGCCGCCGGTGCGCTGGGAGATGCCCTCGTCCTCGCAGCAGGTGATCAGCGTCTGTCCGCCGCCGATGCGGTTGAGGACAAATTCCTGCCGCCGCTCATCGAGCTCGGAGAGCACGTCGTCGAGCAGCAATATCGGATACTCGCCGGTCTCCTTGAGAAAAATCTCGCGCTCGGCCAGCTTGAGGGAGAGCGCCGCCGTCCTTGTCTGCCCCTGGGAGGCAAAATTGCGGGCGCTTTTTTCGTTGATGCAGATTTCGAGATCGTCCTTGTGGGCGCCGGTCAGACACTGGCCGGCATCCAGCTCGGCCTGGCGGTGTCGCTCCTGGTGGTCACAGATATCGTAATAGATCTCCTTCGCGCTCGCATAGACGTCCCGGACCGTGCTGACGGTCTGATACCGGATATCCAGCCGCTCGCCGTTGTCGGAAAAATCGCGGTGGATCGGCGCGGCGGCCTCCTGCAGGCGCAGGGCAAAGGCGGCGCGATAGCGGATCAGCTGGGCCGAGGCCCTGGCCATGCCGTCGGAAAACTCGTCGAGCGTCTCGAGCAGGGAGGGCTTTTCCCGCCAGTCCTTGAGGATGCGGGTCTTATGCTCATAGAGGCGGTTGAAGCTCGAGAGCAGCTCGGCATAGCGCGGGCGGATCTGGCTGATGGCCTCGTCCATCAGCCGCCGCCGCTGCGCGGCCCCCTCCTTGATGAGATTGAGGTCGTCCGGGCTAAACAGCACGGTATTGACGATCTCCGAGAGCTCGGCGCTCTTTTTCTTCACGCCGTTGACCTGGATCTTTTTGGTCTGTCCCGGTGTCAGCACGATATGCACGGTCTGCTGCCGCTCGTGGCTCTGTACCTCGGCGAGGATGTCGGCGGAGCTGTATTCAAAATTGACAAGCTCCCTGTCGAAGCGGGTGCGGAAGCTGTGTCCGGCCGAGAGGAGATATACGCTCTCCAACAGATTGGTCTTCCCCTGGGCATTGCGGCCCGTGATGACGTTCGTGCCGGGCGCAAATTCCGCGCTCTCCCACTCGTAGTTGCGAAAGCCGTTGAGCGCGATCTTCTCGATTCTCATGCGGACGTGACTTGCAGCGTGTAGCGGTCAAAGCGCACGGTGTCGCCCGGACGGAGCTTTTTCCCGCGCATCGTGCAGACCTCGCCGTTGACCGAGACCAGGCCGTCGGCGATCACGGTCTTCGCCTCGCCGCCGCTGCCGACGACCGCCGCGTATTTCAGCAGCGCGTCGAGCTTGATATATTCTGTTTGAATGACGATCGTTTCCATATCAGTCTCCGGCCCGCAGGCGAACAGGCAGTATCATATAGGTGAAGTTCTTGCTGCCGTCGGCCGCCTCTAAGATCGACGGCGAAGAGGAGGTATTGAGACAGAGCATCAGCTCGTCCACATTGGCGGCCTTCAGCGCGTCTGTCAGATAGCGGTCGTTAAAGCCGATCTCCAGATTGTCACCGCTGCCCTCGCAGGGGCAGACGTCTTCGGCACGGCCGATCGGCGTGACGCAGAGGCAGTCAATCCGACCGTCGCCAAAGCGCATACGCACCGGGCTTGTGTTTTTCTCACTGACGATCAGCGCGCAGCGGTCGATCGTCGCCATGAAATCGGCGCGGTTGATCTTGACCTTGATGCGGAAATTCTCGGGGATCGACTTGCGGTAATTCAAAAATTCGCCCTCGAGCCGCCGGGTGATGACGACGGTATCGCCGATGCCGAAGGAGATATGCTTGCTGCCGACGGCGATCTGTACGGTCGCTTCCTCGTCGTCGCCGCAGATGCGCTCGATATCGGACAGGGCCGAGCCGGGCACGACAAACTTGCAGTTTTCCATCTGTCCGTTTTCGATCTGTTCGGTGCGCTTGGCCAGGCGGTAGCCGTCCACCGAGACCAGCGTCAGATTGCTGCCGTCGATCTCAAAGAGCGTGCCGGTATAGATCGGGCGCGCGTCGCTTGTCGCAACGGCAAAGATCGTCTGTGTGATCATGCTGCGCAGGATCTTCTGGGGGAGAGTGATGTGGTTTTGTCCGTTGACGTCGGGCATTTCCGGGTAATCCTCGGCCGAGATCCCCATGAAGTGGAAATCGCTCTTGCCGCATTTGACGTTGACGTTTTTATTGATGTCGGTGCTGATCGTGACGATGCCGTCGGGCAGACGGCGGACCATTTCACCGAACAGTCTGGCGGAAACGACGATCGAGCCCGCTTCCTCCACGTCGGCGGCGATCAGTGTGTAAATGCCTTCTTTCAGATCGTAGCCGGTGATCTTCAGATCGACCGAGGCCTCCAGCAGCAGGCCCTCCAGCGCCTGGATCGGGCTTTTGGAGGCGGTGGCGCGCGATGCGATCGCGATCGCGTTCTGCAGTACATATTTTTCGCAGCTTAATTTCATAATGTCCTCCGCATTCTTTCTGTCTGTCAATCTATCTTTTTTATTTTTCGTAGTAATAGCCGTAGGGAAAAATCTTGTGGAAAAGTCGGGAAAAGCCGCTTGATGCCGGCATTTTTGCTGTGGAGAAAAAAGTGGTTTATTTTTTTGTTGTCAACAGCCGATTTTCTGATTTTTCTTTCCACATCGACTTATTGACTTTTCCACACGGTATTTGTTGAAAAATCAGTTCTGGGAATTGATATTCGAGGTGATATCCCGGATCGTCCCGCTCATGCTGCTGTCATATTTCAGCATGTCCTCCACCTTGCGGATCGAGGACAGGACGGTGGCGTGGTTGCGGTCTTCATACTCCGCGCCGATGTCCTTGAGCGAGAGATTTGTCAGCGAGCGCATCAGATACATCGATACCTGACGGGCGAGCGCCGTGTTCTTCGAGCGGTTCTGCCCGCGCAGATCCTCTTCCTTCAGAGAATAAAAGCGCGCCGTTTCGCGGATAATGACCTCCGGTGTCGGGATATAGGTGCCGTTGTGGGCCACGTCGCGGATGGCCCTCTCGACCGACTGGATCGTAATGACCTCGTCTAGGATCTCTTTATAGGCTGTCAGACGCTTGATCACGCCTTCGATCTGGCGGACGTTGGCGGTGATATTGGCCGCGATATATTCGACGGCTTCATTGGACAGGCGCAGGCCGAGCTGGGCGGCCTTGGTGCGGATGATGACCATGCGCGTCTCCAGATCCGGCGGCTGGATATCGGCCATCAGGCCGCCCTCAAAGCGGGTGCGCAGCCGGTCGTCGAGCAGTTTCATCTCCATCGGGGGACGGTCGGACGTGATGACGATCTGATGGCCCGCCTCGTAGATATTGTTGAAGGTGTGGAAGAACTCGTCCTGCGTCGACTGCTTGCCGGCAATAAACTGAATATCGTCGACAAGGAAGAGATCGACGTTCCGGTATTTGGTGCGGAATTCCTCCGCCGTGCCTTCCTTGATCGACTTGATCAGCTGATTGATGAATTCATCGCCCTTGATGTAGGCGATCGTGCTCTTCGGGTCCTTCTCGTGGATCGCATGGCCGATGGACAGCAGCAGATGGGTTTTTCCAAGCCCGGAATTGCCATAGATGAACAGCGGGTTATACAGCCGTCCGGGATTCTCCGCCACGCCGATCGCGGCCGCGTGGGCAAATTTATTCGAGGGTCCGACGATGAAGCGATCAAAGGTATATTCGTTCATCTCGGGCAGGATGCCCTTGTCCTCTTTCACATTCTCATAGACCTCGTCGCCGGCAATCAGCAGGATATCAAAGTCGCAGGAGAACATATCCGACAGCACGCGCCGGATCGTCTCGCCAAAGCGGGAGAGGATGATGCTGCGCTTGAAATCGGTCGTGGTGTGCAGCACCAGGCAGTTGTTGCTCAGGTCTACGGGTGTGCAGTCGTTAAACCAGGTCTTGATGGCTGTCGGCGTCAGCTGCTCCGACAGGATGTTCATAACCTCATCCCATATATCGTTGTAGGAATTCATGGGAACACCTCTGTTTATCTGTTAGAAAGGTATTTTATCATCTGATTATATCAAAAATCACTTTACAATGCAAGGTTTTTCCGCTGATACTAAATATAATATAGAAGAAAAGAAAAGAGAGAAGCCAGGATGGATGACTTCTCTCTTCAGGTATGTAGCTTTGTTTACTTCTTTTTCTTCAGCTCTTCGAGGATCGCGGTCAGCAGCTCTTCGCTGGTGGGCTTGGGATCTTCGGCCGGGGCGGCAGCGGCAGCAGCTTCTTCTTCCGCTTTCTTTTTCTTCTCGGCCAGCTCGCGGGCCTTGTTGAAGGCCTTCAGCACGCTGAAGAGCACCAGGGCGATCACGAGGAAGTTGATGATAGCACCGACAAAGGTGCCGAGACCCAGCACAATGGCCGGGGTTTCGCCGACGGCCGGGCGCAGCGTGATATTCAGCGCGTCGGTGTTCGGGCTCTTAAACAGCACAGCCAGCAGCGGGGTGACAACGTCGCCCACAAAGGAGCTGGTGATGGCGCCGAAGGCGCCGCCGACGATGACACCGACGGCCATGTCGAGAATGTTGCCCTTCATGATGAAGGTTTTGAACTCTTCCAGAATCTTTTTCATTTTCCTTTCTCCTTATCGTATTTTTTTATTTTTTAGGGACGAGCAGGCTCGTTCCTCCCATATAGGGCTGCAGAACGGCGGGGATCGTCACACTGCCGTCGGCCTGGAGATGATTCTCGAGGAACGCGATCAGCATGCGCGGCGGCGCGACGACGGTGTTGTTGAGCGTGTGCGGCAGATAGCTCTTGCCGTCGGCGCCCTTGACGCGCATTTTCAGGCGGCGGGCCTGGGCATCGCCGAGGTTGGAGCAGGAACAGACCTCAAAGTACTTCTTCTGGCGCGGAGACCAGGCTTCGATATCGCAGGATTTGACCTTCAAATCGGCCAGGTCGCCGGAGCAGCACTCGAGCTGGCGCACGGGGATCTCCATGCTGCGGAAGAGTTCGACCGAGTAGCGCCACATCTTTTCATACCATGCCATCGAATCCTCGGGCTTGCAGACGACGATCATCTCCTGCTTTTCAAACTGGTGGATGCGGTAGACGCCGCGCTCTTCGATGCCGTGGGCGCCCTTCTCCTTGCGGAAGCATGGGGAATAGCTCGTCAGCGTCTGGGGCAGGCTCTCTTCGGGGATGATCTGGTCGATGAACTTGCCGATCATCGAGTGCTCGCTGGTTCCGATCAGATACAGGTCCTCGCCCTCAATCTTGTACATCATGGCCTCCATATCGGTCTGGCTCATGACGCCCTCGACTACGTTGCCGTGGATCATGAACGGCGGGATGCAGTAGATAAAGCCCTTGTTGATCATAAAGTCGCGGGCATAGGCCAGCACGGCCGAGTGCAGGCGGGCAATGTCGCCCATCAGATAATAGAAGCCGTTGCCGGAGACGCGGCCTGCCGCGTCCATATCGACGCCGTTGAAGCGATCCATGATCTCGGTGTGGTAGGGGATCTCAAAATCGGGAACCACGGGTTCGCCGAAGCGCTGTACTTCGACGTTGCAGCTGTCGTCCGGGCCGATCGGCACCGAGGGGTCGATGATATTGGGGATCTGCAGCATCAGGTGGTGGATGCGCTCGGCGCACTCGGTCTCGAGCGCTTCGAGCTCGGCGAGCTGTTGGTCGTTCTCCTTGACGGCGGCCATATTCGCATCGATCTGGCGCTGGATGGCCTCTTTTTCCTCACCCTCGGCCTTTTTCAGTTTGCCGAAGAGCGGGCCGTTTAATTTACTGAGCTGGTTGCGCTTTGCGCGCAGGTCGCTGGCCCTGGTGATGGCCTCGCGGTATTTGACGTCGAGCTCCAGAACCTCGTCCACCATCGGCAGCTTCTGATCCTGGAATTTCTTTTTGATGTTCTCTTTGACGAGCTCGGGGTTGTCCCTTACAAATTTAATATCGAGCAAGGGTGGATCCTCCTTATTTTTTCAGATTCGAGAGCAGTTCGATCAGCGCTTCGCGATCTTCCGCTCCGTAGTATTCGATTTCGATTTTGCCGATCTTACGGCCGTCGGTCAGCCGGACCTTTCGGCCCCAGACCTTCGAGAGCTGGGAAGAGACTTCGGCGGCGTAGTCCACGCGGATCTCGTCCGTCTCCTGCGGCTGTTGTTTGGGCTGCTTTAAGAGCCTGGCCGCCAGCGCTTCGGTCTTTCGCACGGACAGCCCATTGCGGATGACTTCTTCGGCCGCCTGCAGCTGTATGTCATCTTTTTCCAGCGGCAGCAGGGCTCTGGCGTGTCCGGCACTGAGCTTGCCTTCTTCTACCAGCTTCCGTACGGCGGGGCTCAGATTCAAGAGCCGCATCGCGTTCGTCACGGCCGGCCGCGAGCGCCCGACGCTGCGGGCGGTCTCCTCCTGGGTGAGCCCGTAATCGTGCATCAGACTCTGGTAGCCCTTGGCCTCTTCAATGGGATTTAAGTCGCTGCGCTGCAGATTTTCCACCAGCGCCAGCTCGGCGGTCAGCTTGTCGTCGGCTTCAAGTACGCGCACCGGGATCTCTGTCAGTCCGGCCATGCGCGCGGCGCGCCAGCGGCGCTCACCGGCAATGATCTGATAATAGCCGCCCTCCAGTCTGCGCACCGTGATCGGCTGTATCACGCCGTACTGCGCGATCGAATCGGCCAGCTCCTGCAGCTCTTCTTCATCGAAGCTGACGCGGGGCTGGTCGTCGCGCGGCTCTACCTTGCCGATCGGCAGTGTCGTCTGTTCGATGTTTTCCTCTTCCTCGTAGCCGTTGGCCGCAAACAGGGCGTCCAGTCCGGCACCGAGGCCTCGTTTCTCTTTCTGTGCCATGCGTCACCTGCTTTCGTTGCGCTGTAAGAATTCTTCGGCCAGCGCCATATAGGCGCGGCTGCCCTTGTTGTTTTTGTCGTACTCCACGCCGGGGATACCGTGGCTCGGCGCTTCGGACAGTCGGATCGAGCGTGGGATCGTCGTCTCGTAGATTTTGCTGCCGAGATGCCGGCGCAGCTCGTCGGCCACCTGGTTTGTCAGATTCGTTCGGCCGTCGTACATCGTCAGCACGATACCTTCAATTTCCAGACGGCGATTCAAACGCTTGGAGCACATACGGATACTGGTCAACAGGTCGGCGATACCTTCCAACGCGTAGTATTCGCACTGCATCGGCACGAGGACGCTGTTGGCGGCTACCAATGCGTTGACGGTCAGCAGCTCGAGGGAGGGCGGGCAGTCGATCAGGATATAGTCGTAATCGGCAAAAAGCGGCTTCAGACTGTTTTTCAGCGTATATTCTCTTTGCTCACGGCCGATCAGCTCTACCGAAGCGGCGGCCAGTTCTTTTCCCGTGGGAATCACGTCACCGTATTCGGTGTGGACGACGCAATCCTCGGCTTTGGCATCGTTGATCAGCAGATCATATGTATTCGGTCTTGTGCTTTTTGCGACGCCCATGCCGGAGCTGGCGTTGCCTTGCGGGTCTCCGTCCACGAGCAGGACGGCTTTTCCGAGCCTGTGAAGGGCTGCACAGAGGTTAACGCAGCTTGTTGTCTTGCCTACGCCGCCCTTTTGGTTTGCAAATGCGATGATTTTCGCCATGTCGTCTCCTTTCCTGCATGTTGCTTTCCTATTATAGCAGTGAGACGGCTGCTTTTCAATTGCTGCAGACATTTATTTTTGCATAAACTTTTGCCTGCGTGCTGTACTTGTTCCTATCCAAATTTATGTTTCACGTGAAACATGAAGAAGTCCATACAAAAATGTTTCACGTGAAACATCAGCAAATTTACGCGACGAGCATGTCTATATCCGAGACCGTGAGCTGCGGCTGCAGGGCCAGGTCGATCCCGTAGCCGATCAGCCGCGCCGCCGAGCGTACCGAAAGGTCGATCGAGCGCGGGGTCAGAAAACAGTCGGACAGCTGGGCGTCCGCCGAGAGTGCCGCGGCGTCGAGCACGGTGGGCACCCCGACGGCGACGACAGGCACCCCAAGCGTGTCCTGATCAAGTGCCTCGCGATTGTTGCCAACGCCCGAGCCGGGTGAGATACCAGACGAACAGACCTGTACCGTGCTGCAGACACGCGAGGGGTCGGCCCCGGCCAGCGCATCCACGCAGACGACACAGTCCGGCTGCAAGAGAGCCGTCATGGCGGACACCTGCTGCGCGCTTTCAACACCGCTCGTGCCGAGTACGCCGGGGCGGCACACAGCCACCGCACAGGCGTCGGCAAAGGCGGCTTGATCGCGCAGATGCCGCGTGACAAGCAGCCACGGCGCCGTCAATGAGCCGAGCGCGTCGGGCGTGATATCGCCGTTGCCGAGCAGCACGACAAGCGCCGAGGACGGCGAGTGCGGCAGGCAGCGGCGGATCAATTCCGCGAGCGCGGCTGCGGCCGTCACAAAATCGGGGTGTCCGCGCGTCGGCAGCGAGAACGTCTCCAGCGTGTAATACAGCCCCTGGGGTTTATGCAGCGCCTCACTGCCCTCCGGGGAGCGGATTTCCACCTGTTCAATAGAGAAAGCCCCGAGCTTCTGTGTGCGCGCGACGACGCCCGGTAGTTCCGTGAGAGATTCGGCGGATTCAGCCCAGAGCCGGTGCGCCTCGGCGGCAATATCTGTTCTGCGGTAAATCATAAAAGTGCACTCCTGAAGTAAAAAAGACTGTAGTACCTTGTTCCTCATAAGACTTGAGATGCTCTGTAGGGGAGGGCCCCTCCCGAGTAAACGCTGATTAATACGCCATCGGCGCCTGGCGGCAAATCATTTGCCAGCTCTGCGTTATAAAAACTTGCAATACACAAAGTATTCCTGCGTTTTTATGCCTTGATCTGACAAAGATTTGCTTGCCATTCGCTCTCGCCGCATTTAATCATCGTTTACCCGAGCGGTAAAACCGGCGTTACACGCCCTCGCCCGGGCAAATATGTGGTATTACCGTTCTCCTGCCGGAAGGGGCAAGCCCCTCCCCTACAATATATAGTAGATTGTATCCAAAATAAATACAAAGTATACGAGACAGAAAATATTTTGAAAAAAGCTGAAAAAAGACTTGATTTTCCGTACTTCTTTTGCTATAATCTCATAACGCGAGTGATTCACCGTTATCCGCGGTGACAGAGCAAGCAATTTTGTAGGAGGAGGTGGCGATCGAACATGGCCAACATTAAATCTTCTGCCAAGAGAGACGAGAAGTCCAAGCAGCTTCGTGCCAAGAACCGCGCGGACAAGACCGAGCTCAAGACCATGATGAAAAAGTTTGACGCAGCCGTTGCCGATGGCAACCGCGACGCAGCCGTCAGTGCCTATAAAGTTGCCGTTAAGACAGTTGACCGCGCAGCCGGTAAGGGCCTGCTGCCGAAGAACAACGCGGCTCACAAAAAGTCCGCGATGACAGTCAAGCTCAACGGTCTTTCCGAGTAAGGAAACAACCAAAAGGACACGGTAAGCCGTGTCCTTTTTTTCATAACTGTTCAGCCCCCCTTTGGGGCTGAACAGTTATAGGGGATACTCGCGCATATCGCAGCGGGCAAAAGCCCGCTTTGGTCGGTGCGAGGCCTCGCATAGCTCGGCTTAGAGAGTTTTTGCCGAAGCAAAGCTCCGTCAAAAACGATTTGAATTTGTTTTTCGCGTTCCGACGCGAAAAATCAGAGGGGAGCCCCTCTGAACTCCCTCAAACGCAGGCGACTGAATAAAAACAAGGTGTGTTCAAATGGAAAAAAAGCTGATGCTCATTATCAACCCGGCTGCGGGCTATGGCGGATATGAAGAGAATTTCGGCGAGGCGCTGCGGCTGCTTGACGCTGCGGGCTACCGCACGACACTCTATTATACCTCCGGCCCCCAGCAGGCCACCCAGTTTGCCGCCAGATACGCCGCCGGCTTCGATACCGTGGCCTGCATCGGCGGCGACGGCACGCTCAGCGAGGTGGTCTCCGGCCTGATGACGCTCAAGGATCCGCCCGACGTCGGGTATTTTCCGATGGGCACGACGAACGACGTGGCGACGACACTGGGCCTGCCGAAAAACGATACGCTCGCCGCGGCGCGCTGTCTGATCCAGGGCACGCCTCATCCTTTTGACGTCGGCGGCTTTGGGAAGGACAGCTATTTCGCCTATATTGCGGCCTTCGGCGCCTTTACCGAGGTCAGCTATACGACGCCGCAGGACCAGAAAAAGGCCCTTGGACATCTCGCCTACGTGCTGCAGGCGATGGCCCTGCTGCCGAAGCTCGAGAGTATCCCCACGGTAGTCGAATATGACGGCGGCTGCTTTGAGGGTAAGGTACTCTACGGCAGCGTGTCCAACTCCAACTCGGTCGCGGGCATGATCAAGTTCACCGAATCCATGGTACAGCTCGGCGACGGTCTCTCGGAGCTGGTGCTCGTGAAGGACCCCGGCACGGTGGAGGGCGTCGGCGATATTCTCTCCGCCGTCCTGACACAGAGCTATGAGCAGAGCGAGAATCTGCTGATCGTCCACACGAAGAAGGCGCGTTTTCACTTTGAGAAACCGGTCGCCTGGACGCGCGACGGCGAGGCCGGCGGCGAGTATACCGATGTGGAGCTGTGCAACTACAACGCCCCGGTGAGAATTATCTTCTGACGGTATCAGCGTGATTCAGCCATAATCGGACTGATACAGAATGCAGGCGAACCAAATATCATTTATCATTTTGTTCTTGAAAAGTATAGGCAGGATGACTATAATGATGCAGGCTGAGAAAGCAACATGAAATAAAAAATATGAGTACAGTATGTACAAAGAAAGGACGAGTGCCAATGAAACGCCAGAAAATCGCCGGTATCTATGCCGACGCGGCCGCGTTCGACGGGCAGCAGATCACGGTCTGCGGCTGGGTCAGAACCGTGCGCGATATGAAAAACTTCGGCTTTGTCGAGCTCAACGACGGCAGCTGCTTCAAATCCCTGCAGGTAGTGTTAGAGAGGGGCAGTCTGAATAATTACGATGAGATCGCGCACCAGAACGTTGGCGCTGCCCTGATCGTGCACGGCACCCTGGTGCTGACGCCCGCGGCCAAGCAGCCCTTCGAGCTCAAGGCCGACGAGATCACCGTGGAGGGCGTCTCGACGCCGGACTATCCGCTGCAGAAGAAGCGCCACAGTGTGGAATTCCTGCGCACGATCCAGCACCTGCGGCCGCGCACGAACCTCTTCAACGCGGTCTTCCGCGTGCGCAGCGTCGCGGCGCAGTCGGTGCACGAGTTTTTCCAGCAGCGCGGTTTTGTCTATATCCACACCCCGCTGATCACCGGCTCGGACGCCGAGGGCGCGGGACAGATGTTCCGCGTCACGACGCTCGACCTCGACAATCCGCCCCGCACCGAGGACGGCAAGGTCGACTACAGCAAGGACTTCTTCGGCAAGGCGACCAACCTGACGGTCTCCGGCCAGCTCAACGCCGAGAACTTTGCGATGGCCTTCGGCGACGTGTACACCTTCGGCCCGACCTTCCGCGCCGAGATCAGCTACACCCAGCGCCACGCGGCGGAGTTCTGGATGATCGAGCCCGAAATGGCCTTTGCCGACCTCAACGACTATATGGACACCGCCGAGGCGATGGTGAAATATATCATCAACCGCGTTCTCGAGCGCTGCCCGCAGGAGATGGAGTTCTTCAACAGCTTCGTTGACAAGGGTCTGCTTGAGCGGCTGCACAACGTGGCGTCGAACGAATTCGGCCGCATCAGCTATACCGAGGCCGTGGAGCTGCTGAAAAAGAGCGGCAAACAGTTCGATTTCCCCGTGGAGTGGGGCATCGACCTGCAGACCGAGCACGAGCGCTATCTGACCGAGGAGGTCTTCAAAAAGCCGATCTTCGTCACGGACTACCCGAAGGACATCAAGGCCTTCTATATGCGCCTCAACGACGACGGCAGGACCGTCGCCGCGGCCGACTGCCTGGTCCCCGGCATCGGCGAGATCATCGGCGGCAGCCAGCGCGAGGAGCGTCTGGACATGCTCGAGGCGCGTATGGACGAGCTCGGCATGAAGAAAGAGGACTACTGGTGGTACATCGATCTGCGCCGCTACGGCTCCTGCCGTCATGCGGGCTACGGTCTCGGCTTCGAGCGCATGGTCATGTATCTCACGGGCGTGACGAACATCCGCGACGTCGAGCTCCACCCGAGAACGACCGGCAACGCCGACTTCTGATATAAGAAAACTGAGACAACAAATCCCGGTAAAATCGTACCTTTGTGCGGTTTTACCGGGATTATTATTCAAACGGTTTGATTTTACACACGGTCCGCGGAGGCATTCGCGGCAAGGCGGCCTGCCTCCCTACGCGGCGGGGAAAGGCGGCAAAAAAAGACAGCGGATGGGAACTTTTATAAAACAGCGGCGTCTGTATGGGTGAAAGCAAAAATAACAGCAACACAAGGAGGTTACTCTTATGAAAAAGAAAATCGTCGTCATACTCTCCGTTGTACTGTCTCTCGTACTGCTGCTCTCGCTCGCCGCCTGCGGCACGCAGAAGAGCGCCGCGGGCACACCCGCTTCCTACCGCGTCAACAGCAGCGAACCGTCAGAGGCCTTCAACGGCTTTGCCGCCTACGATATGGAGGCGGCGGAATACGACGCAGCGCCCATGGCCGCGGCCAAAACAGCCGCAGGCGGAACGAGCCAGGCCAGCGGCTCAAGCCGGGACAGCGGCGAAAACACGCCGGAGATCGACCCCGAGAAGATCATCTATTCCGGCGACGCCACGCTCGAGACCGAGCGCTTCGAGGAAACGGTCGAGGCGGTCCGCAAGCTCATTGCCGAGCGCGGCGGCTTCGTCGAGTCGAGCAGCCTCTCGGGCAGCAACTACTACAGCGCGCGCCTGCGCACGGCGAGCTTCACGCTGCGCGTGCCGAGCGGGACCTTCGCCGAGATCATGAATACCTTCTCCGATTACGGCAACGTCCCCTACAGCCATACCTACACCGAGAATATCTCGGCCCGCTATTACGATACCGCGGCGCGACTGACGGCCTATGAGACCCAGGAGCAGCGCCTGCTTGAGATGATGGAGCAGGCCGAGACCGTCTCCGACCTCATCACGATCGAGGATCGGCTCACCGAACTGCGCTATGAGATCGAGAGCCTGCAGTCCACGCTCAACCGCTGGGACCGCCAGGTCAGCTACAGCAGCATCTCCCTCGAGATCCGCGAGGTGCGCGAGTACACGCCTGAGGTCGAGCAGAGCTTCGGCGAACAGCTTGTCCGTTCGCTCCGCCAGGGCTGGACAAATACCGTCGAATTCTTCAAGGCGGCCCTGCTCTGGCTGCTCGAGTCTCTGCCGGTGCTCGTGCTGCTGGCTGTCCTCATCCTGATCGCCCGGGTGCTGATCCGGAAATGGACAAAGAAGCGCCGCGAGAAAAAGGCAAAGAAGGCAGAAAACCCTGCGGAAAAATAACCCCTGATCGCACCGCGGTTATCCCAGTGTAGGGGCCGACGCCCCCGGCGGCCCGGCAGAGGAACATAAAATTTGCACAAATCCCCAACGAATACGTACGAATATGCGCGTTCGCCGGGGATTTGTGTACAATATCAGATTGTTCCGCACGGGCCGCCGGGGGCGTCGGCCCCTACGGATGCGCGATTAATATCCCGCTGCCTCCTGTTCCCGGATCTTTTTCTTCCAGCAGCGGTGGCACATGGCCACATAGCTGTCGTTGCCGCCGAGCAGGATCTGGCTGCCCTCGGTGACGATGTGCCCCTGCGCGTCGATGCGGGCGTTGACCGTGGCCTTGCTGCCGCACGCGCAGATCGTCTTGATCTCGGTCAGCGAGTCGGCCAGCTCCATCAGCCGCTGCGAGCCGGGGAAAAAGTGCGTCAGAAAGTCGGTGCGCAGGCCGAAGCACAGCACCGGAATATCCTCGTCATCCACAATCTCGCGCAGTTGGTCGATCTGCGCCGGGGAGAAAAACTGCGCCTCGTCGGCGATGATGACGTCGCGCCGTCCGATCGCGCGGTAGGCCTCGCGGATATCCTCGGCGGGCGTAATGATCTGCGCGCGGCACTCCAGGCCGATGCGGCTGCGGATGATGTCGGCGCCGTCGCGCGTGTCGGTGCTGGGCTTGATGAGCCACACCGACATGCCGAGTTCTTCATAGTTGAATTTGGTGATCAGCGCCTGGGCCGACTTCGACGAGCCCATGGCACCGTATTTGAAATAGAGCTTTGACATACGTACTCCTTTTAGCCCTTCAAGTGTGCGCGGACGCGCTCGACCACCATATCGAGCGCCACCTGGTTGTGGCCGCCCTGCGGGACGATCAGGTCGGCGTTGCGCTTGCTGGGCTCGACAAACTGCTCGTGCATCGGCTTGACCGTGGTGAGATACTGGTCGATGACGCTCTCAAGACTGCGGCCGCGGTCGCGCACGTCGCGCACGATGCGGCGCAGGATGCGCACGTCGGCGTCAGTCTCGACAAAAATCTTCACGTCCATCAGCTCGCAGAGTTCGCGGCTGGCGAAGATCAATATCCCCTCGACCACGACGACACGCGTGGGCTTGATCGTGACGGTCTTGTCGGTGCGGTCGTGGATCGAGTAGTCATAGACCGGGCACTGGATGCTCTCGCCGCGGCGCAGCTGCTTGAGATGCTCCACCAGAAGCTCGGTGTCGAAGGCGTTGGGATGGTCGTAGTTGAGCTTCGCACGCTGCTCATAGGGCATGTCGTGGTGGGCCTTGTAATAGTTGTCGTGATGGACGACCGAGACCTCGGTCCCGAAACGCTGGATCAGGCGCTTGGTGAAGGTGGTCTTGCCGCTGCCGGTGCCGCCGGCAATGCCGATAACCATGATGTCGCTCATAGCTGCATCCCCCTGTATCTATATTCAGACGTATTATAGCATGCCTCGCACCGGGTTTCAATTTGACAATTCATCTTTTTATCTATATAATAAAAACACATATACACAATTACGTTTTACAGGAGGAATGAAGCATGCCTACCCCCCATAATACCGCCGCCGTCGAACAGATCGCAAAGACCGTATTGATGCCCGGCGACCCGCTGCGCTCCAAGTTCATTGCCGATACCTTCCTGACCGACCCCGTGCTCGTCAACAATGTGCGCGGCGTGCAGGGCTACACCGGCACCTGGAAGGGCGTCCCCGTGACGGTGATGGCCTCCGGCATGGGCATGCCGGCCATCGGCATCTACAGCTGGGAGCTGTTCCACTTCTACAAGGTCGAGAATATCATCCGTATCGGCTCGGCCGGCGGATTGCAGGACGATATCCAGCTGCGCGAGATCGTAGCCGGGCAGGGCGCCTGCACCAACTCCAACTATATCCGCCAGTTCGGCCTGGGCGACAGCAACACCTTTGCCCCGATCGCCGATTACACCCTGCTCAGCGAAGCCGTGGCCGCGGCGAAGGAGCTCGGCGTGAATATGCGCGTCGGCAATATCCTCTCCGAGGACAACTTCTATGCCGCCGAGGGCTGCAGCAAGGTGGACGCCTGGAAGCGCATGGGCGTGCTCGCGGTCGAGATGGAGGCCGCCGCGCTCTATGCCAACGCCGCCTACGCCCACAAGCGCGCGCTGTGCATCTGCACGATCTCCGACCACCTCTACCGCCCGGAGGACAATCTTAGCCCCGAGGATCGGCAGAACTCCTTCACGCAGATGATGGAGATCGCGCTGGACACCGCCGTGCGGATGGAAAGCAAGTAAGCCCGAGCTGTGCAAGTTCCGCCTTGTTTCTGCAAGGTTTGACTTGAAGATTAAGACTGTTCATGGTATACTGCATGTGAAAAAGGGACAAAGTCCCCAAATTTATTAGGAGGTATTGCAATGAAAAAGATTCTCGCTCTTGCTCTTGCGCTGTGCATGATCTTCGCGATGGCCGTCACCGCTTCCGCGGACGACGCCAAGGTTAAGATTGGCATGGTCACCGACGTCGGCGGTGTCAACGACAACTCGTTCAACCAAGGCGCCTGGGAAGGCCTGCAGGCTCTGCAGGAAGAAGACCCCAGCTTTGAGGTCAAATACCTCGAGTCCAAGACCGATGCTGACTATCAGACCAACATCAACACCTTCATCGACGAAGACTACGACCTGATCATCACCGTCGGCTTCATGCTGGCCGATGCCACCCGCGAAGCTGCCGAGGACAACCCCGACAAGCTCTTCGCCATCGTTGATGACAACTCCATCGACCTGCCCAACGTCGCCTGCCTGATGTTCGCGCAGGAGCAGTGCTCCTACCTCGTCGGCCTGGTTGCCGGCAGCATGACTCAGAGCAAGACCGTCGGTTATGTGCAGGGCATGGTTACCGGCCCGATGAACCTCTTCGGTCTCGGCTTTGTCAGCGGCGTGCTTGACGCTTGCCCCGACGCCACCATTCTCCAGTACAATGCCAACAACTTCGGCGACATCGCCGGCGGCAACACCGCTGCGAAGGACATGATCACCAAGGGCGCTGACGTTATCTACCACGCGGCTGGCGGCACCGGCATCGGTGTCCTCAACGCCTGCGACGAAGCCGGCATCTGGGGCATCGGCGTTGACGGTGACCAGGCTGCTTCTCTGGGCCTTGACAGCGTGCTCTGCTCCGCTCGCAAGAGCGTTGACGTGGCTGCTCAGGATATGTCCAAGGCTGTTAAGGAAGGCACGTTCACGGCTGGCGTTCACACCTATGATCTGACCACCGGCGGCGTCGGCATCTACACCACCGGCGACCACATCCCCGCTGAGGTTCTCGAAAAGGTCGAGGCTGCTACCGCTGCGATCATCGCCGGCGAGAAAGTCGTTCCCACCTCTGCTGAGGATGTCCCCGCCTTCACGCTGGACGACTGATTCGATCCAAACCAATAGTTAACCGCAAGGGCTGCCCATCCGGGCAGCCCTCAAGCTGTCGACAAAGTGTCGACAGCTTGAGAGCAAAATGGGAACTTTCCGAAAAAGTTCCCATTTTGCATAGATTGAACGTGAAGAGGGGATTACCGTCCCCTCTTCACAATCTCCCCATGCGTGTCGAACCTTGCCACAAGGGTTTTCTACAGTCTGAGGGCTGCCCATCCGGGCAGCCCTCTTTTTTTCTGTTTTGTTGCAAATTCAATCTAAACATATTCCCGGGTTTTGAGGTACTTCCAGCGCATTCATTACAAATTGACGTTAAACAAGAAGTGATTCGGGACTGATTTACCTTTTTTCTCTTTTAATTCATATTTCAACAAGAATAGATATTTACGAGATTCTTCGCTTATCTGGTTCAAATGCTTTTTAAACAAGTTAGGAGATAACATATACCTTCGCATAAACATATTATTACAAAAGCATTTGTGCCCTATCTATTCTTTCCGGTTGGCTGCCAAGATCATGATCGACATGCTTACAGACGGGCAGATGAAAGAAATCTAAAACAGGTAAAGGAATATCGTCACCGTGCCCCTATCAAGCAGGCGCCCGGGAACCGTTGATAATCAGCGGTTTCCCGGGCGCTTTATTGCGTAGAAGCGAAGTTCCTATTATCTGTGTATTTTCCAATATCCGTAGCGTTTACCGCCTATGCGTTCGATACGACCGACGTTTTTTAGTTCATCCATCTTGCGCTGGACGGAGCGTCTTGCCAAGCTAAGCTTTTCAGAAAGTGAAATCTGGGAAATCCTCGGATCTTCGGTTAACACCTCCAGTATTTTGCGCGCCAAAGCGTCATCCAAAGCGCCATCTTGCTTGTCGCTTTGGGGCATTGGCTCTTTGCCTTGCTCGACCAAGGCACTTTGCAGTGCGGTGAAACGGACTCGAAGACCGTTTCCGCGCAGCTCATACACAGGCAGCTCCGTACCGAGTTCCCGGCATGCATCGCAGATCGTCTCAATACCGCGGCCCCAGCGTTCGATGTACCCGGCGCGATAAAACACATTGGCGATGTCCGGATTGTAGGGTACAGAATCGTGCGGCTCCATCAGCGTATCCACGGTCCAGCCCTCCGGCAGAATGCAGCGGTTGCTGATAATCATGGCCTCGTCCTCAATGCGGATCTGGATCGGCACGCCGAACATATAGCAGTTATGTGCGATGGCATTATAGACTGCCTCACGGATTGCCTCACGTGCGAAGGGATAGGTCTCTGTGCGCCGGTCATGCTCGAAGCTGACCTTAGCTTTCAGATATTTCAGATAGATCAGATCGATGACCTTGTCCGCGGTTGTGAGCAGTGAGCCTTCCAAAATGTCCTGGTACTCCAGCACTCCGCCGGGGCCGAACTTCCCGATCTGAACATGGCTGCCGTTCTGGACAACGGCGGGGTCATCATAAAACAGCAGCACGGCTGAGCGTTTCAATTTGCCGTCCACCATCAGATGCAGCTTGCTCAGAAGCTCCGCGTTGGGAATATCCAATTCCGCGCGGGTCATCCGTTTGCTGCGCAGTGCCTCACGCCGGAAGATCTTGAAGCTTTCGCCATCCAGATCGTCCACCGTAATGTTGTCCACGGTCACATCTTCCCAACGGGCGCCGGTCTTGCGCATGATGAACTCCGACAGGGCGATACCGGTCAGCTGCTGCTTGGTGCTGCCGCTGCGGTAGTGATACTCCCCGTGATAGCTGACTGGATAGGAGCTGGGGCTCACGTGGATCTCGATGTACTTCTTCCCGTCCCGCTCCTGCAGATCCACGTCGGCCACGATACCCATGGTGTCGCGGATCTTGTTTGGGATATCCTCCAGGAGCCGCTTGCTGTCGGAGACGCCCACAACCGTACCGTCATCCCTCACGCCGATGTAGATCCGCCCGCCGTAAGCGTTGGCAAAGCCACAGACCCACTTCAGATATTCGTCCCGCCAGGATTCCTTATATTCAATGTTCTGACTCTCGGCCACAGAATGTCCCTCCTATATTGCTCAATGAATGTTGTGCTGTCTTGGTAAATCTCCAATGTTCCACCAATACATCCACCAAATTAAGCTATACATTTTTTGATGATTTATCAAAATGTCTGGCAAGCTCCTCATCGCCATGTGCTCTTTCTATTACGTAATAAAATCCTCATAGTCATATACCTTACGCATTATGTAGCCGCTACCTATATCAAACGTACAACATTTTTCAGTTTATTATATCATAGCGGGCGAATCAGCCGCAACCGCAAAAACTTGTTAAGTGGTTTTCTGGCAAGAAACGACACGTGATGTTTCATCGCGCAGCTTTCAGATGAATCTGAAATTTTTAACGGGCTTAGGTTGAGCTTCCGCAAGGAAGAGAACGATTGAAAAACTAAAGGGCATGACACCTGCTCAACACAGAGCCCAGACCCTTCAGGTCGCTTGAATTAATAATACATCTATCTTTTGGTGTTAAGTTCAGATCGTCCGTCTCGGTATTTCAAAATATCAGCTGGATCATCATTAGTATTATGCGAATACAAACACCTGTTCAGAATAAAAATTTAAATGTTTACTTTAAATTTGTAAGGACCGTTTCACAGAATCTGATCTTATTTATTGTTAAAATGCAAATCGGATTTTTTAGAAGCATCAGTTGTTTACAGTGAAATTGCTATGTTTAGATTGAATTTGCAACAGAACACTCTTTTTTTTCAAAAACCTCTTGACATTTTGAAAAAATGTGTTATTGTATTAATCACTTAATACAATAACACAGAGGTGATGCACAATGGAATGGAATATTCGCAGCGATCTGCCCATCTATTCCCAGCTGGTGGACCTGTTCAGACAGCGTATTGCCTCCGGCGCGCTGCCCCCGGGGGAGCGGCTCGCGTCCGTGCGGGATCTGGCGACAGAGGCGGGCGTGAATCCGAACACCATGCAGCGTGCGCTGCAGGAGCTGGAGCGGCAGGGGCTGGTCTTCTCCCAGCGAACAAACGGACGCTTTGTGACGGAGGACGTACAGATCATTGACGCAAGCAAGAAGGCGCTGGCGCGCAGCCAGATCGAAAGCTTTCTTGGCGCGATGGAAAAACTGGGCTATGACCGGGAAGGGATCATCGCCCTGCTCAAGGAGGACGCATAATGGCAATTTTGGAATGTCACGATCTATCGAAGCGCTTTGGCAGCATCCAGGCGCTCGACGGAGTGAATCTGAGCATCGAGCCGGGCCGGGTCGTCGGTCTGCTCGGCCCGAACGGCAGTGGCAAAACGACGCTGATCAAGCTGGCGAACGGCCTGCTGACGCCGACGGCCGGCGAGCTGAGGATCGACGGCAAAGCGCCCGGTAAAGAGACCAAGGCGCTCGTCTCGTACCTGCCGGATAAAGAATACCTGCCCGAGTGGATGAACGCCAGGCAGCTCATGGATTTCTTTTCCGACTTTTACGCCGATTTCGACCGCGAGCGCGCTGCAGAGATGCTCAACCGCCTCGGTATCGACGAGGGCATGCGCATCAAGCAGATGTCCAAGGGCACGCGCGAGAAGGTGCAGCTGATACTGACCATGAGCCGCCAGGCCAAGCTCTATCTGCTCGACGAGCCGATCGGCGGCGTGGACCCGGCCACCCGGGATTACATCCTCGACACGATCATCCGCAACTACAACCCCAGCGCCGCTGTTGTGATCTCGACCCACCTGATCGCCGATGTGGAGCAGGTGCTTGACGACGTGATCTTTATTCGCAGCGGACGGGTGCTGCTGCAGTCCTCGGTGGATACGATCCGCGAGGAGCAGGGCAAGAGCGTGGACGCCTATTTCAGGGAGGTATTCAAATGCTAGGAAAACTGTTGAAGCATGAATTTCGCGCCACGGGGCGCACCATGCTGCCGATCTACGGCGCGGTGATCGTGCTCTCGGTGCTGGCGAGTATTTCCGGCCGTATGATGGATCGAAAGATCGGTTCTTTCCTGTACATTCTCTTCGGCCTGATCATCGCGGCCTTTGTGATCGGCGTCATCGCCGCTGTCATCATGACCGCCGTGATGATGATCAAGCGCTTTTATACCAACTACCTCAAGGACGAGGGCTATCTGATGCACACCCTGCCGGTGAGCGTACACGCGCTTGTCTGGAGCAAGATGCTCGTGTCGGTGGTGTGGTTTGCCGCCACCTTTGTCGTGATCGGACTGGTCATGCTGCTGATGGTGTTCATCGCTTCCTGTGGCTGCTCGCGGCGGAGGCGCTGCTTGCGGCGATCGTCGGCGGACTGTTCACCTGCCTGCACTTCTACGCGGCCATGAGTCTCGGCCACATGTTCTCGCGGGACAAGATCCTGCTTTCGATCGTGTTTTTTGTGGCGATCAGCTTCGTGCTGAGTATGGCCACGACCGGCTACGGCGTCGGCCGCATGGCAGCTTTCGAGGAGATGGACGTCACGCTCGAGAACGCCAGGCAGGCCGTGAGCTTCGCGCAGGCGATGCTGGGCGAGGTGCTGCTTGTCCAGACGGTCCAGGCGGCGCTGCTGTATCTGGTCACGGTGTTGAGCCTGAAAAAAGGCCTGAACCTGGCGTAAAAAATATGCGTAAATAATAAAAAGGGCGCGTTGCAAAATGCAAGAAATCGCGAAAACCCGGTCATTTACGTAGGGGAGGGGCTTGCCCCTCCCGGCAGTACCATGTAATTATTTATAACTAAATCCCCGCGCGCATGAAATGCGCGCATGCGAAACGCTGTT
>ONNS01000030.1 GCA_900319275.1 uncultured Eubacteriales bacterium
TTTGCTGGCAAATATCTTTGCGCGCCGGGCGGCCGCAAGGGCCGCCCCTACGGCAAGACCATCGTTTTTACAACTCCGGTGCATTTTTGCAACACGCCCATTTTGTTTTACAGGTTTTACAGATAATAGGGATCGCGGACATAATACATTTCAGGTTTGGAAGGCCTGTACTGGAGATAGATCGTCATGCCCGGCTCAAAACGCTTTACCTGCTGCCCGGAAATGCTGGTGCGCCCTTCGTAGCGCTGTCCGTTGACCGTATAGACAAAGCGGATATAGTAGCTGTGCGGGCTATAATCGATTTTGATGACAGTTCCGCTTGTATGCTCGGTACAGGCAGCCTGTTTTATTACGCGGCTCAAATACTATAAGCCTTGACGGGCGGGCTACAGAGTGACCGATTATAATATGTTTTATTATACCTACCAAAATGCAAAAAACAAGCACCCGTTTTCGCGGGTGCTTGCGTGAAGCTTTTGATTACCGCATCATCAAAAATGAAGAGGGGCTGTTGTTTTTCTGATAGTGTCAGTATTGTTACTCACGGAAGCCCCCCTTTTGCGGTATTATAAGCTGTATGCCGGACTACTGTCAATCGCAGCAAGATCATGAAATCCTGCTGCTTTGCCCTATCATTGCACCGATCTCGTAAGCTCCTGTTTTTCATAAACGAAAAAACCTTTGAGTCCAAACGGATCTTGCACGATCTCCCGCTTTATACGCAAATCCCCGTCATGGTTCGGTATCTGCTCCCTCCTCAAAGGGTGTTCCTCCCATTCACGGAGCCTGTCAGACAGATCGCTCTCGTTGCTGCTGAGAAATGAAAACTGTATCAGACAATAGCTTTGGAATTCTTCAAAGTCTTCCTCGTTCAGATCTAACGTAAACCCATAGATATTCTCTTCCCAGGAATACGAGACTTCCAAAGACAAACAGTCGGGTTCTTCACGATAGGTGCAGAATTCATCCTGAGGAAAGTCGCCCGGATACGTGCCGGAAGAGAGGATCAGCGCATTGTCTTCCTGGAAAGCCTTGATGTTTTTGCGATAATCATGAAAGAAGCGGACGCCATCTCTTCGGTCTTCCCCCAGCATGGACTCGAAGAACCTGGCAATCAGTTCAAGGCTGTCCCTGCAGTCATCTCCGCCATGTGCATTCAGGAGCGGATGGGTTGTGAAGCCTTCGCATTCATGAACAAAATGATACTCCAGCAATTTCGAAGCTCTCATATACTCCCAGTTATAAGGCTGCTGAAACAAAACATGCCATGTTCTCAGGGGGTCTGTCTTCGTTCCTTTCGCTTCCGGAAGGATCTCATACACCGTCCCGCAGATCCGGCAAACATAAAGTTTCTGCCCTTCATACCGAAACGGAAGCAAATCCTCTTTTTCTCGTCCGTGTACCCGACAATGAAAAAACCTGGGATCTATCCCATCAGGCACATGATAATCCGCCTGATCCACCGTCCACTTCCACGTTTTGACCACCTTATCCGGAAAATCCGTATTCTTGCTCAGCATACCATTCTCCTTTGCTCCATATCGATCCTGAAAAAAATCGTTTGTTCAAGATAAGGCTATTATACTCAGACTCCGGAAAACATCAAGGAATAAGCGAAAAAAGCCCTCCGTCCTGCTCAAACGCAGTCATTTCGTGGGAGTGGGCAGAGCATGAAAAAACCCCGGAAACGTTGAGTTTCCAGGGTTTTTTGCATGTCTCTCGGTCTCGATCAGCGCTTGCTGAACTGAAAACGCTTCCAAAATGAAAAGCGGAAACTGGATTGATTTTGCGTTTACCATCCTGTTCTCCGCTAGATTCTGCAATTCCTCACAAACAGCAAAAAAGGTTTTGGGGAATTATGTGATTTTGTCATGTCCCAGCTGTCGATTAATGATAATCAACAGAGAGGCCGCCGTAATGGTGACCTCTCTAAATCGTTTTACAGGTTTCAATTGTTCACGGCTTCTCGTTTATGACGCATTGGGGAGTTCTTCCGGCTCCGTATAGAGGTAGATATACTCCTTCGCCAGTTCGTCGATGCGGCCGGAGGCTATTTCTTCCTCAAGAAAACCATTGACCTATGAAAGCAGATCATCGCTGCACCTCGGCATCAGTACACCAAGTTCTCCGTGAGTAAAAGGCTCATAGACGAGCGGCGCTGTCAGTATTTACGCAGCTGCCCCGTAAAGATTATGCTGAGCGCTCCAAACAGCGGTGCGCATTGCGACGTTCTCCTTCAGATTCAGCCCCTTCCGGGAAAACATCCAACCCGGGAGGATAATCCGCCGCCGTCACGTCGGTCACGATCAGCTCGCCTTTCTCGCCGATATAGGCTCCGCAAAGCTCGGGAACGGGTTCGCCGCCGGCTTCAAAAACAGCTCCGTGGTTCAGCGATTTATCCGCCGGCGTACTGTCGGTTTTCCAGTTCAGCGGATTGATGGACAGGGCTTTCATCCCAGCCGGGATGATAATGGTCTCCGTCACATTGCCGTCCTCGCAGTCGAAACAGATGACGGTACCGGTGTCCGTCTCGCCCGCGGCAGGAACGATCTGCGGATAGCTTGAAGTCATCTCTTCCGTGACCATCCAGCCGATGGAATAGACCGCGATCAGCTGTTCGCGCAGCGCCTGGGCCTCGGCGCTATCGCCGCCGTAATATTCCTTCAGCAGCTCCAGGCACATCTCGCCGCCTTGGGAGAAGCCGGCCAGAATGATCCCGCGCCCGTCGTTTTCGTTGTCCAGATACCAGCGAAAGGCGGCGGAAACGTCCGCCAGCGAAAGGCGGCGGAAACGTCCGAATAGGCGATTTCTTTGGCCGTTTCGCGCTCAGTCTCCGGCAACATATAGGCATTGATGGACATCTGCCGGTAATAGGGAGAGAATAGCCGTCCCGTTTCCTCAAAGATACCTTTCTCCAGATCAAGCGCGTAGATAAAATTGCCCTTGAGCTTGTCGTTGAGGTCTAAGGCGTTCGTCTCACTCTGGGTATCCACTGTCGGGCAGATCAGGAAGACATCGACCGCGCGATCCTCGCCGAGCTCAAAATACGCCCAGTTGTCCGGCACACTGTAATCCAGAGTGTCCGGTGCCTGGGACTCTGTCGGCAGGAACATACTGTTCGTCAGCTTTTGTGATGCCGTCCGGATAGATCTGCGCAAAATCGGTTTTCATCGAGATCAGGATAAAGCCCTTGGCAAGATAGTCGGCGGACTTTGCTTCCCAATCCTGCTGGCCCCATTCGCGCTCGCTGTCATCGGCGACAATCATATACGCCTGCGCGAGGTATGGATTCCGCTCATCGATGGCATAGTTCATCATGCTGGTGTCGCTGCCGCTGTTGCCAAAGGCAAGCACCGGACGTTTACCGATCTCGCGTTCCACATAGATTGACTTATTGCCGTTCAGATTTTTCTGGATGAAACCACCAGTCAGAACGAGCTCATCACCGTTTTCATACTTGAAGTCCATATTAGAGGGCTCGTCCTCATGCCCTCTCTGTTTTACCTCAAAATCGGTGCCGATCACATGCTCCGGCTCCACATAGTCCCTGATTGGGGAGTTGGCCACGATGGCGCGGGTAGTCGTGCGCTCCGTACCGCTGATGACCCAGATTTCAAAGTCGTTGTCGTAGAGATACTTCACAAGCTCCACCATCGGCAGATAGAAACCGTCTATGTAGCGCATGTTGTTGAAGCTCGCGTTCTTCTTCTGCCCGAACTCCACAACATAGTCGTAAAACTCTTCAACAGTCATGCCCGCATAGGCCTTTGCGAAGTTTCTCGCGAGCGTCTCGTCGGCCACGTATCCGGGCCGGATCGACGCGGCGACTGCCTTGAGCTCATCCGAAACGCGTTCCGGGTGATCGTAGAGGCAGTATTCCATGAACATCATCGTGTCATAGTAGGTATAGAAGGTCTCGCAGGTGAGCGTACCGTCCATATCGAACACGGCGATGCGATCTTCGACAGGGATAAAGTCAGACCCGTCCTCTTGTGTGACAGCGCTGACGTAGTCGATCAGCTTATCCCTTGCACCGGTGCCTTCGTTCCAAAGCGCAAGCGCGTCGGTGCCGTTTATTGCAGGCTCGGATCTTTTAGTTCCAACGCCGAAGGCGAAAAGTACGCTGACAGTCAGCAGCGCGCAAAGGGCTATGATCGCGGTTGCGCGCCAAATCCTCAGTTTTCTTTCAGTCATTTGGATCTCTCCTATCGTTTCAGATATGCCGACGAGACCGGGAAAGTAAAATACGTGTCGGGGTACGGCTCGTTTTCGAGGCAGAAATGCCACCACTCGCAGTCGATGGGCCGGAAACCATTTCGGACCATGACGCGCTGCAGGAGCATCCGGTTGGCGTACTGTTCTTCGGTGACGCCCCGATGATCCGGGTGGGACACCTCGCTGAAGAGATCGAAGGGGCTGCCCATATCCAGCTCCTTGCCCGTCTTCATGTCCAGCAGCGTCAGGTCAATGGCGCTGCCCCGGCTGTGACTGGAAAGCTTGGCGATATAACCCTTGACAAACAGCTCCTGCTTTTCCAGCTCCGGGTAAAAGTAGGGCTTCATGCGGACGTCCGTATCCTCGATGCCCCAGAGGACGAACTGCTTCACCGCGCAGGCCGGCCGGTAGGCGTCGAAGACCTTGAGCCGATAGCCCTGCACGAACAGCTCGTTGCTGACGACCTTCAGCGCCCGGGCAGCCTCCCTGGTCAGCAGCGCGCAGGGCTCCTCATAGCCGTCGATCCGCTCGCCGATGAAATTGTAGGTGGAATAGTAGCGGATCTCCTGCACGATGTGCGGGACAAAATCCGCCAGGAGGACGAATCCGGACGGATCCATGGTAATGTTGTTTTTATATACCGTTTTCATCGTTTGCTCCCAGTGGAAGGATCGCCTTTACTTCAAAGGCGGCAGCTCATGGATGTTGTAGGTCTCATAATAAATCTCAAAGGCCGTGTCCACATCTCCGGCCAGCTCGATCAGGGCTCCGGCCTGGAACATGGTGGAGAGCGTGCCGGAGGGCGCCTTCCAGGCGGCGTTGGAAACTACGTTTACCGTTTCCTCTCCCGCGCTTGAAGCGCGCAGGATCGCTTCCGCGCCGAAGAGCAGCGTCCCCGTGGCGATGTGATAATCGCTGGACACAATGACCAGCTCTCGGACCTGCGGATAACGCTCAGCGAGAATATCAAAGGTGTAGATCGCATTCTGGGCCGTGGTGAGGGACTTGTCCTCCACGATCACGCGCTTGGGGGCGACGCCGTTTTCGATCAGCCACTCCGCCATACGCCCGGCCTCCGTAGCAGTCTCGTCTTCGGATGCCGTACCGCCGCCTGTACAAACGATCAGCGCGTTCGGATACCTCTCCGCGCAGCGCAGCGCGACCATAAGGCGCTCGATCAACTCGTCGCGCATGGTCCCGTCCGGGGCGAGCTGGAAGCCCAAAACGACAAAGCACAGCTCGTCGGTATCGGGAAGATCGGCAGTCGGCTCATCGTAGTGGATCGTCAACGCCGTGTTGGAGCTCTTCCACAGCTCCATGATGCGCTCCCAGCGCGAGGCGGCGTCCTTGTCCGCGGTTTTCATTTCCTTCAGAAGCGCCTTGATTTTCTGATCGGCCTCTTCGCCGTAGCTGCCGTAATCGACGACCATCTCCTCGATGATCTCTTGCGTGCTCCGCTTTGTCGTTTTCTGTCCGCAGCCGGAGCACAGAAGCATCGCAAACACAAGCAGGAAAAGCAAGGCAATTCGAAGTTGCTTTTTCATGATACTACCTCCCAAAAGCGCACAGGCATTTGTATCAGGCCACGTCCGTAAGCCTGTCACTGCAGGGCTGAGATGGTGTTGATCATGTAGTTGCAGCGCCTGGCAAAGCCTTCGGCGGCCTCAGTGGCGCAGTGCACCGTGGCAACAATGCAGCCGTCGGTCGTCGGGATGATATACACCATCTGCAGCTGATCGGCCATATTGTTGGTGCCCTTCAGCACAGACGCCTCAATGTAGAGGCACTCGCCCGCACGGTTCAGCTCGCGTGTTTCCTCATAAAGATCATAGGTCTGGGAAAGCTCCTCCCGGACGGCTGCGGCGACGGTATCGGCATCCTCCGCGCTAAACGTCACCTCAAGAAAGTTCTCGGGGTTTCCGGGCCCATCCCAGACGGAGAGGAAGCTCTCAAGCTCCGGATCGCTGTACCGCTCAAAGGATTCATAATCGTAATCCATCTCGAAGCCGAGATCCCCTCTGACGATGTGCTCGTACTGCACCGTCTCCTCCATGCCTTCGAGGATGATGACCGCTTCAAAACGCTCGCCGTCCTCCCTGGCAGTTTCCGAAGCCGCCGGGACCCACTCGAACAGCATATCGACCCCGTACTCGGACTGATCCTCGTGCCAGGTAAAGGTTCCGTCGTCATGGAAGGTGATGGTGCCGGTGCCGTCCGTATACACCTCTTCCGTACTTTCCTCGCCGCTGTCGTTCACGGTGATGACGGACTTGTTGCAGCCCTCATACGCAATGGTCAGCGTGTCGGTATCCAGGCGGCCGGCGATGATCCAGCGGGCAAACTCCCAGGCGCTGCCGCCCCATTCGATGGTGATCCACGCCTCATCAGCCCCGAAGCACTCGACCAGAGCGTGGGCGCGATCGCTCTGATAGTTGCCGACGAAGTTCATCACGGGGTTCTGCCAGCCGGGGTCTTCCTCAAACACCGCGACGAATTCCGCGCTCTCGTCCAACAGTACGGTGATGACCGGCTCGGTGGAGAAGTCCTCGCCGTTCTTCGTCCATTTCACGAACAGGCTGCCCGTCTGCGGCCAGGCGACGAAGGTGTGCGTTTTGGGCTCGGCCAGACCGATATACGCAGACTGCATGGGATACTCGGTGTCGATCTCCGGAGCCTGGTCACCCTCGGCGTAGTCGATATTGCCCCAGCCCTCCGTGTTGACGGTAACGACGATCGTGGCCTCCGGCATGTCGTAGGGTTTGAAGTGATAGCTCTCGCCGCCCTCAAAGCTGAGCAGCAGGCCGTCCTCGCCCTCCTCGGACACGGTGACGATCAAGGGCTCGGCAGTCTCGTCCCAGGCGTTCAGATTGCCGTGCAGCGTGCCGTTTTCCTGCGGGAGCGTGCTGCCGCCCATGATCTCTCCGACCATCAGACCGACGTACCAGCCCGGCTCGTCGATATCCTCCATCCAGGTGACGGAGAGCATATTTCCATTTTCATCCGTGAAATAGCCCTGGCGAGTCCACTCGAACGACGCCTGCGTTGCTTCAGACGCGGCTGCGGTCTGCTGCTCAGCACTGTTTGCCGGCTTTTCTGTGCCGCAGGCTGCGATCGTAAACAGCATGATTGTGCACAGAATAAAACAAATGTTTTTTTTCATTGCTCTATTATCCTCCTTTTGTTGCCCGCTTGACGATTCAGTTAATCCGCCAGGGAAAGCGTAAACCTTGCCACGATTGCTTCGATATCCGCTTTGTTTGCTGTAATGAGCACATAGGCGGAATCATTCAACAAAGTGAGATAACCCATCTCATCCCCATTGTAGGTATAATAAACGCCTCCATCTGCTTCCTTGTGGTTTTCATCTGCCATGGCCGTCTCAAGATCTTCTTCATAAACCTCTTTGTCGAGGGTAACCAGCATTGCAACGCCGTCGTTGGTCTCGGTGATCTCGCGGTCATAAAGATAAACAGCTCCTCTGACAAATTCCACAGACCATCCGCCGTTCAGGTCTACAGTCACTTCGATGGCAGCGTCCGATTCCTGGTCCAGGTAGGCGGAGGCTGTCTGTTTTCCGCTGTTCGCGGTTCCGCAGGCTGCTAGGGAAAGCGCTATAAGGGCAGCTAGCAACGCACAGATCGTTCTTTTCATTTTGGTTTCTCCTTTTTGTTTTGTTTATTCAATCTCCTGCTTTCGCACGGAAAGGAAGGTTGATTTCATTTCATTACGCTGCTTGTCCTTGTGCAAACGCAGTCTTCACAGCGTCAGTCTTGTAGATCGTTTCAAACTCGTCGCGCATGGAGATCGTCTCAAACCCCAGCGCACGGCAGGTCTCCGCAAATAGGTAGGGAATCGTTCCCCGTACAGCGTGCCGTCCATATCAAACACCGCGATTCGTTCTTCCTCCGGCACGAAGCTCTCGCTCCTTTCATCGCTGACCGCATGGACAAAGGAGACAAGAGAGGCCATGCCCGGAGAATCCGCTTTCCAATATGCTATGGCTTTCGATCCTTTCCCACCGCAGGCCGAAAAGGAGAACAGCATGGCCGCGCAGAGCAGGATCGCACATAGTTTTCGTTTCATGAAAAATCCTCAGCATCATGTTTTCCGGTTCGCTCGCCGAAACCGCACTTCAGGCAGCAGCCTCCTCGTTCAGGCAGAAGCCTCGCGGCGCGGTATCCACAGCGATATAACCCTCGTTGTCCCGCGCCTCTTCCCGCAGCAGGTCGATGATCGTCAGGTTGTCGATGGGCGCCTCCGTCTCCGGCACGAGCGGCTCCTTGCCGATGAACACACTGCCCTCCAGCGTGGCGCTGTAATTGGAGGTGACGACCCGGTACAGGGTCTCTTCATCGTGGACGTCCACCTCGGTGCCATCGTCCAGGGTGATGCTGACGATCTCGATGTCCGGCTCCTCCTCGGTCCCGTGATTCAAATACTCATAGGTCAGGCCGCTCATCTGATCGCCGTAGTTTTTCTCGATAAAGCCGTTCACGATCTGCTGGGCAATTTCCGCTCCGGTCAGCTCATAGATCAGCCAGGTATTATTGAACGGCGCGATGGTGTAAACGTCGCCCACCGTGACGATACGCTGGGTCTCCCCCTCCGGGATCGTCAGGTTCGCCCGGACGCCGCCCGTGTTGTAGAAGGCTGCCACGACGCCCTGGTCGGACGTCTCCCGCAGCATGAGTCCTGTGAACCAGTTTCCTCCGCTGGTCTCACGGTCGCCCACATAGCCTTTTTTCTCAATGGGGGTGTCGATGTAGCCCAGCACCTCACTCATCTCGTCGCTGATCTCCTCCCAGGCGGCGTGAGAGATGGCCAGGACCGTTTCGTCCAGGTGCTCCGCGTTCTCCGGCGTGTCAAAGAGGGCCTCCTTCTCCTCGGTTATGGGCGTATACATCGGCTCTTCGATGGAAACCGTTCCATCCGCCCCGATCACGATGATCGCCGAGGCGTAGCCCTGGGCGTAGCAGTTCGCCTGGATGTAGGGCACGCCGCTTTCCGCCACGCCGTAGATCCCGTCGTGCTTGTGTCCGCCGGTGACGAGATCCACATCCGCCGGGCTCAGCGCCTCCGCCACCTCCACCGGCATGGCATGGGCCACCACGATGGTCACGTCCGGCTGCTCCGTCTCGTTTATCTCTTTCACCAGCGCCGACAGGGCGTCCAGATCGTCGTGGATATCATAGGGGGCGATCTTATCGGCCATGATCGACATCGTATAGTCGGGGATGTATCCGATCAGAGCGATGCGTTTGCCCGCCTTCTCCACGATCACATAGTCCTTCGTGAAGTCCACGCGCTCCCCCGTTTCCGCGTCGTACAGGTCCGAGGCCAGGATGGGGATATCCGGGTCACCCTTGAAATCTCCGATCCCGTATGCCGGCACTGTGGCGTCAGGGTCCGCGCAGTAGGCGGTCACGCCCCAGTCAAACTCGTGGTTGCCCAGGGCCACGGCGTCATAGTCCATAGCGTCCAGCGCTGCCCGCACGGCCGCCCCGGTGGTCAGGTTGGACACTGGCATCCCCTGATAGATGTCGCCGCCGTCCACCAGCAGCACATCGTCGTAGTCCCCGGAGGCCCGGGCCTCGTTCACCACTTGGGCGATATAGGCCAGCCGGTACTGGAACGCGGCTTCGTCGCCGCCGGAGGTATTCAGCAGATAGCCGTGGATATCGCTGGTCTCAAATACCCGGATGCGGACCTCGCCGTCCTCCGCGCCGAAGGCCGTCACACCCAGCCCCAGCAGCAGTGCCGCGCAACACAGGACCGCGAGCAGCCTCGGCATGATCTGTCCCTTACGCTTCTTCATACGGTAACTCTCTCCATTTCGATATGCTGCTGTTCTCAGCCGTTGCCGAACTCCGCGATCTCCCAGAAGATGTCGGCAGAGGAAAGCCGCGTCATGACGCAGGTATAGTCATCATAGGTGTGATTGGGCTCCAGGCCGTTCCCGTGATCCTCGCCGTCAGTCTCAAAGGCGGTGGTCAGCACGATGACCTGCTCAGGCGCAAGGCCCTGGGCCTCCGCCTCCTCCTTCACGACCTTATCGCCGGCGTATCCGACCTTTTTCAAGGTGCAGCCCTCAAAGTTGGCCATGCTCTCAAATTCGGCCATGAACTGCCGGACGGCCTCGTCGTAATGATCGCTGTCGATGTACTTGGACGAGAACCCGCCCACCGAAACACCGCCGCTGCAGCCGACGAGACCCAGCAGAAGAATAAAGAATACGGTAAATGCAATGACTCTTTTCATGATGTGATCCTCCTTGATAATTAATTTGTGTATTATTACTTCGGCAACTAAACAAACGCCAATAATGCACCACGGGGTGTTGCCGAAGTAATAATTGCCATGCCTTGCGGTTGCCGCAATCGCGGCGAGCAAGGCGGCATTGAATTAAATGTTATTTATGCGGCTTTCTTTACGATTATTTAATTGCCGCATTAATAATATGCCGACACCCGACGGGAGCCGGACAAGGCTGTTGTATCCGGTTTTTCCACGGCAGTCATCCCGCGGTGATCGCGGCAAGATATTCATCCTTCGACATGACTGTCGTGTGGATCGGCGTAAAGATCTCCGCCAGGCCCCGGATCTCCGCCTCGGATCCCAGCCCGCGCTGTGGAATCTCTGAACGCCTGATAAAATACCTATCTTTACTTCACTTCCTTCTTGATCGGATTTGTTTTTATACTTTTTCCAGTCGTTTCCGCTCCGTCCACCTTTTGGCGATCCAGGCGGCCAGGACGGTCAGGACGATCCCGAACAGATAGATGACCGCCCAGGGAAAGACGACGCCCAGCAGATAGCAGAAGATCGAATCCACGAACCCGAGGATGCACCAGTGGATGCAATAGATCTGCTTGACATTCCGGCTCATTGTGATGAACACGGAAAAGCGGGGCACATCCGCCTTTTTCAGCAGAAAGTGGAACGCGCCCAAGAGCGTCAGATCGATGGACAGAAGCCCCGCTGCCTCCGGAAGACTCACCGCATAATACCAGCCGTTCTTTGTCAGAAAAAGAGGACCAACGGCAGCGCTCAGGACGATGTAGAGCGCCATGACCGGACCCGCGGCGCACAGCAGTCTGCCATAAAGCCGATCCCGATCCTCCGTCCTCCGGAGGATCGCTCCGAACAGAAGCCCGGCGCCCACAAAGAAATACCAGTTAAAGAAGACGAAGCAGGAGCATTCTTCTGTGGTCGTGATGAAATGGCCCAGGAGATAATTGGCGACATAGCTTCCCTGCACGGCAAAAGCCAGGGGCCCGCCGATCGCGGACAGGATCACGCCGATGATAAAGATATGCTTCTCCTTCAGCTTCAGCCGTTTGAAAAGCCCCGTGGCGATCAGCGCGAGCCCCGCGAAGTGGAGGATATCCTGGACGATCAGGGCATAGACGGTCTCCGCCATGAACTCTCCCTCGATGAGTCCGTCGATGAGCGCGTAGATCCCGTAGCGGAAGAAGTTGAGGACAAACCCGAGGACATAGAGCCGGATGCCCCGGCGGATGAGATCGGCGGGGCTGCTCTTCCGCGAGTAGACGATCCCCACGCCCATGGCAAACATAAAGGCATGGGCCACGGCCATGTAGACCCCGAAGAAGTAATCGCCGATCCAGTAGCGGACGTCCTGCTCATAACCGGGCTGATGCAATCCCAGCCGGATGACGCAGTGGCAGAGGATCATGCAGATGATCGCCAGCGCCTTCAAAAGGTCCAGCTCGTACAGGCGGGCAGGCTGTATCTCAGCATTCTTCATGTTCTGCGTACCCGCTCCTTTTGTCGAAAGCACCGTTGCTCCGTCCCGTCGATCACTTGCCCGTCACACAAGATCCCAATACTTATCGATGAACGCCATCACCGCCTGGGAGAAGGGCATAATGTCCAGGTCGATCATGGCATATTCAACGATGATCATAAGCGCGTCCTGCCTGGAGGTCCCCTTTCGCTTTTCCTCCCCCAGTCTGGACTTCAGCGCTTCGAAACAGGAGGCGTTTTCCAGATCCTCCAGGGTAACGTGCGAGCAGCCGGAGCCGCCGGAGACAGCGTCCAGCTGTTCCGGGCGCAGTTCGATGTTTTTTTGTTCACTCATAAGTCGTTTCTCCTTTTTCACATATTTGTGTACCGTCAATTCGGGTACAGATGGCTTGCAGGTTCAAAATCGTAAGTCCCATCCCGCCAGATATGCTTCTGTTCGTTGATTCGATGTTCGCCGTATCTCGCAGCGCCGTTTTCGTTATTCAGCCGATTCCGTGTCGACCGGAACCGGTGATAATGCCGAGAATACAAACCGATAAGTCAATGCATATATCGAATATGTAATTAGTACGCCAAAACATACATCCGTCAAAAAGTGTGCATTCATATGAATCCTGTTATATCCCAAAAGAAGAATCCATATGACAGCAAAACCGAAGCCGACATATTTCCACCATTCTTTTTTATTCTTCAAAACAGTTGTAAGCATCGGCAACGCGAACATAATCGTCGCCTTCGTCATATGGCCGCTCGGCCAACTTCTGAATGAGCTCTCATCTTTCAAATATGGTGTCATTTCCCACCAATTCTTAAACTCACTGATTGGATCATCCAAAGTAACCAGATATCTGTATCTCGGTCTGCATCCAACTACTTTTAACCATTCATTTATATATTCGCTGAACATACCGGCAATCAATATGACCGAACCGATTGCTATTAATCGATCCGCTTCCTTATCATCAATTATTTTATAAGCGATGAAAGTGACCAAAGCAATCAGGGCAAGCCATGTTAAACATGTTAAAGCAAGTGGAAACGCACTGCTTTCCCCTGCAACATACCCATAATCCTTACGAAGGTATTTACCGCCTGTATCCAGAAAACTGTAAAAAGTCCAAAACAGTGAGAAAACCAATACTCCGTTTGACAGCAAATGGAATCTCTTTCCTTTTCTCCTTATTCCTTTAAAAATACACACACCCGCTATTGGATACATAAAGTGAGAAACTATATTGCCGTAGTGTTGAAAAAAATCGCCAACGGCCGTTTGGCTTGACAGAGTTTTTGATATATTGAAATCGCAAAAACTCCCTATAATTATTCCTATAGCCAAAAACGCACAAACGGTATAAAAGTATTTTGACGGCATTCCTAAAATGCTTTTCTTTGACATAATATGCATCACCCGAATCATTAAATTATTAAACAGACCAAAGCATATCCTCTGCTGTTAACAGCTCTTTTCAGCAGTCATGCCGCAGTATATTTTTGTTTTATAACTGCCCGATACTTTTCAGCACCGCGTCCTTTCTGTCCTTCCAGCCGCCCTTGAAGTACTCGCAGGCGATCAGGTCTTTTGCAAGATAGTCCGTGGGATGGTCCCGCACCGCGATGGCCCGGCAGCCGCCGCAGCAAGCCGTCCGGTACTCTCGATCTCCGCGGGGCCTTTTGCCGCCGCAAGCTTCTTTTCAGTTCTTTTCTGTTGTTTTCCACCTACTTTGTTTATGTTCCGATGATCGGCCCGGTGATATAATCGGTCAAACGATACCCTTTACGGCAGGCCTGGCATGTGACATAGTGATTTGGGCCGCTTTCATAGCAGTAAACGCCGCAATCCGGGCATTTGAAATCGATCGGTCCGGGAATATAGGAAATGTTCCCGATCCAACAGTTTCCGTCGGTCCCCCAGCAATCGCTGCCCGGCTCGACGGTGGCGGTGCAGCCCTCCGTCGAATAGTCCCGGACCCAAACTCCATTGCCCCATTTCTGACCGCCGCTGACGGCCTCCAGCTAGTCCAGAGATAATTCTTTTTCTGCCCGGTGGCTGCTGATCTCGTTCCAAATCTGGCCGACTTTGCTCTCATCCATGCCTACGTTTTTCAGCAGTCCGGCAACTTCTTCTGCGCTTTGCGCCAGAAGCAGTTTGGACTTAAACTCTTCTGTCATCATTGATTCGCTGTTCCTAACGCACTCTCCTTATGTGATTGTTTTTAAATATCCGTCATAATGATGCGTTGCTTTCTGACGGCCGCCTCTTACTTAACAGGCCTTTTGGCGTAGAGGTCCACATATTCCTTGGAACGATATACGCCGTCTTCCCCCAGATAATAGACAGCTCCCTTGAGCGTAGTGAACGTAGTGCCGTCTCCCTGTGAGATCAGGATCTCCGTATTCCCGTCTTCATAATAAGCAATGACGGTTTCGCCCGCTTTTCCGGCTCCGCCGGAAACAGTGTCCAGCTCCTCGGAGGACAGGACCTTTTCTTCGTTCGTTTCAAATGCTTTTGCCATGATGTTTTTTCTCCTTTTTGCTTTTATTTTTTTGTTTTCATCAGCGCCGGGATCAGGGCGAAGGGCTCCGCCCCTGCCAGCGCGTCAATGACTGTTTCCATGCGATCGAGCTCTGCGCTGACCGGACCGGCCTGCTTGTCCGGCGCATCGGTGTAGTTCTCCAGCCGTCCGCCGATGTAATGCCCGTCCCGGACGCCGAGGAACAGTTTTTCCTTCTCCGGGTCAAAGCGTCCGAAGGCCGCGTACAGACCCACCGCGTCGGCGATCAGCTCGTCCTCAGCGCCAGGCCTTATTGCATTCTACCAAAATATAATAACCGACCATACTGTGGTAGCATGCGTCGTTTGAGCTGCAAAAGCTGCCATCCTCCACGGTCGCAGCGCAGTTAGGGAAACCGCCGAGGTAGATATTCCGCTCGGAATACCTGACGCAGTTTTTGAGGTCGTCATCCTGATCGCCGCCGGAAACCGCTTCCAGCTCCTCCGGAGACAGCGGCTGCGTCAAAACCTCGTCTTCCTTCTCTGCGGCGACGGCTTTGAGGTATTGCGCAAACTTGCCCTCATCCACGCCGCCCAGCTTTTCAAAGAGTTCCCTGTCGGAAATCGGTTTCTCCAGCGCCTCGGTCAGCGCCGCCTTCTGCTCGTCGGTCAGGTTTCCCAAAATGCCCATCAAATGTTCCAGTTTTTCCTCGTTCAGCATCATTCTTAGCTCCTTACATTCTGTTCAGCGCCAGGCCTTCCCGCAATCGTTCATGCCCTGATAATTGACTGCCACCTTCACACAGGCGTCATTTGTCGAACACCAGCTTCCGTCCTCCACGGTTGCCGCGCAGTTCGGGAAAGCGCCGAGATAGATGCTGCGCTTTTCCTCACGGAAACAGTTCGCCTGCTGCGTTTGAGAGCAGCTATGACCATCATTTGCAAGGGAATCATTCTTTCCCCCTCCCGCAACCGCTTCCAACTCGTCCGGAGACAGCGGCTGCGCCAAGACCTCGTCTTCCAGCTCTGCGGTGACAGCTTTCAGAAATTCCTCAAACTTTCCTTCATCCACGTCGTCCAGCTTCTCAAAGAGTTCCTTCTCACGGATCGGACCGCTCAGTGCTTCGGTCAGAAATGCCCTCTGTCCCTCGGTCAGTTCACCCAGAATCGCCATAAGCTGCTCCAGCTTCTCCTTGTTCAGCATGTTTCCATCCTCCCTGTATGATTTGTATTCTCCACAGCGGCTATGCCGCTGTCTGGTTCTGTGTCCGGAGCGGGCGGAAAGCTATCCTTGTAGCGCTCGATCAGCGCCTGCGCCCTTTCGTACCAGCCGCCTTTGAAAAAGCGACAGGCATCTTCGTCGATGCCGAGGTAGTCCGTGCCTGTCTCTCCGCAGGCGCAGGCCCGGCAGCCCGCGCCGCAGGCGAGGCGGTATTCGCAGTCCCGGCATTTTTCGTTATGGTCGATGCAGTCGCCCATCTTTACGAGGCACATGTCCCGATAGTGGGAATCCGACAGGATCTCGGAAAGCGGCTTCTCCAGCGCGGATTCAAACATGGGGTCGATGGCCGTGCCGCCCAGCGTCATGCAGGGCAGGATCTTCCCCGTGGGGGAGATGTACATGCCGTTCTTCACCGCGCCGCAGGCGAAGGCCCGGTTGCCGCCCTCCGCGCCGGAAAACTTCTGATAGGGGATCATAATCCGGCGCGTCTCTTTGTTGAAGTCGATGAAGCCGCAGAACTGCGCCGAGACGGGCATACCGTCCGCCACGTACTGCGGCAGATAGGCTTCGATCGCCTCGAACGCCTCATCCTGCGAGATGAAGTGCTCTGACTCATTTTTCCAGCGTCCCGTGGGAGAAGCAATGTTCATCTTGACGTGGGACACCCCCTCGGCGGCCAGCAGGTCGATGCTATCCTTCAATACGCCGATGTTGTGACGGTGAAGGCACATGGATGTGCTGGTCTGAAAGCCACGCTCGTGCAGCAGCCGAAAGGCCCGGATCACCGCCTTCTCCGCGCCATCCACGCCGCGCAGCCAGTCGTGCCAGCCCGCGCCGTCGTAGCTGAGATGGAAAGCAGGGTGCATCCTGCGCTTCTCCAGCTCGTCCAGCAGATGCCCGTCCACCAACTCGCCGTTGGTGTACAGAGTCTCCAGCACGAGGCCCCGATCCGCGATCTCGTCCAGGATGTCGTAAAACCGGGGGTGCACCAGCGCCTCGCCGCCAGTCAGCGACACACAGCGGATCCCGCATTCCACCAGACCGTCCAGAATGCGGAGGATCTGCTCCATCGTCAGGTCCTCGCCCCTGTAGTCCGGCGCGGACATGAAGCAGTGGCGGCAGTTGTAGTTGCACCGTCCCGTGATCGACCACTGCACGCTGTTCTTGTACATGGCGGGATAGCTTTTGTATGCCTGTGACGGCGCAAGCGTCCGGGTACCGTCGCTGGGAACGGCAATGCCCCGCTCGATGAGCTTCTCCAGCAGCTTTTTCTGGGAGTCTGTCAGGCTTTCCGCTTCGATATCGTGTTTTCCGTCGAGCCGATACACCAGGCGGTAATCCTCCCGGTCGAAAAAGTCCGCAAAGCGAGGGTTGGGATAGCGCAGAGCGAAGGGAAGCCCCTTCCACCCGCACAGTTCAAATCCGTTCTGTAAGATATAGTAAGCCATTTGTTCTTCCTCTTCACTGCTCCGGGAACCCGTCCAGGGAGCCGAATTCCTCGATCCACACGAACTTTTCCCACTCTTTCTGGTTCAAAAACGCCCTGGCAACCGCATAATGATGCTCACGTCCGGCGTCGCTGTTCATGGCGAGCTGATAGGTTTCTTCGCCGACACAGTGTCTGAAGAAATCAAGCGACTCTTGCTTATACTGAAATCCCGGCCTGTAAACGCCGAGGGCACCGGTACCGCCGCTGACCGATTCCAGCTGATCCGGGCTTAATGAGTGTACTTGTTCGTGAACTGCCATTGTCGTTCTCCTTTTTCCCCGTGTTTCTGCTGTTATGTAAACCTTCCTGCTTTCTACTCTTCATTTTTTATTATTTTAGCAAACCCTGTCCTAAGGATGTCCAAAGAAAAACCGCCCTTTCTCAAAAAACTTTGAAAAAGGGCGGTATTATTGTATGTTGTTTCAGAATCTATCGATTCGTTGTTCTCCAGTATAGGATCGCCTCTGTCATGCTGGCCCAGGAATAGGAGCTCATATACTCTCCCCGATAGGAGTTGATCACATCGCTGTCGCCGGAAAAGAAAAGGTAGGCATCGCAGATAAATGTGTCCGTCCTGACGCGAAGAACACCCTTTTCCATCTCCATGATTTCTGAGATGCCGTATTCCTGCAATGTTTCCCGGAGAGACCGGATGTAAACGTCCAATTGCTTCTGCATCCGTCGGTCATATTGGAGATCCTCCCATACAGCGGCGAAAATTTCAGCTCGTGTGACGCCCGAGCCCTGCTTATCAACAAGATAGGCAAGAATCTCCTTGGCTTTTGCCAGCTTAAAGCTGATTGGCCTGTCGTCCACAAAGACATCAAATGCTCCAAAGGTTTTGATATGGATACGGGCAGACATTGACGGATGCTTCTCCCTGCTTGCATAGGCTATCTCTGCCGCCAGTTTTTCCTGAGACACCGGCTTGAGCAGATACCCTGTCGGATGCACCGCGTAAGCGTCGAAAGCGTACTCTTTGTACGCGGTCAGGAACAGGATGGCAGTCTGCGGATGGGCTTCCTTGATCCGGGCGGCAAGGGTGATGCCGTCGATCTCCGGCATGTTGATATCCAGGATCGCCACGTCCGCCGGATGGCTCCTGCAATCGTCCAGCGCTTCCTGCGCGCTCGTAAACCCCTTCACTTCGTCGGCCCGGGGCAGCAGTCGGCACTGTCCGACAGTATATTCCATCGCCAGCGGTTCATCGTCCACACAGATGATTCTCATTTCCGCTGTCCCCCTTTCTCTTTTCCGGGTACGTCGGGAATACGGATCGTGACGCTGGTGCCTTCCCCGACGGCGCTTTTCAGGATCATCGTCCCGCCGCACATCTGTTCCACGCGTCTTTTCACGTTTTCCAATCCAATGTGCGTCTCCTCAATTGTTCTCTTTTGTTCGGGGTCGAACCCTGCGCCGTTATCTTCAATCGTGACCCGATGCGCACCGGCTTCGCGGAACGTGGAAACAGTCACCAGGCCGTCCTTCCGGCTGCGCACGCCGTGGCGAATCGCGTTTTCCACCAGCGGTTGGATCGTCAGCGCGGGAATCGTAAAACTTTCATCATCGATCCGGTATTCCACACGGACGTTTGGGAATCGCAGCATTTCGATCTCTGCATACAGCCGGGTGTGCTCCAATTCTTTGGTGATCGGGATCAAATCGGTCTGGCCCAGCGACTCCAGGTTTTGCCGCAGATAGGTGCTGAAATTCTCCAGCGTCCGGTCCGCAAGCGGCGGGTCCTTGGCATACAAAGCTCGGATGGTGTTGAGGGCGTTGAACAAAAAGTGGGGCTGGATCTGCGTCATCATGATCTGAATACGCTGCGCCGCCATCAGGTCTTTTTCGTGCTCGCGGACGAACTGCAGGTGCAGCCAGATGTAATAGAACACGCTGCCGATTACGATCGCCATGGTCAGAAATGAAATCGGTTGTTGCGCCATTCCCACGCTCATGTCCAAAGCGACGGAAGCAGCGATGATCAGGGCCACAGAGACCGGGATCAACTGTTCCAGTCTCCGCGTCTCCCGGTAACGGAGGATCGTCCGTATTATGAGCTCAAGAAGCAGGAGCCCGCTGATCAGAAAGCAAGTAAAATACAGCGGTCCCCGCAGGGCGGCAAAGTCAAATTCCCGGATCTCAAAGCAGAGCTTTGTATAGGGAGAGGTGAAATAAAGCAATGCGTTGATGCCCGCCAGCGTCCAATGGAGCCACATTTTCCCCTCTGGCCAGATGATATAAAGAAACAGGATCATAATCACTGGCCGTACGGAGTAGCCATAGGCGGACAGGATGTTTTTCAGCGCCAGATTGGCGTGATGAACGAACAGCGAATTCTCTCCCAGATTCTGCCCGATTAGGCTGAGACACAGCACGACGATGAAGAGCATGATCCGCCGCTGTTTCTGCTGGATATAAGGATCGATCACCACTGTGAACCCAAGCCCAAGCAGCAAGAACAGCATTGGGAAAAGTATGGCAAGCGTTCCTAAATCCATCGTCATAAGTGAACATCCTCCATACCTTCCACGCCTTGTTTTACTTTCTTTCGGGTTTGTCGGGGATCGCCGGGCTTAACAGCGTCCGCAGGAATTGCCCAGGAACGTCCGAACCGCTCCACGCCGGGAATGCGTCCCTCCGTGACATACTGATTGACGCTGCGCCCGGAGACGCCCCATTGATACGATGCCTCCCGGACGGAAAGATAGCCCTTCATGTTTAAACCTCGCAGATAGATTATTACAATAAGACATTATACATTATATATGGATATTCGAAGCTTTTCAAGAGAATAGGCGCGGATATCACCGCTCCCACCCACGATCCTTTTGCTTTTTTCTTTCCGGCTGCCTCGCCAGATTGATCCGTTCCTTCTCCCGTTCTTTGCGTCTCATCCGTTCTATGATGGATCGGGGTTCTTCCTCACCCAGCGTTTTCTCCACTTCCCGCTTTGCGCCGATCATCGTCCAGAAGTCATACTTATCCCCGTAAGTAGCCTGCACCCGACTTTCAGCGGATGCTTCCTTCTGAGGACGGATCTCAAGCTGCGCCATAGCAAGCTCATCGGGGTCGAAGCCTACAGCCTGGGCTTTCAGTCCGTTGTATTTCGCAAGGGCGGCGTTCAGCTCTGCGGTGTACTTCTGCTCCTGCTGCTCCAGCTTTGCAAGATTGGCCTCCATAAGCCGCACGACACCCGGCATACATGTATCTCTATGCTGGCGGAGGCTCATGTAGATCAGACGATGATCAAGAAGATCGTGGGGCATTCCGGCGCCATGACGCTCACCGAGCGTGTGTATACCCACCTTGATACTGAGGCATTGGTAGCGGCCATCAATAAGATTTAAGGATAGGGCTTGAAAATGGCGAAAATGAAAAACAGGAGATGCTCTCCTGATGGAAAACATCTCCTGTAAAATTCAGTTTCTATGCTGTGATTTTTGTTGCCTACCTGCTTCCTACTTGCTCCCTATTCAACGAAACAGGTGGCTACGCAGGACAGCTCACAACATCAAAACAAGCGACTTTTCTGCGAATAAACGTCCAAAAACGTACTGAAACGCGGTGAAAAGTACACTCAAAACAGCTGAGGTTAACGCTTGCTGAACTGAGGAGCGCGGCGGGCGAAGCGCCCTTCGGGCCGCTTCGCGGCGCTGATTGAAAATAGCCGCCCGCCGATAAAAAACAGACGCTCCAAGGAACGTCTGTTGTGCTTTTTTGAATCAGCGCTTGCTGAACTGAGGAGCGCGGCGGGCGGCCTTGAGGCCGTACTTTTTACGCTCTTTCATTCTCGGGTCGCGGGTCAGGAAACCGGCGGCCTTGAGAGCAGCGCGATAGTTGTCGTCGACCAGCAGCAGGGCGCGGGCGATGCCGTGGCGGATGGCGCCGGCCTGGCCGGACACGCCGCCGCCGCAGACGGTGGCTTCGATGTCGACCTTCTCGACGGTGCCGGTGGTGACCAGGGGCTGACGGACGATCAGCTTCAGGGTGTCGAGACCGAAGTACTCGTCGATGTCGCGGCCGTTGATGGTGATGACGCCGCTGCCGTTAGGAATGAGGTGAACGCGGGCGACGGAGGATTTCCGACGGCCGGTGCCGTACATATAGGGCTTCTTGGTCTTGTAGGTTGCCATATTCATTTACCTCCTCTTAGCGGTCCCAGACTTCGGGCTTCTGGGCGGCGTGGGTGTGCTCGGCGCCGGCGAAGACGCGCAGACGGTTGAGCTGCCACTGAGCGATGGTGTTCTTCTGCAGCATGCCGCGGACAGCCAGACGCATGGCCAGCTCGGGCTTCTTGCTCATGAGGGTCTTGTAGTTGGTCTCTTTCAGGCCGCCGGGATAACCGGAGTGGGTGCGATAGAACTTCTGTTCCAGCTTCTTGCCGGTCAGAACAGCGTCCTTGGCGTTGATGATGATGACATAGTCGCCGCAGTCGACGTGCGGGGTGTAGTCGGTCTTCAGCTTGCCGCGCAGCAGATCGGCGGCCAGAGCAGCGGTCTTGCCCATGGGCTTGCCGGCTGCGTCAAGGATGTACCACTTGCGGGTAACGGTCTCCTTGGTGAGCATGGTGGTGGACATGTTTGCTTGCCTCCAATAGTGTTTTCACAATTTTTGTGTACATTTTCAGGCGCTTTGGGGCTTATCCCCTCAAGAGCGCTTTATCTTTATACCACAGGCGTGTCCGTCTGTCAACGGTAAATTTAAAATAGATTTTCGAATCTCTTGATTTCTCGCGAATTCTCGTGAATTCTTACGAATCCTCGATTCGCAATTTGTTTTTCTCCGCGCATGCCGGGAAAAAGCAAGCCCTCCCGGGTGGGAAGGCTTGCCGTAGCTGTACTTGCGATAAAGGTTTTGTATACAATCAGGAGAGACTATTCAGTCCATCCTGATTGGGGGGCGTTCAGAGGGGGAACCCCGCCCCCCTTTTGTCTGCTACGCAGACATTTCCCCCGCCGGGGGAATCTTCCTCTGATTTTCCCGTCGCAACGGGAAAAGAGGCAACGGGAAAAGAGATCCAATCTGTTTTTTCCGGGGACATGTGCCTCGGAAAAAACTCTTCTCACGGTGCGCGTCCTCGCAAGTTCCGTATCGTCTCGCTTCCGTGTTTGAGACACGAAAGCTCGCTCACTCCACTGCTCGTCCTTTACAAATTCAAAGCAACTGCTTTGAATTTGAGAGGAAAACGGAAGGAGCGTATAGGGAGCTTTCCCGGCTCCTACGGAAACCGGGGAAGCGGACTGGAGCGAGTTTCGTTTGACGATGCGAGGCGTCCCCCGCAAGCCGAGTGCGCGCAGCACCGTGCTTCCCCTCTAACTGTTTAGTCCCGTCAGGGACTGAACAGTTACTTTAGGCCTCGCCGCGCTCGCGCAGCGCGTCCTTGCGGCTCAGATCGATGCCGCGCGGGCCGATATTCATGACCTTGACCCAGGTCATATCGCCGACGTGCAGCACGTCCTCGACCTTCTCGGTGCGCTTGAACTCGAGATCCTTGATCTTCACAAGGCCGTCCTTGCCGGGCACGAGCTCGACCCAGGCGCCGAAGTCCGAGCGGATGTTGGAGACCTTGCCATAGTACAGGGCGCCGACCTCGGGCTCGAAGACGATGTTCTCGATCGTCTTGCGGGCAGTGCGGCAGGCTTCGATATCGCTGGAGGCGATGAAGATGGAGCCGTCGTCGTTGATGTCGATCTTGCAGCCGGTGTCGGCCGTGATCTTCTGGATGACCTTGCCGCCGGAGCCGATGACTTCGCGGATCTTGTCGGGGTTGATCTTCATCTGGATCATCTTCGGGGCGGACTTGGCCAGCTCACGGCGGGGCTCGGGGATCGCCTTGAGCATGATCTCGTCGAGGATCTGGAAGCGGGCCTCACGGGTGATTTTGAAGGCTTCCTTCACGATCTCGTGCTTGAGACCGTCGTTCTTCAGGTCCATCTGGATCGCGGTGATACCGGCCTTGGTGCCGGCCACCTTGAAGTCCATCTCGCCGTGGAAGTCCTCGACACCCTGGATGTCGATAAAGGTGGTGAAGTTGTCGCCGTCCTGGATCAATCCGCAGGAGATGCCGGCCACGGGGGCCTTCAGCGGCACGCCGGCGTCCATCAGGGCGAGAGTGCTGCCGCAGATCGAGCCCTGGGAGGTGGAGCCGTTGGAGCTCAGCACTTCAGAGACCACGCGGATCGCATAGGGGAAGTCCTCGACATCGGGGATGACGCACTGCAGGGCCTTCTCGACCAGAGCGCCGTGGCCGTACTCGCGGCGGCCGGTGGAGCGGCTCGCACGGGCCTCGCCGGTGGAGTAAGAGGGCATGTTGTAGTGGTGCATGAAGCGCTTCTCTTCCTCTTCCCAGATCGTGTCGAGCTTCTGGGAGTCGCCAAGCGTGGCGAGCGTGGCGATCGAGAGCACCTGGGTCTGGCCGCGGGTGAACAGGCCGGAGCCGTGCACCAGCGGGATCACGCCGACCTCGGCGGCCAGCGGACGGATCTCGTTCATCTTGCGGCCGTCGACGCGCTTGCCGGCCAGCAGCCACTTCTTGACGACCTTCTTCTGCAGCTTGTAGAGGATCTCGTCCATGAACTGCATCATGTCGGGGTGCTCTTCGCCGTACTTCTCCTGGACCATCGTGATCCAGTCGTTGACGCGGGCCTCGCGGACGTTCTTGTCGTCGGTGTCCATGCAGTACTCCATGGACTCGAACTCGTTGGCAACCAGCGTGTTGAACAGTTCTTCGTCGAAGGAGGCGTGCTCATACTCGAACTTCGGCTTGCCGATCTCGGCGACCATCTTGTCGATCAGGTCGAGAACGGGCTGCAGATGCTCGTGGGCCTGCACGATGCCCTCGTACATGACCTCGTCGGGGACCTGGTCGGCCTCGGACTCGATCATGACGATCTTCTTGTGGGTGGCGGCGATCGTGGTGGTCATGCGGTTGGTGGCGCGCTCGGCCTTGGTGGGGTTGAAGAGATACCGCTCACCGTCCCAGCCGAGGACGATGCCGGCGATGGGGCCGTTGAAGGGGACGTCGGAGATGCTGACAGCGGCGGAGGCGCCGATCATGGCGGTGATCTCGGGGCTGCAGTCGCGGTCGACGCTCAGGACCTCGCAGGCGATGACGACGTCATTGCGCAGGTCGGAGGGGAAGAGCGGACGCATGGGGCGGTCGATCAGACGGGAGGCCAGCACGGCGGGCAGGCTGGGCTTGCCCTCACGGCGCATGAAGCTGCCGGGGATACGGCCGACGGCGTAGAGCTTCTCGTTAAAGTCGACAGCCAAGGGGAAGTAGTCGATGCCGTCCTTGGGACGGGCGGAGGCGGTGCAGGTGACGAGAACCGTGGTCTCGCCGTACTTGACGAGAACTGCCGCGTTGCAGAGCTCGGCCATCTTGCCCACTTCCATGGACAGGGGGCGGCCTTCGTACATCATCTCATACTTGCGGTAGTTCGGGAATTCCTTGTGAGTAATAATCATGTGTTTTTCTCCTTTTCTTCTTTTCACAGCACGCGCAGCACTTGGAAAAACGGCCTCAACGCTTTTCCAAATACTGAACGGACTGCGGCGGATAAAAAGCAGGGGAAGACAGTATTCACTTGTCTTCCCCTCGCATTAAACCTTCATACCCTTCAGATGCCGGGCTGAATAGCGGCAATTACTTGCGGATGTTCAGCTTGGCAATGATTGCGCGGTAACGCTCGATATCCTTCTTGGCCAGGTAGTCGAGCAGACGGCGGCGCTTACCGACCATCTTGTACATGCCCAGACGGCTGTGGTCGTCGTTGGGATGCTGCTTGAGGTGCGCGGTGAGCTCGAGGATACGCTCGGACAGAATGGCGATCTGGACCTCGGGAGAACCGGTGTCGCCCTCGTGGGTGGCGTTATCGGCGATGACGGAAGTCTTCTTTTCTTTGGTGATCATTGGAATCTTACCCCTTTCTTATTGTTGCTATACCCTGCGTCCAGGCGGTAGGCTTGAAAGGCGGCCGCATCGGCGGCACAGTCCCACCGCGTAGTGCGCGGGCGCGTACTTTAGGATTGTACCATCCCCGCAGCGGGAAGTCAAGAAAAATTGATGAAAAAAACGGCATACTTTTATGGATTGATTGCATTTTATCCCACTATATGCTATTATATTTTTGAGAAAAGAGCAGATACTGATAAGGAGTACCCATGAGTGACAACTTTTTTGCCTATATTTCGCGCATGCGCTACATCGAACGCTGGGCGCTGATGCGCAACGCCCTGCCGGAGAACATCCAGGAGCACAGCCACATGGTGGCAGTGCTGGCCCACGCGCTGGGCGTGATCCGCCGCGATGTTTTCGGCGTTCCCTGCGATCCGAACGAGGCCGCCATCGTGGCACTGTTCCACGACAGCAGCGAGATCCTCACCGGCGACCTGCCGACACCGATCAAATATCACAGTCCGGCGATCTCGAACGCCTATCGGGAAGTGGAGCACATCGCCAACGAGCAGCTGCTCGGCACGCTGCCCGAGGCGCTGCGCGGCGCCTATGCGCCGATCCTTGACGGCGAGGTGCACGAGCGCTGCTATGATCTTGTCAAGGCGGCGGACAAGCTCTCGGCTTATCTCAAATGCGTGGAGGAGCGCAAGGCCGGCAACCATGAATTCCTCTCGGCCGAGCGGCAGACGCTCGCGTGGCTGCAAGCGCAGCACATGCAGGAGATCGATTATTTCCTTGAACACTTTGCTCCGGCCTTCGAGCTGGATCTCGACGAGCTCGGCAGTATACAGTAAGGGGGCGCATCACCGATGGAACAGAGCAAGATGGACCGCATCAGCGAGCTGACACGTCTCTCGCGCGAACGTGTGCTCACAGAGGCCGAGCAGGTCGAGCGCGCCGCGCTTCGCAGCGAATATCTGGCCGACTGGCGCCGCAGCACGATTGCCGTGCTGGAAAATACCTACATCCAGACTCCCGACGGAAAGAAGCACAAGCTGCAGCGGATAAAATAACGGAATCGGTTTTTGAATCATTTATCGTTTTCCGTTGATTTTATGTCAAAGTTACTTGAAAATCGCACAAAAATAGTCCCAAAACGGTCTCAACTTTCGTTACGAATCCCACAAGCTGAAACTTTTGTGTTAAGATGACAACACAAAGAAGGCAGGAAATATTAGCAACTGAGGGGCTGAGACTTATGGATGACATCCGGCAAGAGTTTGAAGCCTGCGCGGACCTGCTGAATGCCATCGGAGATCGGCAGCGCCAACATATCATCACCAAAATGTTGGACGAGAGCGTTTCCGGCAGCCGCGTCGTTGAGATTGCAAAACTCACCAACCTCTCTCGACCGGCCGCCTCACGACACATGCAGATTCTTCGAAAAGCCGGCATCGTCACCGCCAGGAAAGACGGGACCCGAATTCGGTATTATCTGAATCCGGATCCGGAGGAGCTGCACCGGTTGGAAATTCTGGTACAGCGTGTGCAGGAGATCATGAAAACAAGAGTATTTGAGCCGGAAGGCGAAGCTCTTGACGATTGACTTCGGTGCTGTTCACAACTAAATGCCACGAAAGGCCCGGAGGGAAGATGCGTTTCCCGTCCGGGCCTTTCGCGTCGTCAAACGAAACTCGCACCTTTCGCTGTTTTTCTTCGGAAAATACTTGCATTCCGTGTCGGTCAATGGTAATATCTCTGATTGTGTTAAAATTATTCTATTGTTACCCCAAGGAGGGGCATTATGGACAAACTTAGAAACATTGCCATCATCGCGCATGTCGACCACGGCAAAACCACACTCGTGGACGAGATGCTCAAGCAGTCCGGCGTCTACCGGGAAAACCAGGAGGTCGTGGATCGCGTCATGGACTCCAACGATCTCGAGCGTGAGCGCGGCATCACGATCATGGCCAAGAATACCGCCGTATGGTACGGCGATACCAAGATCAATATCGTCGATACACCGGGCCACGCCGATTTCGGCGGCGAGGTCGAGCGTATCCTGAAAATGGTCAACGGCGTCATCCTGCTGGTCGATGCGGCCGAGGGACCGATGCCGCAGACGCGCTTCGTGCTCAGCCGTGCGCTGGAGCTCGGCCACCGGGTAATCGTCGTCGTCAACAAAATCGACCGCCCCGACCAGCGCATCCACGAGGTCGTGGACGAGGTGCTGGAGCTGCTGATGGATCTCGACGCCACCGACGAACAGCTCGACTCGCCGATGCTGTTCTGCTCCGGCCGCAACGGTACCGCGAGCTACTCCCCCGATGTCCCCGGCACTGATCTGAAGCCGCTCTTTGATACGATCCTCGAATATATCCCGGCCCCCGAGATGGACGAGACCGCTCCCTTCCAGATGCTCGTCAGCAGCATCGACTACAACGAGTATGTCGGCCGCATCGCGATCGGCCGCATCGAGCGCGGCGTCATCCACCAGAACGACGAGATCGAGGTCTGCAACTATCACGACCCCGACGCCATCAGCCGCAAGGCCAAGGCCGTCGCCCTGTTCCAGTTCGACGGGCTCAACCGCGTCCCGGTCACCGAGGCCGGCGCTGGCAATATCATCGCCATGAGCGGCATCGGCGACGTGACGATTGGCGACACCGTTTGTGCGCGCGGCCATGCCGAGGCGCTGCCCTTTGTCAAGATCAGCGCCCCGACCGTCGAAATGACCTTCTCGGTCAACGACAGCCCCTTTGCCGGCCAGGAGGGCAAGTTTGTCACCTCCCGCCAGATCAGCGAGCGCCTCAAGCGTGAAACGCTCAAAGACGTGTCGCTGCGCGTCTCCGACGTCGAGGGCAGCACCGACAGCTTCAACGTCGCCGGGCGCGGCGAGATGAGTCTCTCGATCCTGATCGAGACGATGCGCCGCGAGGGCTATGAGTTTCAGGTGTCTCCCCCGCGCGTGCTGTACCAGGAGATCGACGGCAAGCGCTGCGAGCCGATCGAGCGCGTCGTCGTCGACGTGCCGTCGGACAGCATGGGCTCGGTCATGGAAAAGCTCGGTCAGCGCAAGGGCGAATTCGTCGAGATGACGCCGGTCGGCAGCCGCGTCAAGCTGACCTTCCTGGTCCCCTCCCGCGGCCTGTTCGGCTATCGCAACGAATTCCTCACCGACACCAAGGGCGAGGGCATCCTGGCCTCGGTGTTCGAGCGCTACGAGCCCTACAAGGGCGATATCGCCCGCCGCTCCACCGGCTCGCTGATCGCGTTTGAGACCGGCGAGGCCGTGGCCTACGGCATCTGGAACGCGCAGGACCGCGGCATGATGTTCATCACGCCGGGCACGAAGGTCTACGGCGGTATGATCGTCGGCTTTACGAACAAGTCGGACGACGTACCGGTCAACGTCTGCCGTACCAAGCACCTGACCAATACGCGCGCCTCCGGCTCGGACGAGGCGCTGCGCCTGGTGCCGCCGCGCCAGATGAGTCTCGAGCAGTGCCTCGAATTTCTCGCCGACGACGAGCTTCTCGAGGTCACGCCGAAAAACCTGCGCCTGCGCAAGAGCATTCTCGACCACAGCCTGAGAATGAAGACGCTGATGCGCAACAAGTAAATAAGCTCTAAGCGGCCGGTTCATTTCTGAACCGGCCGCTGCTGTTTTTTGACGACGTCGGGATATCTGTGGTTCTACCTCAGCTATTGACATAGAGCCAAAATCCCTCCGCCTGCGGCGGAGGGATGATTTTTAACTCAGACGAGCTCGATGACAGCCGTCTCAGCCGCGTCGCCGCGGCGATTGCCGGTGCGGGTCACGCGGGTGTAGCCGCCGTTGCGCTCGGCGTACTTGGGCGCGATCTCGTCGAAGACCTTCTTGGCGACGTCCTCGCGGGTGATGAAGGCCAGAGCCTGACGGTAAGCCGCCAGATCCTTCTTCTTGCCGAGAGTGATCATCTTTTCAGCCAGAGGGGCGACCTCCTTGGCGCGAGCCAGGGTGGTGTCCATACGGCCTTTATCCAGAAAATCCGTTACCTGCTGGCGGAGCATCGCCATGCGGGCCGCGGTCGCTTTGCCAAGCTTTCTTGTTCCGGGCATAATAGCATTTCCTCCTTCTTGCGTGTTACTATGCAAGCATTTGCTTGCATAGTACGATTTGAATCACGCGTTTTTCTCGCCCCTGACGGGGCAACCGAAAAACATGCGAAAATCCCCTTGCTTCTCTGTAATCCGTATTACGGGCGCACATCTGTGTGCGCAAGGGGATTTATTGTTCGCTCTCGCTGGCCAGGGCCAGTCCCATCATCTGGAGCTTGTGCTCCACCTCTTCGAGGGACTTGCGGCCGAGGTTGCGAACCTTGATCATCTCATCCTGTGTCTTGCTGACGAGGTCAGCGACGGTGTTGATATTGGCGCGCTTGAGGCAGTTGAAGCTTCTCACGGACAGATCCAGCTCTTCAATCGTCATATTGAGCATGGTATCCGGCTCCTTCTCGACCTTCTCGACGACGGTCGAACCGTTGTTCGCCACGTCGGAGAGCTCGGTGAAGAGCTCAAAGTGGTCGCAGAGGATCTTGGCGCCGAGCGACACCGCATCGCGGGCCGTCATCGTGCCGTCCGTCCACACCTCGAGTGTCAGCTTATCATAGTCCGTCTGGTTGCCCACACGGGTGTTTTCCACCGTGTAGTTGACCTTGAGGACAGGCGTGTAGATGGAGTCCACCGGAATCGTTCCGATGGGGGTATTGGCATCCTTGTTTTTATCCGCGGAAACATAGCCCCTGCCGTGGTCAAGGACGAGCTCCATGTTCAGAGCGCCGTCCGGCCCAAGGGTCGCAATGACCAGCTCGGGATTGAGGATTTCCACCTCGGCGTCGGCCTTGATGTCACCGGCGGTGACAACGCCTTCGCCGGAAGCCTCAATATACACGGTCTTCGGCTCATCGGAGTGAAGCTTGGCGATGATGCTCTTGACGTTCAGCACGATCTCTGTGACGTCTTCTTTGACGCCGGGGATCGTGGAGAACTCATGCTGCACACCGGCGATTTTGATGCTGGTGCAGGCCGTTCCGGGGAGAGAAGACAGGAGAACCCTGCGAAGAGAGTTACCAAGTGTAGTGCCGTAGCCGCGCTCCAGCGGCTCAATGACGAACTTGCCATTGGCGCTGCTGTTCGGGTTTTCAACGCACTCGATCCGCGGCTTCTTAATTTCAATCATTATGGTTCAGTACCCTCCTTTTCAGTTGTGCGCTTGCTGACGGCGCATTTTGATTCAGCTTACCAATGTGAGGGTCTCTAAATTACTTGGAGTACAACTCAACGATGAGGTGCTCTTCCACAGGCAGATCGATGTCCTCTCTGGTGGGGGCGGCAACAACCTTGCCGACCAGGTTATCCTTGTCGAAGTCGAGCCACTTGGGAATCACATGATAGGCGTTGTTCTCAACATTGATCTTGAAACGCTCAATGCTGCGGCTGGACTCCTTCAGAGCGATGACCATGCCGGGCTTGACCTGATAGCTGGGAATGCTGACCTTCTTGCCGTTCACGGTGAAGTGGCCGTGGTTGACAAGCTGACGGGCCTCGCGGCGGGTGGCAGCATAGCCGAGACGGAAGACAACGTTGTCCAGACGGCTCTCAAGCTGGATGAGCAGGTTGTCGCCGGCCTTGCCGGGCATACGGACGGCATTCTCATAATAGCCGCGGAACTGCTTCTCCAGAACGCCATAGACAAACTTGACCTTCTGCTTCTCCTGCAGCTGGGTGGCATACTCGGATTTCTTTTTGCGCACCTGGCTGTTGCTGTTGCGGGTGGTATTCTTCTTATAATAGCCCATTGCGGCGGGGCTGATGCCCAGCGCCTTGCAACGTTTGGCAATAGGCTGTCTGTTCTTTGCCATTACGTCAAACCTCCTTCAATTACACGCGACGACGCTTCGGAGGACGGCAGCCATTGTGGGGGATGGGGGTGACGTCCTTGATCATCGTAACTTCCAGACCGGCCGTCTGCAGGGCACGGATCGCAGCCTCACGGCCCGAGCCGGGACCCTTGACGAAGACCTCGACGGTCTTCAGGCCGTGCTCCATGGCAGCCTTAGCGGCCGTCTCGGCAGCGGTCTGAGCAGCAAAGGGGGTAGACTTCTTGCTTCCACGGAAGCCAAGTCCGCCGGCGGAGGCCCAGGACAGGGCGTTTCCGGCCGTATCGGTGATGGTGACCATGGTGTTATTGAAGGAAGAGCTGATATGAACCTGGCCCTTTTCGATGTTCTTACGCTCTCTTCTGCGGGTGCGAACGACCTTTTTGTTGTTCTTAGCGGTAGCCATACTTCATATCCCTCCTTACTTCTTCTTATTTGCGATGGTGTGCTTCGGGCCCTTGCGGGTACGGGCATTGGTCTTGCTGCGCTGTCCGCGCACGGGCAGGCCGCGGCGATGACGCATGCCGCGATAGCTGCCGATCTCGGTCAGGCGCTTAATATCAAGCGCGGTCTGACGGCGCAGATCGCCCTCGACGACATAGTGGTGGTCGATGCACTCACGCAGCTTGGATTCTTCCTCGTCGGTGAGATCCTTCACACGGGTATCAGGGTTGATCCCGGTCATCTCCAGGATCTTGAGTGCGCTGGTTCTGCCGATACCGTAGACATAGGTGAGACCGATCTCGATTCTCTTGTCCTTGGGCAGGTCAACGCCGGCTATACGTGCCATATTTCTTGATCATCCTTTCTCGAATGTTTGCCTGTCTTACGAGGTCGGGAGCTTAATCCCGCCGGAGGGAGCTCGCGCCCCAACAGGCATGTTTTTATTAAGGACAGGCGATTACTATTTCCCCCGCGCCCCTGTGGCGCGTGTGGGATTGACAATAAACAACCTCGTCGCTTCAAATGATTGCTTCGGCGGATTTCTCCGCCTGTTTCGGAGCGGCGGCTCCTGTTGCTGCGATCAGCCCTGGCGCTGCTTGTGCTTCGGGTTCTCGCAGATGACCATGACTTTGCCCTTGCGCTTGATGATCTTGCACTTCTCGCACATGGGCTTCACGGAAGGTCTGACTTTCATTGGTAAAATACCTCCTACTTGGTTCTCCACGTAATCCTGCCGCGGGTCACGTCGTACGGCGACATCTGCACCGTGACCTTATCCCCGGGGAGGATCCTGATAAAGTTCATCCGGAGCTTTCCGGAAATATGCGCCAGAATGATGTGGCCTTGGCCAATATCTACCTGGAACATGGTATTGGGCAGGGCTTCAACGACCGTGCCCTCGAGTTCGATTACATCGTCTTTTGCCAAAGTAAAATTCCTCCAAAGTCGGTGTTGACCCTACTTGCCATGTCCCGGCACACCGGCACGAGACTGGCGGGCGACAGCCCCCTCGCGCGCCGGGGTTTTCCCGGCACGCTGCGGGGATTGTCTGAGTCCGGATTCGCAGTTGATGCTGTACGGCATTCGCTTACTTCTCCAGAGCTTTCCGGATCGCGGCGGTCGTGGCCTCGATGGTGGGCTGTCCCTCCACAGAGATCAGCTTGCCGCGCTGTTCATAGAAGGCCTTCAGAGGCTCGGTCTCCTTGTGGTAGACGTCCAGACGATTCTTCACGGTCTCGGGAGCATCGTCCTTGCGGATCGTCAGCTCGCCGCCGCAGAAGTCGCAGACGCCCTCCTGCTTTGGAGGATTGAAGAGCACATGGAAGGTCTGGCTGCAGTTCTTGCAGGTACGCCGACCGGACATACGGTCGATGATGGTCTGATCCGCGACCTCGATCGAGAGGGCGCAGTCAACCGCGATGCCCTTTTCCTCCATGGCCTCGGCCTGGGGGATCGTGCGGGGGACGCCGTCGAGAATGTAGCCGTTGGCACAGTCGCTCTGGGCCAGGCGCTCCTCGATGATGCCGATGATGACTTCGTCGGGGACAAGCTGGCCGGCCTCGACAAAGGCCTTGGCCTTGAGTCCGACAGGTGTGCCGTTTTTCATTGCCGCGCGCAGGATATTGCCGGTGGAGATCGTCGGGATGTTGTACTCCCGGCTCAGGATCTCAGCCTGGGTGCCTTTGCCGGCGCCGGGTGCGCCCAAAAGAATCAGTTTCATGTCGTATCCCCTCCAAGGATCAGGACAGGAAGCCCTTGTAGTTGCGCATCAGCAGCTGGGCCTCCAGAGCACGAACGGTTTCAAGAGCGACGCCGACAGCGATGATGATGCTGGTGCCGCCCAGGGACAGGCCGGTGAGGGCCGGTGCCGTGGTGAAGTGCGAGACGATGATGGGAACGCAGGCGATGATGCCGAGATAGAGAGCGCCGAACAGGGTGATCCTGTTGAGTACCTTGCGGATAAAATCGCTGGTGGGCTTGCCCTGACGGATGCCGGGGATACTGCCGCCGTTGTTCTTCAGGTTGTTCGACACCTCGATCGGATCAAACTGGATCGTGGAGTAGAAGTACGCGAAGAAGATGATCAGCAGGAAGTACACCAGCGCGTAGAGCAGGGAGTTCGTGCCGAAGACGGTGTTGATCCAGCTGTCCTGACCGGCTCCGGTAAAGGCACCGATCGTGGCGGGCAGCGCGGCGATGGTCTGGGCAAAGATGATCGGCATAACGCCGCTCATGTTCACCTTCATGGGAAGGTGCGTGCTCTGTCCGCCGTACATCTTGCGGCCGACCACGCGCTTGGCGTAGACGACGGGGATGCGGCGCTCGGCGTCGTTGACGAAGACGATCAGGATAATGATCGCGAGCGCGCCGAGGAACACCAGCAGCGCGGCCCACCAGGCCAGATTGCCGGCGGCGACGTTGCGGATAGAGTTGATGATGGCGTTCGGCAGGCGGGAGACGATCGAGACAAAGAGGATGATCGAAATGCCGTTGCCGATGCCGAACTCGTTGATCTGCTCGCCGAGCCACATGACCAGCGCAGAGCCGGACGTGAAGGTCAGGATGATAACGATCGCAGCGAGAACATTGGTGGAGTAGCCGCTGACAAGGATGCCGTTGGCGCGCATGATCATGTAGTAGCCGAAGCCCTGCAGAAGACCGATGCCGACCGTGGCGTAACGGGTGATGGAGGCGATTTTCTTACGGCCTTCCTCGCCCTCATCCTTGCTCATGCGCTCAAGCGCGGGGATTGCGATGCACAGCAGCTGAATAATGATGCTGGCGTTGATGTACGGCTGGATGGACAGTGCGAAGATCGTGGCGGTGGAGAACGCGCCGCCGGACATCATATCCATCATGCCGAACACGGTGTTCCGCATGGCCGTGAAGTAATTGGTCAGCGTGGCGACGTCCACAAACGGGACGGGGACAGCGTTGCCCAGACGGTACAGCAGAACAATGGCGAGCGTGAAGAGGAGTTTCTTGCGGATCTCCTCCACTCTCCAGGCGTTACGCAGAGTCTGAAGCACTTAGACCACCTCTGCCTTTCCGCCGGCCGCCTCGATTTTCTCTTTCGCGGTTTCGGAGAAAGCAGAAGCCTTGACAGTCAGCTTCTTGGTAATATCGCCATTACCAAGAACTTTCACTCCATACTTGCAGTCAGAGAGGATACCGGCCTCGAGCATCGCCTTTTCATCGACCTCAGCGCCGTCTTCAAAACGGTTGAGCATGTCGACATTGACGAAGTCCAGGGGCTTGGCAAAGATGTTGTTGAAGCCTCTCTTGGGGATACGGCGGGCCAGAGGCATCTGGCCGCCTTCAAAGCCGATGCGGGTGCCGCCGCCGCTGCGGGCCTTCTGGCCCTTGTGGCCGCGGCCGGCAGTCTTGCCATTGCCGGTGGCATGGCCTCTGCCCTTGCGCTTGTCCACATGGGTGGAGCCGGGCACGGGAGACAGATCGTGAATATACATTGCTGTTGCCCTCCTTATTCTTCGGTGACCTTCAGCAGATAGCCGATCTTGGCGATCTTGCCGCGGGTCTGGGGATTGTCGGGCTGTACGGTCTCGTTGCCGATCTTGTGCAGGCCGAGGGACTGGGCGGTCGCAATGTGGCTGTCCAGTCTGCCGTTGAGGCTCTTGACGAGCTTGATCTTCAGATTAGCCATGGTAGCCCTCCTTAACCCTGAACATCTTCAGGAGCCAGGCCTCTGACCGCAGCGACCTGCTGGGCGTTGCGCAGAGACTTCAGGCCGGCCATCGTGGCAGCGACCACGTTGGCGGGGTTGTTGGTACGCAGGCACTTGGTACGGATGTTCTGGATGCCGGCGCACTCGACAACGGCACGGACAGCACCGCCGGCGATAACGCCGGTGCCTTCGGGTGCGGGCTTGAGCAGGACACGGCCGGCTCCGGCAGCACCGATGACCTCGTGAGGAATCGTGGTTCCCTCGAGCGTGATGTTGACGATGTTCTTCTTGGCGTCTTCCAGGCCCTTGCGGATGGCCTCGGAAACTTCGTTGGCCTTGCCGGTGCCGAAGCCGACGCGGCCCTTGCCGTCGCCGATGACGCACAGAGCGCTGAACTTGGCGACACGGCCGCCCTTAACAGTCTTGCTGACGCGGTTGAGGGACACTACCTTCTCGATGAACTCAGAGGGCGCCTCTTCTCTCTTGCCGCGGCGTTCTCTGCGGTCATTTCTGTTATTCTCATAAGCCATAGTACGTGATCCCCCTTCCTTAGAATGTCAGGCCGCCCTCGCGGGCGCCGTCGGCCAGAGCCTTCACACGGCCGTGGAAAATGTAGCCGCCGCGGTCGAAAACGACCTCGTCGATGCCCTTTTCCTTGGCGCGCTCGGCAACCTTCTTGCCGACCTTCTTGGCAGCCTCGCAGTTGGAGCCAAGGCCTTCAAAGCCCTTCTCGACGCTGGACGCGGAAACGAGGGTGTTGCCGGCGACGTCGTCGATCACCTGGGCGTAGATGTTGTTTTCGCTGCGGAAAACACAGAGACGGGGACGATCAGCCGTGCCGGAGATCTTGCCGCGTACTCTCTTGTGGCGCTTGATGCGCTGTCCTCTGGTATCAGGTCTCTTAATCATTCAGTCACACCTCCGATTACTTGGCGCCGGTCTTGCCTTCTTTGCGGCGGATGACTTCGTAGTCGTACTTGATGCCCTTGCCCTTGTAAGGCTCGGGAGGTCTCTTACCACGAACTTCTGCGGCAAACTGGCCGACCTTCTGCTTGTCGATACCCTTGATAACAATGTGGTTGGCGTCCGGAACGTCGATCTGGATGTCCTCGGTCTCGGGGACGACGACGTTGTGGGAGTAGCCCAGGTTCATGACCAGGTTCTTGCCCTCTTTGCTGGCACGGTAGCCGACGCCGTTGATCTCGAGCTTCTTCTCGAAGCCGTCGACAACACCGACAACCATGTTGTGGATGAGGGTTCTGGTCAGACCGTGCAGAGAGCGGTTCTCCTTGGTGTCATCCGGGCGGGAGACAGTCAGGACGCCGTCCTTCACTTCGACCTTCATCTGGGGGACCACAGTGCGCTCGAGGGTGCCCTTCGGGCCCTTCACGGTGATGTGGTTGTTCTCGCTGACGGTGACTTCGACACCGGCGGGAACGGTAATGGGTGCTCTACCGATTCTAGACATGTTGCTACCTCCTTACCATACGAACGCCAGGACTTCGCCGCCGACGTGCTCCTTGCGAGCCTGCTTGTCGGTCATGACGCCCTTGGAGGTGGAGATGATGGCAATGCCCAGTCCCTTCAGGACACGGGGGAGCTCGTCAGCACCGGCATAGACGCGGAGACCGGGCTTGCTGACGCGGCGGAGGCCCTGGATGGCCTTCTGCTTGCCGGGGAGATACTTGAGGGTGATGCGGATGATGCCCTGGGTGCCGTCATCAACAACCTGGAAGTTCTTGATGTAGCCTTCCTGCTGAAGAATCTCCGCAATGGACTTCTTCATCTTGGAAGCCGGGACATCGACAGTCTCATGCTTCGCGGTTCCGGCGTTGCGGATGCGAGTGAGCATGTCTGCAATGGGGTCGGTGATCTGCATGTGGTTTATCCTCCTATTTTAGAGTTACCGCCTTGCGCGGTACGGGCGGCGAGGTTCCAAGCCAATACTTGATTGGCCTTGGCCTTTCGCCGCTTTGATGGATGGCGCAGCGCCGCTCCCTCCCCCACCGTCGTGAGATCGGCAGATCTGGGGGCTTTGCTGCCATATTATAACGGAGCTGATCGGACTCCGGTATAATCGGTGCTGTCTGCGTGAAGGCGTAATACGCCCGCAATGCGCAGTCTCGCAACATAGAATTTTAGCAGAAAGTTCAAGAGATTGCAAGCCTTTTTCTAAGAAAAATCTTACAAATTTGTGTCAGTTTCCGTCTCCGGGCTTGGACAAATAGTCTTGCAGCGGGTTATTTCTGTCTGAGCAAACACAGTAGGTCTTTCCTGACGCGCCGTCTTTGGATTTACGTCTGGCAACAGCATTGCAACAGCGCCTTTGAGAGATCAGCGGAGGCATCTGGGGAAACGGGACCTTCCCGCTGCCGGCGGCAGAGGAAGGGAAGGTTCCGTTTTAAGTAGCCGCGCCTTTGGCGGGCCGTCGCGTCAGCAGGCCCGGGAAAGGCATTCGCGGCAAGGCGGCCTGCCTCCCTACGGGCCATCCTGTTTTTGAAAACATTTTTATGAAAATCTCCCGCAAGGGCAAAATCTATGATATACTGCTTTCATCATGATTGGGAGGTGTGCGCGAATGGACCGATATGAAACGGCTCTGGCCCTATGGCAGCGCAAACAGATCAAAACGGACGCCGAGCTGGCCGAGGCGCTCAACGGGCACAGCGTTTCCTTTGCCTATCATTCCGGCAACCTGGAAAACGACCGCATCACCTACAACGACACGCGCGAGATCTTCGATCACGACGGCGTGACCTCTTACACCGGTGATCTGCGGACGCTGTTCGAGATCCGCAACGCGAAGGACGCCAATGAGCTGTTTTTACAGGCATTTCATGACAAGCGGGCGCTGGACGAAAGCCTTGTGAAAGAGTTTCAGCAGAGGCTTACGCAGAACACCTATGACACCCACCGCTATCAGCTGGGAGAGCGCCCCGGCGAATATAAGCGGCATGACTATGTGACCGGCAAGAACGAGATCGGAGCAGCACCCGAGGATGTGGCCGACGAAATGGCTGAACTCCTCGACGAAATGCACAACATCCCCACCGACAGGCTCCTGCGCGCCGCGGCCTATTACCATGTCAAATTTGAGAACATCCACCCCTTCGCTGACGGGAACGGCAGGACCGGCCGCCTGACCATGAATTACTTTCTGGTCATGCATGGGCATCCGCCGATCACGATCCACCAGGAGGACCGCAAGGACTACTACGCCGCGCTGGAGGCCTGGGACGAGAGGCAGGAGCTCGCCCCGATGGAGACTTTTCTGCGAGAGCAGACAGTGAAAACCTGGGAAAAGCAGATCGATCGCAGCGAGCGCGCTGTCGGCAAAAGGGAACTGAGCCACTAAAGCATGTAGTAAGCTATTACCTGCGCTATATGATAGAGCATGTAATACTTTTCTCCCATTGAAACAGCCATTGCGGCTCTCGACAAAAAAGCAATCAGCCTCTGTCATGCAAGACATGACAGAGACTGATTGCATTTTTACGCGGAACTTAGAAAGAAGCCTTTCTCACGCCGGGGATCTGGCCCTTATAAGCCAGTTCACGGAAGCAGATACGGCAGATGCCGTAGTTGCGCAGATAGGCATGGGGACGGCCGCAGATCTTGCAGCGGTTGTACGCACGCGTGGAGAACTTCGCAGGAGCCTGCTGCTTGAGAATCATCGATTTCTTAGCCATTGTTCGTCTCCTCCTTAGTTCATGAACGGAGCGCCCATGAGCTTGAGCAGCTCGCGGCCCTCTTCGTCGGTCTTCGCGGTCGTGGTGATGGCGATGTTCATGCCGCGCAGCTTCTCGATCTTGTCATACTCGATCTCGGGGAAGATGATCTGCTCCTTCAGGCCCAGGCTGTAGTTGCCGCGGCCGTCGAAAGCGTCGGCGCTGATGCCGCGGAAGTCGCGGACACGGGGCAGAGCGACGTTGAACAGACGGTCCAGGAACTCCCACATGCGGTCCTGGCGAAGCGTGACCTTCACGCCGACCTTCATGCCCTCGCGGAGCTTGAAGTTAGCAACGCTCTTGCGGGCCACGGTGGCGACAGCGTGCTGACCGGTGATCGCGGAGATCTCCTTGATGACGTTGTCAAGGGCCTTGGCGTTGTCCTTGCAGTCGCCGCAGCCGACGGAGACAACGATCTTCTCGATGCGGGGGATCTGCATGGTGGACTTGTACTGGAATTTCTCCATCAGAGCAGGAGCAACTTCCTTGGTGTACTTATCTTTCATAGTAGGCATAAGTCAGTTATCTCCTTTCTCTCAGAATTCCGCGCCGCATTTCTTGCAGACGCGAACCTTTTTGCCGTCCGTCAGCTTGTAGCTGACGCGGATGGCCTTGCCGCACTTGGGGCAGAGAAGAGCAACCTTGGAGACATACATCGGGGTCTCGACCTTGATGATGCCGCCCTCTTCGCCCTGCTTGCGGGGCTTCTGGTGCTTGGTGGCGACGTTGGCCCCCTCGACGGTGACCTTGCCAGCCTTGGGATCGGCAATCAGGACCTTGCCCTGCTTGCCCTTGTCCTTGCCGGACAGCACAACGACTTTGTCGTCCTTTTTAATCTTCATTCTCTGTACCCTCCATCAAATCACTTCGGGAGCCAGGGACAGGATCTTCATGTATTCCTTGTCGCGGAGCTCACGAGCCACGGGTCCAAAGATACGGGTGCCGCGGGGGTTCTTGTCGCCGGTGTTGATCAGAACGGCAGCGTTCTCGTCGAAACGGACATAGGTGCCGTCGGCGCGGCGAACAGGCTTGACGGTGCGAACGATGACAGCCTTGACGACGTCGCCCTTCTTCACAGTGCCGCCGGGGGCAGCCTTGCGGACGGAGCAGACGACCACGTCACCGATGCTGGCATATCTGCGCTTGGAACCGCCAAGAACGCGAATGCACTTGAGCTCCTTGGCGCCGGTGTTGTCGGCGACCTTCAGATAACTTTCCTGCTGAATCATCTTGACGCCTCCTTACTTAGCCTTCTCAACGATCTCGACCACGCGCCAGCGCTTGTCCTTGGACAGCGGACGGGTCTCCATCACGCGGACGATATCGCCTTCACGGCACTCGTTGAGCTCGTCGTGCGCCTTGAGACGGTAGGTGCGGCCGATGATCTTCTTATAGACAGGGTGAGCGACGCGGTCAGAGACGGCGACGACCACGGTCTTGTCCATCTTGTCAGAAACAACCTTGCCAACGCGGGTCTTACGGGAAGTAGTTCTCTCAGTATTCATTATTCCTTACCTCCTCAGTTCTGCTTCTCGCGCAGCACGGTCTTGACGCGGGCGATATCACGGCGGGTGGCCGCGATCTTGGTGGGATTGTCAAGATGATTGGTGGCATGCTGCATGCGGAGCATGAACAGGTCCTTCTTCAGGTCGGCCAGCTTGCTTTCCAGCTCGCTGACGGACAGGGAGCGAATTTCGTTTGCCTTCATCTTATTCACCACCGTTCTCAGAGTCGGTGCCCTTCGCAACGATCTTGGTCTTGATGGGCAGCTTGTGGCTGGCAAGGCGAAGCGCTTCGCGGGCGTCCGCTTCGGGCACGCCGGCGATCTCGAACATCACTCTGCCGGGCTTGACGACAGCGACCCAGTACTCGGGAGCGCCTTTACCGGAACCCATACGGGTCTCGGCGGGCTTCGCCGTAACGGGCTTGTCGGGGAAAATCTTGATCCAGACCTGACCGCCGCGCTTGGTGTAGCGGGTCATGGCGATACGGGCTGCTTCGATCTGATTGGACTTGATCCAGCCGGGCTCCTGAGCCTGGAGGCCAAACTCACCGTAGGTGACAGTGTTGCCGCGCAGGGCCTTGCCCTTCATACGGCCGCGCTGAACTCTGCGGTATTTTACACGTTTGGGCATTAACATTAGTTGTTGCCTCCTTCCTTAGCGCCGGCAGCGCCGCGGGGAGCACGGTTGAAGCCGCCCTGGCCCTGGGGTCTGCTGCCATAGCCGCCCTGACGGCCGCCCTCGCGGTTGTCGCGATTGAAGCCACCCTGGCGATTGTCGCGGTTGAAGCCGCCCTGGCGACGCTCACCGCCGCGACGGTCATCTCTGCGGCGGCGCTCGCCGGCCGGCTTGGAGAGATCCATCGTACGGGGCGTGGTGCGCAGCGTCTGGCTGAGAACCTCGCCTTTGTAAATCCACACCTTGACGCCGATACGGCCGTAGGTCGTGTTGGCCTCGGCAAAGCCGTAGTCGATGTCGGCACGGATGGTCTGCAGGGGAACGGTGCCCTCGTGGAAGGCCTCGCTGCGGGCGATCTCAGCGCCGCCGAGACGGCCGCCGCACTTGACCTTGATGCCGCGGGCGCCCATGCGCATGGCGCGGCCGATGGCGTTCTTCATCGCACGGCGGAAGCCGATGCGCTTCTCAAGCTGCTGGGCAATATTCTCGGCCACGAGCTGAGCATTGGTGTCGGGCGTGCGGACCTCGACGATGGAGATGGCGACACTCTTGCCGATCATCTTCTCGACGTCCTGGCGCAGCTTCTCGATCTGCTCGCCGCCCTTGCCGATGATGACACCGGGACGGCTGCAGTGGATATAAATGCGGACCTTGGCGGAATCGCGCTCGATCTCGATGGTGGGAACACCGGCAGCGTACAGGGTCTTCTTCAGATATTCGCGGATCTTGCGGTCTTCGACCAGCAGATCGCCGACCTTTTCTTCGCGGGCATACCAACGGGAATCCCAGTCTTTGATAACACCGACGCGCAGGCCATGAGGATTGACTTTATGTCCCATAGTGATTCTGCCTCCTTCCCTTAGTCTCTCTCAGCCACGCCGATGACGATGTGGCTGGTGCGTTTGTTGATGCGGTACATACGGCCCTGGGCGCGGGGCATGCCGCGCTTGAGGATGGGACCTGCGTTGGCGTAGGTCTCGGCGACGTACAGCTTCTCGGGGTCCATCTCGTACTTGGGGCCTTCGGCGTTGGCCATGGCGCTCTTGAGCACCTTGACCATCAGCTCGCAGCCGGCCTTGGGGGTGTTCTCCATCAGGGCCAGGGCGACCTTCGCGTTCTTGCCGCGGATCATGTTGCAGATGATCTCAACCTTGCGGGGAGAAATACGAGCGTACTTGTGCTCCGCACGGGCAATTTTCTTTTCGTCCATGATTCTCCTCCTTACTTCGCGGCGGCTTTGCTGCCGGAGTGGCCGCGGAAGGTGCGGGTCGGGGCAAACTCGCCGAGCTTGTGGCCGACCATGTCTTCCGTGACATACACCGGAACATGACGGCGGCCGTCATGCACAGCGATGGTGTGTCCGACAAAGGACGGGAAAATGGTGGAGGAACGAGACCAGGTCTTGATGACCTGCTTGTTGCCGGTCTTGTTCATATCGTCGACCCTTTTCAGCAGCTCGGGAGCGGCATAGGGGCCTTTCTTGATGCTTCTGCTCATTACAGTTTCCCTCCTTACTTCGCGTTGCGGCGCTTGACGATGAACTTATCGGTGCGGTTCTTCGTCTTGCGGGTCTTGTAACCCAGTGCGGGCTTGCCCCACGGGGTGACAGGGCCGGGACGACCGATCGGGGACTTGCCTTCGCCGCCGCCATGGGGGTGGTCGTTCGGGTTCATGACAGAGCCGCGGACCGTGGGACGGATGCCCATGTGGCGTTTGCGGCCGGCCTTGCCGATGTGGATGTTGGCGTGGTCGATGTTGCCGACCTGGCCGATCGTGGCAAAGCAGTCCATGCGGACCTTGCGCATCTCACCGGAGGGGAGACGCACGGTGGCCATGTCTTCCTTGGCCATCAGCTGCGCGGCATCACCGGCGGAGCGGACCAGCTGGGCGCCCTTGCCGGGATAGAGCTCGATGTTGTGGATCACGGTGCCCACGGGGATATTCGCCAGCGGCAGCGCGTTGCCCGGCTTGATGTCGGCCGCGGCGGAGGCCAGCACGGTGTCACCCGGCTTCAGGCCCACAGGGGCGAGAATGTAGCGGCGCTCCTCGGGATACTCGACCAGCGCGATATAGGCGCTGCGGTTGGGGTCGTACTCAAGACGGACAACCTTGCCCTCGACCTCGCGCAGATCGCGCTTGAAGTCGATGACGCGGTACTTCTGGCGGTTGCCGCCGCCCTGGTGGCGGACGGTGATGCGGCCATAGCTGTTGCGGCCGGCATTCTTCTTCAGGACTTCGACGAGGGCCTTCTCGGGTCTGGCGTGCTTGTCAACACCGTCAAAGCCGGAGGTGGTCATGTGACGGCGGGAAGGAGTCGTCGGTCTGTAGGTTTTAATAGACATTCTTTAATCCTCCCTTAAACCATGCCCTCAAAGAGCTCGATGTTCTTGGAATCGGCGCTGAGCTTGACAACGGCCTTTTTCCAGGAAGCGGTCTTGCCCTGGGGATAAGCGCCCTGGCGTTTGGACTTGCCGCGGACGTTCTCGGTGGTCACCTTGATGACCTTGACGCCGAAGACCTTCTCGACGGCCTGGGCGATCTCGACCTTGTTGGCGTCCTTGGCGACCTCAAAGGCATACTTTTTGATGTCCAGGTCTTCCATGGACTGCTCGGTAATGATGGGGCGGATGATGACATCGTATGCGCTCTTCATTAGGCGTACACCTCCTCGATCTTGGCGAGGGCGGCCTTGTCGACCACCATGACGCCGTTGGTAAGGATCATATAGGGGCTGAGGATGGTGGAGATGGTGGTGAACACGCCGTCGATGTTGCGGGCGGACTTGTAAACCTTCTCGTCGACATTCTCAGTGACGATAAGGGCCTTGCCCTCAACGCCGACCTTCTTGAGGAACTGGGCGAAAGCCTTGGTCTTGATCTCGTCCATCTTCAGACCGTCAACGACGAGAACCTCGTTCTCGGCAGCCTTGGCGGACAGGGCGGACTTGAGAGCCAGACGGCGGACCTTCTTGTTGAGCGTGTAGCTGTAGTCCCGGGGCTTGGGAGCGAAGGCTACGCCGCCGTGGGTCCACACCGGAGATCCGGCGTAGCCGGCGCGGGCGCGGCCGGTGCCCTTCTGACGCCAGGGCTTCTTCGTGGTGAAGGAAACCTCACCCTTGGTGAGAGCGCTCTGGGTGCCCTGGCGGCAATTGGCCAGGTGATTCTTAACGGAATCGTGCAGCACGCTCTTATTCGGCTCGATGCCGAAGATGGCCTCGGAGAGCTCGATCTCGCCGATCTTCTCGCCTGCCATGTTGAAAACGTTAGCTTTAGGCATTTATGCTGCTCTCCGCCTGCCGTCTCGCCCTTCTTGACGATCTGGGTCTTGGCAGTGCTCTTGATGTACACGATGCCGCCCTTGGGGCCGGGGATGGCGCCGCGGATAGCGATCATGTTCAGTTCGGGATCGACCTTGACAATGTCGAGGTTCTCCACAGTGACCTGGTCAACGCCCATGTGGCCGGCCTGATGCTTGCCCGGCATGATGCGGGAAGGATCGGTGCTCGAGCCCATGGAGCCCGCGTGACGGTGGACAGGGCCGCCGCCGTGGGTGGTGGGGGTGCGGCCCTGGCCGTAACGCTTGATCGTGCCGGCATAGCCCTTGCCCTTGCTGACGCCGGTGACGTCGACCTTCTCGCCCTCGGCGAAGACGTCGGCCTTCACGGTGTCGCCCACTTCCAGCTTGCTGCTGTCTTCCAGGCGGAATTCTTTGAGGTGCTTGAGGTTGGCAACGCCGGCCTTCTTCAGGTGGCCCTGCTCGGGCTTGGAGAGCTTGCGCTCGGCGACTTCCTCAAAGCCGAACTGGACGGCTTCATAGCCTTCCTTTTCCTTGGTCATCTTCTGGACGACCACACAGGGGCCGGCCTCGATGACGGTGACGGGGATGACACGGCCAGCCTCGTCGAAGATCTGCGTCATGCCGACCTTCTTGCCAATAATGGCTTTTTTCATGTTTTTTCCTCCTTCGGTTATTGGTTGCCTCGCATGGCTCGCGGCCAGAGGCTGGCAACTTAACCCGCCCGCACACGCAAGCTGCGGGCTATGGGTCATTCAATTGGTACGGTGCAGGAAATCAGAGCTTGATCTCGATCTCGACACCGGCGGGGACTTCGACATTCATCAGGGCCTCGACGGTTTTCTGGGTGGGGCTCATGATGTCGATCAGGCGCTTGTGGGTGCGGCGCTCGAACTGCTCACGGCTGTCCTTGTACTTGTGGACGGCGCGCAGGATCGTGACGATCTCGGTCTTGGTGGGCAGGGGGATGGGGCCGGACACCTTGGCGTCCGTGCGCTTGGCAGCCTCGACGATGGTCTCGGCGGCCTTGTCGATGAGCTGATGATCGTAAGCCTTGAGGCGGATACGGATCATGTTCTTGTTGTTTGCCATGTTGGTATTTCTCCTTTTCGTACGATTTCGGCGGCATTGGCTCCGCCATTGTTGATACTGAAATCCAACAGGAGATCAGACGATCTTTGCGGCCGGCTTCGCGCCATGCTTCGTTGCTTCCCTTGCAAATATATTTCCATTATTCGCTGCGGGAAGCGCCTCGCCTGGCACAAATCCATCTCGCAAATCTTTGTCTTCTTCCTATTAGCTTTCAGTATTATCGTACGGATGAAACCGACTTTTTCTGTACACACGGCCGTGCGTATCAAGCCAGGTCCGAAAACAAAACCGGCTGTGGAGCCGGTCTGATCGCCGTCCCTGCGATATACGCCTGGGCCCGGATCGGTTTCAGCCGCCCGATTGCGCATCGGGAATGCACCCGGTGCCGGACATACTCCACGGAAGTTACCTCGCTTCACGAGCAATCTCCCGCTTCAACGCATACACTCGCCTTTGTAGCGCGTGCTTTGACAGTATAGCAGTCTGTAACCGTCTTGTCAATAGTTTTTTCAGCAGAAATGCAGAAAATACGGATTATTTTTTGTGAAGTGTTCCAAACTTCAGTTTGTGCGCAGTTTGTCCAAAGGATTCCAGCGACCCTTATTATAATAGAAGACATACATCGCAAACACCAGCAGGTTGTGCCCGATCATGCAGCCCCAGGCCGAGACAAGACCCATGCCGAGCCGCTGCGTGCAGATGAAGGTGCCGACGATGCGCACGCCCCACATGCCGATAATATTAAATAAGAAGGGCACGCGGGTCTCGCCCGCGCCCTGGAGCATGCCCTCGATGACGATGGAGACGCCGTAGAAGGGTTCGGAGCAGGCCACCATACGCAGCACCGTGCTGCCGAGCGCGATCACGGCCGCGTCCCGGCTGAAAACTGACACCATGGCCGGCGCGAAGGCAAACAGCAGCGCGCCGGAGAGCAGCATCATCGTGACCTCCGCGGCCAGGATCACACCGGCCAGGTCTCCGAGACGCTTTTTGTCCCGCGCGCCGATGGCGTTGCCGGTCAGCGTGGCGGCGGCCGTCATCATGCCGTAGCCGGGGATGTAGAAGGCCGATTCGACCGTGTTGGCGATCGTATGGGCGGCCGTGGCCGTCTCGCCGAGCGAGTTGATCATCGCGGCGAAGAACACATAGCCGAGCGAGGCGCCGAAGCGCTGCAGCATATTCGGGAACGCAACGCGCAGGCAGGGCCGGAGGATCTCAGGATCGGGGCGCAGTGTCTCGCCCTTCGGCGAGATCGTCGGATGGCGGAAGAAGGCGATCGTAATCGCAACGCCGCCGTAGACAAAACTGACAGCGCTGGCCGCCGCGGCGCCGACCACGCCCCAGCCCGCGCCCCAGACGGGCAGCTGCGCGCCGAAGAGCGAGAGCGTGCGGCTCGGATAGATCAGCAGAAAGTTCAAAACAACATTGATGAGGTTGACCGCGATGCCGGTGCGCATCGGCGTGCGGGTATCTCCGGCGGCGCGCAGCACGGTGCCGAAGATGACGCTGGCCGCGCGAGCGAGCATCGGCAGGTAGAGGATGCGGAAATAGCGCGCGGCGAGCGGCTGCACCGCTGTGTCCGTGCGCATCCAGACCGGGACACAGGGGCTTAAGGAGACCGTCAGCACCGTGAAGAGCAGCCCCGTCACGAGCACGGCCAGCACGCTCTGTCCGGCGGCGCGGCGGGCGCGTTTCAATTCCCCGGCCCCGATCGCCTGGGCGATATAGGCCAGAAAGCCCACGCCGAAGGCCGAGACCGTGCTGCCGACCAGCCAGTTGACCGTCGTTGTGGAGCCGACGGCCGCCGTGGCCCGGGTGCCGAGCGAGCCGACCATGGCCGTGTCGATGTACTGCACGGCCGTCTGCATCAGCTGCTCGAGCATCGTGGGCCAGGCCAGGCCGAAGACAACCGGCAGGAGGCTCCAGGCGATATGCGGTTTTCTCTCTGACAGAGCGGGCATGAACTTCCTCCGGGATCCTTTTCACGCGCAGCTCCCGCCAGTCGGCAGATCGCTCTGCCGACTGACGGGAGCTGCATTTCCTATCTGCTGTTATAAAACGGCTTTCAGTCCTTGTCCGGGTCCAGTCTGGGGACGATCGGTTCGAGCGGCTCGTCCTCGTCAGCTTCCGTCTCGTCATCCTCTGCATCGTCTTCGCCGCTGTCCTCCGACATGTCGAACTCCAGCAGCTCGCCGCAGATCGGGCACACGGTCGAGCCCTGGCGCAGCAGCTCCTCGTCGAGTGTGATCTCCTCGCCGCAGCTGGGGCAGATCACGTCATAGAGGACGCCGTTGTAGCTCAGCTTATCGAGCGGCAGCAGCTGCGAAGGATCGTCCTTGTCGCCCTCCGGCTCCTCCTCTTCCTCGTAGAAGTCGTGCATTTCCTCGTCGTCATACGGCGAAGGCTTCTGCCCGGGCTTCAGGATGCCGTCGCGGGAGTTGAAACGGATCACATCATCGTCGTCCGTGTCGTCCTCATCCTCGTTGCCGTCCTCGTCTTCCCAATCGTCCTCTTCGTCGAGCGGCTCCATATCGAAGCCGTATTCCTCGAGCGCGTCGAGTTCATCGCTCAGATCGTCCACAAGGTCGCCAAGCTCGTCGTGGCTGGTCTTCAGTTCCTCGATCTGGTGGGCCATGTCGCCGAGCAGGCCGTTGAGCGCCGTCCAGAACGAGCCCATCTTCCCATCCTTTTTCAGACCGAGTCCGTCGCTCAGTCCGTCCAGATACGCCGCTTTTTCAGAAAGATTCATGGTAAGCCGTCCTTTCATAAATCAATGTGAAAGTGAAAAACAGGGGAGAGCAGTTTTCTCTCCCCTGTTTCTTGGTCTGATCTCATACTGTTCTCAAATTAAAATCCTTGATTTTAATTTGAGCTTTTGCAAAGCCTAAGTGCCGCACAAGTGCGGTTGGCTTTGCAAAAGTCATCTCATACGAACTCTACGCCGCCTCGGCGGCTATCAAAAGCTTGAAAGGCTTTTCAAGCTTTTGATCAGAGTTCTGTATCAGGCGCGGCTGAGATACTCGCCGGTACGGGTGTCGACCTTGATCTTTTCGCCCCGGTCGATAAACAGGGGAACCTTGATCTCAGCGCCAGTCTCGAGCGTGGCGGGCTTGGTAGCGTTGGTGGCGGTGTTGCCGGCAAAGCCGGGATCGGTATCGGTGACCTCGAGCTCCACAAAGAAGGGAGGCTCGACATTGAACACGCTGCCCTTGTAGGAGTAGATCGTGCACTCCATGTTCTCTTTGACGAACTTGAAGTTGTCGCCGAGGACGCTGCTGTTGATGGGGACCTGGTCATAGGACTCGGGATCCATGAAATAATAGAGATCGCCGTCGTTGTACAGATACTCCATGGTTCTGCGATCGACCGTGGCATTCTCGAACTTGGCGGTGGGGTTGAACGAGGTTTCGGTGACAGCGCCGGTGATGACGTTCTTCATCTTGGTGCGGACGAAGGCCGCGCCCTTGCCGGGCTTGACGTGCTGGAATTCGACGACCTGCATAACCTGGCCGTCCATCTCAAAGGTGACACCGTTTCTGAAATCGCCTGCAGTGATCATATAAGGGTTCCTCCCGATAAAGAATTGGACAATATCCTGACTTGCCTATATATTTTACCGTATCAGCGCCTATATTGCAAGAAAAATTTTCCCCGCTCGCGGGATTTGGCGCGATTTTCGGTCTATTTCCTCTATTACAATATGATAAGCTCCATTTTGGGCGCTTTGGTGATGACCTCGGCGTGGTCGGCGCGCAGTATCATGACGTCCTCGATGCGCACGCCGAATTTGCCGGGCAGGTAGATGCCGGGCTCGGCCGAGGAGGCACAGTTGAGCGGCATCGGCACCTCGCCGCGCGCGCCGGCGAAGGGGGGCTCGTGGATATCGAGACCCAGGCAGTGGCCGAAGCCGTGGCCGAAGTATTCGCCGTAGCCGGCGTCGGTGATGACCTTGCGCGCCGCGCCGTCGATCTCCTTGCCGAGCACGCCGGCGCGGGCGGCCGCGATCCCGGCCAGCTGCGCCTTCAGAACGGTCTCATAGACGTTCTTCATCTCGTCCGTGGCCGAGCCGACGGCGACCGTGCGGGTCATGTCGGAGCAGTAGCCGTGCTTGAGAGAGCCGAAGTCCATCGTGATAAAGTCACCCGGCTGAATGATCTTGTCGCCGGGCACACCGTGGGGCATGCTGGTCTTGCTGCCGGTGACGACGATCGGATCGAAGGAGTTGCCCTCGCTGCCGTGGCGGAGCATGCGGTAGACGAGCTCGGCGGCGACCTCACGCTCGGTCATGCCGGGCTTGATGATGTGCAGCGTCTCCTCGAGCGCAGCCTCGCTGATGCGCTGCGCCTCGATCAGATAGCCGATCTCCTCCTCGGTCTTGGAGGCGCGCAGCTCGCTCAAAATACTCTGCGCCGGGTGGAGCGTCAGGCCGGTCAGCTTTTCGATCGCCAGATATTCGCCGTGGTTCAGCTTTTCCTCCTCGGCGCCGAGCTTTTCGACGCGCGCCTCGGCGAGATCTTCTTTCAGCAGGTCATTGCGGTTCTTGCCCATGCCGAAGAGCTGCAGCGTGACAAGCTCGCTGTCCACAGTGGCCTCGGCCGCCTCGATATAGCGGGAGTCGGTGATCAGCCAGGCGCGGTCACGCGCCACAAGCACGAAGCCGTCGGTAAAGGGGAAGCCCGCGGCGTAGCGCTGATTCTTCTCATCGGTGATGAGAATGGCGTCCAGCCCCTTCTCGATCAGCTTCTCCTGAATTCTTCTGATGTTGTTCATTTCCTGTTTCCTCCTGTTTTTTCTGTCCCCTCGGCACGCGCTCGACAGCCTTCGACATTTTTACCTGTTGCAATTGAATACGAAATTATATATAATAGAACAATCTTTTCGGATCCGTGATGCCCTGTTGGCGTGAATCGACGAGGTTCGAATCCTCTAAGTGCAATCAGTATACCATAACCCTGAATAAAACGGGAGACCTAAAATGAAAAAATTCCGTGTTTTTCCTCTGCTGCTTCTGCTGTGCCTGGCGATGAGTCTGATCGCGCCGGCGGCCGCGGCACTGGACGATCCGCTCGTGGCCGCGCAGGCTGTGATATTGCTCAACGAAGAGACCGGCGAGATCCTGTATGAAAAGAACGCCGACGAGCGCCGCACCCCCGCGAGCCTGACCAAGATGATGACGGGTCTGCTGCTGTGCGAGGCGGTGGAGAGCGGCCGGGTCAATCTCGACGACGCCGTCGCCGCCGGGCTCGACTGCCAGAACGGCCTGGTAGAGGGAGCCACCAACGCCAGCATCGTCTCCGGCGAGGTCATGACGCTCAAGGATCTGTTCTACTGCGCGATGGTCGCCTCGGCCAACGACGCCTGCAACGTCATCGGCAGTTACCTCTCCGGGAGCATCGACGCGTTTGTGGACGAGATGAACGACCGGGCCGCCGCGCTCGGCTGCCGGGACACCCACTTTGTCGACCCCAACGGACTGAGCAGCATGGACGTCGGCCACTACACCACGGCCCGCGACCTCTCGCTGATCGCGCGTGAGGCCATGAGCCATCATCTTTTTGCCGACGCCGTCAACACCGCGACCTATTCGATCGCCGCCACCAACGCCACGCCGGAGCGGCATCTTGCAAACTCGAACGCCCTGATCAGCATCGAGGGCATCTACGGCAGCGGCTATATCTACGAGGGCGCCAGCGGCATCAAGACCGGCTACACCCGCGCCGCGGGCTACTGCCTGGCCTCCTGCGTCGAGCGCAACGACATCCGCCTGCTGGCGATCGTCATGGGCTGCGACGGCCCCAACAACTCCAACTCCACTCAGGTCGGCAGCTTTGTCGCCACCAAGGGGCTGTACGACTGGGTCTACAACAATTTCTCGCGGCAGCTCGTGCTTGCCGCCTCCGAGCCCGTGCAGCAGGTGACCGTTGAAAACGGCCAGGAGGACTCCATCATCCTCCATCCCGAGCACGATGTGACGCTGCTGCTGCCGAACGACACCGATCTCGCCACGCGCGAGATGCAGGTCTCGATCGATACCTCCCGTCTGGTTGCGCCGATCGCCGCCGGAGCGGATCTCGGCTCGGTGACGATCACCGTCGGCGGCAAGGCCTACGGTCCGATCCCGCTGGTGACCAACACCGGCGTGGAGCTCTCCCGCAGCGTCTACATCCGCGCGCGCATTGGCGACTTCTTTAATAACCGCTGGGTCCGCGCGCTGATCTGGGGCCTGGTGATCTTCGCCGTGCTCTACATCATCCTGGTCCTGCGCTACCGTGCGCTGCGCCGGCGCCATCTGCGCGAGCAGAAGGCCCGCATCGAGCGCCGCCGCCGGCAGCAGGAGGCAAAGGAGCGCCGCGCTGCGCAGCCCCCTTCCCGGACACAGCGCTTTGCCGCCGCATCCGGTGAGAGCCGGGAGATCGATCTGGAAGAGCTGCGAAAGTACTTCGGCACCGAGCAGCCCGCCGAGCCCGTCGCCCCCGCCGACAGCGAGAAGATCGAGCGGATGGTGAGCGACGTCAGCGCCGAGCAGTCCGCCGCGCGAGAGCGTGCGCAGGACGCTGCCCGCTCCGAAGTCCGCCGCATTGAGCAGAGCAGCGGCGCGGAGAACTCGATCGACGAGGCCTTTGCCGAGGCCGTGCGCCAGTTCGGCTCCGACAAGCCGCAGTCCCGCCCCGCCTCGACCGTCAAGGTCAAAAAGCGCAATATCGAATAAAAAAACGGGGCTGTTGCAAAATTCGGATTAGCTGCACAAATGATGGTTCTGCCGTAGGGGAGGGGCTTGCCCCTCCCGCGCACGCAAATGTATAAATTCGCAAATAATGTACGGCGCAATCGCAAAATTGCTGCGATTGCG